>JAOAGV010000005.1 GCA_026415575.1 Candidatus Sumerlaeia bacterium
TGTGAACGTACAAGAGTCCTGCTGATGTCAGATAAAGCTGGGCCTGTACATGAGCAACACTTTCGCCAATTAGGTGTCTCAATTTTTTTTGATCAATGGCTGGGAAGTCGTATTCCTTCATAAGATCGCAAAATTGCTCTAGAATTTTTTTTATGTGGTTTGGCATGATACCACCTTCTTGAAACACGTCGGTGCTGATCTTGTAGTCGCTGTAAACCCTTCCACCGTTCATGTCACACGACGATCTCTTCCTTTTTCGGATCAAACCTCACCGCCTTGCCGTGGCGCAACGACAGCATGCCCATCTGCAAGGCCGTTTGAACGTGGTAGGCCAGTTCGATATGGCCTTGCGGGGCTTCGCGCGTGCGCACGCAGCGGAGGAAATCCCGCCAGTGATTCTCGAAGGTTTCGGCCGAGCCTTCGCGCGCCATCTGCCGCTCGGTCGGGAGGACGCGTTTCTCCTTTTTCGCCTCGCGCACCGGCTGGATGACGATGTTTTGTCCCTCGAAATACAGCGCGCCGTCCCAGCCGCGAAAGACATCCGGCACGCCATAGTCGTTGGCCTGCGTGCCCAGCACTGCGATGGTCAGTTTCTCCGGATAATCAAGGAGCATGTTGAACGTATCGGGAATCTCGCGCTCCGGATAGCGAAAGATGCCGCCCGTGGCCACGACCACGCTGGGGAACTTGACACCGAGCACTTTGACAATCGGCGTGAGGGTGTGCGGAAAGAGGTCGGTGACCGGCCCGCCGGCGTAGTCCTCGTACATGCGCCAGCGGAAAAAGCGGCTGACATCGAAGGGGCGTTTGGGCGAGTCGCCGAGGAACTTCTCCCACAGCAAATCCGGGCCGGGTTTTGCATGGGGGTCGTCAATGGGCATACCGCGCTCGCCCCAGTCGCCCGTGCGAAAATAGCCGCATTGCGCATGAACGGGCTGGCCGATGGCGCCCTCGCGCACCAACTGCTCGGCCTGCCGCCACACCGGGTCGCCGAGTCCCTGCGTTCCGGCCTGAAACACCCGCTTGGTTTCCCGGGCCACGCGCGCCAGTTCTTTGGTGAGTTCAAACTGCCGCCAGTGGCTGATTGGCTTTTCGCAATAGACGTCTTTGCCTGCGCGCATGGCGTCAATGGCCTGCTGGGCGTGATGATGGTCGGGCGTCGAGATGCAGACCACGTCCACGGCGGGGTCGGCGAGCAGTTCGCGGTGGTCCATGTAAATGCGGGCGCTGGTGCCGTCGGCTTTTTTGTTGGCGCGCGGCTTGTAGACATCGCACATGGCGACGATTTCCAGCGGCTCGCCGGCATCAATCAGTTTCTTGACCATGTTGATATGGGCGGTGCTTCGACCGCCACAGCCGATAAATCCGACGCCGATTTTGTCATTGGCGCCGGCCGCGCGCGCATAGTTCGCTGCGGTCAGTCCGACACCTGTCCATGCCGTTGCCGCGACAAATCGCCTCCGGTTGATTCCGCGAGATTTCATGCCTCCGCACCTCCGCCGTCTGAATAGTTTTTCCGGCTGTCAATCTGTCGCAACCAAAACGCTGTGGGGTCTCCCTGTCAATACATTTGACACGATATGCTCCGCGCTTGGCACTTGACGCGCCGCCACGAGCCGTCCAGCATCTCCGTTGACAGACCTACAACGGAGGATGGCCATGAAAACAACGGTGATTGGTGTGATGACCGTAGCATTGAGCGCAATGCTTCTGACAGTGAACGCGCAGCCGCCCGTTCAGGTTTCTCTGAGCGGGGTGTCCGTCATTCGCGCAAAAGCCTCAACCGCACCGCAGGCGGAGACTGCCGAATTGCAAACCCCCGGGGTGGATTTGGCCTTGATGATCCGCGTGACCGACGGTCGGCGGATTCGCAGCGTCGGCGAAATCGAGATCATCCGCGCCCTTGACGACACCGGTGCGTCGGTTCCCGTTCTGACATCCGTCAAGCGCACATCGCGCAAGAGCGTTGCCGGCGGGGCGACGGTGACAGAGTCGGTCAGCCGCTCGATTAAGGTTCAAACCACAGTGTCGGCTTCCGCGCCCGCCGGCGTAACCGCCCTGCGGCCGGGCAAAGGCAGGGAAATCCGCGTGGCCGTTGCCATTCCGGAGCAAACCGGCGGGACCACGGCCGCGGTGACGGCGCATCTGGGGCTGCCGGCGCCCGCGGCGAAGATGCTGCGCTGGGTCGGGGGCAAGATTGCTGTCCAGATCGGCGAAATGAAAGAACGCAGGTTCCCCAACATCGAGTCGTTGGTCGGAACAGCGCTGGATCTCGACGCCGGACCGGCGGTGACGCTGAGGGTAATCCGGGCGGCCGGCGGTACGGTGACGCTCGAAGCGTCGGGCGATGTGCAGCGGCTGGGCGATTTTGACTTTTTCAACGCGCAAGGCGAACGGCTCGTGCCTAATTCGGTCAGCCGCCGGCAGGAGGTAACCAATGGCGTCGGGCAGTTGCAGACGGAATTCGGCTTTGGCAATCCGACCGGGCCGCTGGAGATGCGCGTGGCCGTGTTCGGCGCGGTGGAAACGGTCGAGGCGCCCTTTGTCTTTGAGAACGTGGAGTTGCCGTAATAATGCCTCGCGCCCAAATTGATGGCACGCGAACAAGCGGATGTTATGCCACCATTTCACATAGAAAGGAGTTAGCGAAAATGGATCTTTCCAATCGTGGAATCTCGCGACGCAGTTTCTTCAAAGTCGGAGTGGCCGGTTTGACGGCCGTAACCGTGCTGCCCCACTGCGCGGAAGCGGCCGGCGCCGGCAAGAGCAAGAAGGACGCCGGCAAAGGCAAGAAGCAAGCCGGCAAGGCGGCCAAGAAAATCCCCATCGGCCTCCAGCTGTATTCCGTGCGCGAACAATGCGCCAAAGACCTTCCGGCCGTTCTGGCCGCCGTGGCCAAGATGGGCTACGCCGGCGTCGAGTATGCCGGCTACTACGGCCGCGATGCCAAGGAGCTGCGCAAACTTATGGACGACAACGGGTTGGTTTGCTGCGGCACCCACACGGCCCTGTCCACCCTTCTGGGCGACAATCTCAAGGCGACGGTGGAGTTCAATAAAATCCTCGGCAATAAATACCTGATCGTCCCGAGCATGCCAAAAGAGCGCACGGTATCCAAAGAATCGTGGCTCGAAACGGCCAAACTGTTCAACGAGCTGGCGGAGAAGGTCAAAGCCGATGGCATGCTGGTTGGCTATCATGCCCACGGCGGCGACTTCAAGAAGATCGGCGACGAGACCCCTTGGGATATCTTCTTCGGCGCCACCCATAAGGAAGTGGTCATGCAACTGGACGTCGGCAATTGTCTCGAAGGCGGAGGCGATCCCTATGCCGTCCTGCGCAAGTTCCCCGGCCGCGCCACCACGATTCATCTCAAGGAAGCCGGCGGACCGAAAACTGCCGTCATCGGCGAGGGCGAGGTAAAGTGGGACGAAGTGTTCGCCCTTTGCGAAAAAGGCGGCACCGAGTGGTATATCGTCGAGCATGAGCGCGGCGGCCCCGACCCGCTCGGCGATGTCCGGCGCTGCCTCGAAAACCTGCGCAAGATGGGCAAGTAGGCTCGCACGGTTGGGGCAAAACACATCCTCCGGGACGGATGGGTCTAATCCGACCCATCCGTCCTATGCTTATTCTTGCAGCGTCTCTCATGAAATCCGCCGCCACATCCGAGCTGCGCCGCTTGCTCCCGCTGCTTGCGGTCATGGCCGCCATCTATGTGATTCTGACCGCCCTGTCGGCGCTCGACTGGGGCGGCAGTTTTTGGCACATCTCCCAGTGGCGGCTGCGTGCGCCCATCTTTCTTCTGGTCGAGGAAGCCGACGGCCGCTATGCTGTCAACTGGCACAATCAGCGGCTGATCATCGAGCAGGGCGCGATCAACCTGATCCTTGGCGTCGGGATGACCTTTGTCATTCTTGTGGCGGGAATTGATTTGTCGGTCGGTTCGCTCCTTGCGCTGTGCAATGTGGTGTTTGTGGTGACGGCGCGCGCAATGCTGGGCGACGGGGTTTCGCCGCTTGCTGCCTACGGCTTGGCCACGCTGGCGTCTCTTGCTGCCGGTGTTGGGGGCGGCTGGCTCAACGGTGCGATCACGGTGTGGGGCCGTGTCCAGTCGTTCATTGTAACACTGGGCATGTTTCTGGTCGCGCGCGGACTAGCCTATCTGATCAGCGGCAAGGTGCCGCAGCGTCTGGCGTGTTCGGGCACCATTCGCTATTTGCTGCCGATCGCAGTTTCGCTGGCGGCGGTGGCGGTGGCGTGGTTTGTTCTAAGCCGGACACGGTTCGGGCGTTATATTTATGCGGCAGGGGGGAACTTGGAGGCCAGCCGGTTGTCGGGCGTGCCGGTTCACCGCGTGCGGATTGCGGCGTTTGCAATTTCAGGTTTATGCGCGGCGCTGGCGGGTATTGTCTATTGGGTGCGGCTGTCGGAGGGCAGCTATCTGGCGGGCGAGGCCTATGAGCTCTATGCGATTGCGGCGGTGGTAATTGGCGGCACCAGCCTGATGGGTGGCGAGGGGTCGGTTCTGGGCACGGCGCTCGGCGCGCTGATCATGGCGATCCTGAACAACGGCTTGAACACTGTGGGCGTGGATGCCATCACCCAGCGGATCATTATCGGTGCGGCCATTGTGGCTGCAGCGCTCTATGACAGTCTCCGCCACCGGCGCTTGGGAAGGGCGTAACTCCCGCCGGAAAGGTTTGCTCGGGTCTCGCTCAGAGTTGGACTTTCACCTTGACACTTCGTTTGTAAAGGTGGACTGACTCAAAAAGATCTTTCGTAATACCTAATTTTTGCCCAAAAGGATTGAAGCAATGGCACATGCATCGTGGCAACGCATCCATCGAATATCGTGCTTTACCCTGGTTATTCTCCTGCTGGGTATTTTCGCACGCGCCGACAAAAAAGAACCCGACCTCGACGTTCCCTTCGAGCCTACACCCCCGCAGGTCGTTGAGGAAATGCTCAAACTCGCCGGCATTACAAGCTCCGACTATGTCTTCGATCTCGGCTGCGGCGACGGCCGCATTCTGATCGCCGCCGCCAAGCAATACGGCGCCAAGGGATTCGGCGTGGACCTCGACCCCCAGCGCATCGAAGAGTCCAAGGAAAACGCCGAAGCCGCCGGCGTGGCCGATAAGCTCACCTTTGTCCAAGGCGACATCTTTGACCAGGACCTGCGGCCCGCCACCGCCCTTACCATGTATCTGCTCGACGAGGTCAATCTCAAACTGCGCCCCAAGTGCTTCCGCGAGCTTCAGCCCGGCGTTCGAATCGTCTCGCACGCCTTTGACATGGCCGACTGGAAACCCGACAAGGAAGTCAACATCCCCAAAGCCCGAAACGACGCCATTTACCTGTGGATCATCCCCGCGCCGGTCGGCGGCACGTGGGAGTGGACTGAGAAAACCGCCTCGGGTGAAATTCCCATGCGTCTGACGCTGACGCAGGAGTTTCAGACCGTGCAGGGTTCCCTGACCGCGGGCCAAGGCAAGCCGAACCGTTTGCGCGATGTCTCGCTCAGCGGCCGCGACATTGCCTTTACCGCCCAAGTCCCCGAAGGCAAGCGCCTAACGCGTGTTGCTTTTAAGGGGCGTGTGGACGGCGATACGATCACGGGGACCCGACAAGCCGGCAAAGACGCCCCCCAAGAGTGGATCGCCAAACGCAAACCGGCCGATCTGACCGGCGCTTGGCGCATTCAGACGCAAAACAGCCCTGAGCCGCTCGACGGCGTGTTGCACATCGAACGCAAAAACGGCCAGCTGACCGCGAGGTACGCCAAAGGCAAAGAGACCATGCAGACCGAACTCTGGCACTTTTACGCGTGGGGCACCAGCGTGTATTTCGAGATCCCTGCGTCTAACGGCGACGAAGAATCGCGCGGGGTCATTTTTACCGGCGTGCTCGAAGACGCCAACGCCGGCGGCCAGCTTCGCAAGGACGGCTGGAGCGAAAAAGCCTCTTGGACCGCCGTAAAAGAGAAATAAAGAACGCGAAAACATAACGTCTAGGATGTCCACATTGTCCACCATGTCCATCCTATTCACCCAAATTCACACGCGAGGTCTCATCATGACAACCCGACAAGCAACCTGTGTATTTGCCTTTCTGGTTTTGGCGGCTCTCAACGCCGGTTTGGCCTGCGGGGCACCGGCCGAAACCGGTCTCGATGCCTCCAAGCGATGGACGCCCCAGAGCGGCCGCGAACCCAAAGCCGGCGACGAGTGGCTCAATCCGAAAGACGGCTCGGTGCTGGTCTTCATCGCCGGCGGCGAATTTACCATGGGAAGCGACAAAGGCGATGAAGACGAGAAGCCCCCGCACAAAGTTACCGTCAAAAGCTTCTGGCTCGGAAAATACGAGGTCACCAACCGCCAGTTTGCCCCATTCTACGACCTCGGCGAAGTGCCCGAACCGCTTCACTGGGGCGAGGTGGGGTATAATGATCCGCAACAGCCGATTGTGGGACTCATCTGGGAGTCGGCGGTTTCCTATTGCAAATGGGCGGGCTTGCGTCTGCCGTCCGAAGCCGAATGGGAGTATGCAGCCGCCGCCGGCAAGCAATTCGAATATCCGACGGCCACGGGGGCAATCAGCCACGACTTGGCGAACATCCGCGGCGTCGGCGGCAAAGACAAGTGGGAAGGCCCTGCGCCGGTCGGGCAATTCCCGCCCACGCCGTTTGGCCTCTACGACATGGCGGGCAATGCGTGGGAATGGACTTCGAGCATCTGGAAGCCCTATCCGTATGTGACGGACGGCAGCCGCGAAAACTTTGACGAGGACAACCGCGAAATGCAGGTCATGCGCGGCGGGTCGTGGGGCTATTCGGAATCGTATTGCCGCACGGCGCGCCGCCGCCGCTTCGCCAGCTGGCTGACCTATGACTGGGCGGGGTTCCGTGTGGCCTGCGATGCGGATTATCCCAAAAAGGCCGCAGAAGGCGGCGCAAAATAACCCGCGTGCGGCGCTCGCACAAAACATCCGATGGGCTGGGCATCGGACCTTGAGCGCTGCCAAGGAGAAATCTCGTATGGCAACGCTGAAAATCATCCTCCGGCTTGGAATGCTTGGCGCAGGATTCGGCATGGTCGCCTCGACCGCTGCCGCCGCCGGCGCCGTCACCCTCGACGACGTGATCGCTCCGGGAACGCAATGGCGCGAAATTGCCGGCGGCTATGGATTTACCGAAGGGCCGGCGGCCGATGCCCACGGCAACGTCTATTTCTCCGACGGCAAGAACAACTCGATTCACTTCTACGAAGTGGGCAAGGGTGTCAGCGTGTTTGTCAGCGACAGCACCGACGCCAACGGCATGATGATGAACAGCAAGGGCGAACTGTATGTCTGCGAAGGGGCGGCGTATCGTGTGGTGAAATTCGACGTGAAGACCAAGAAGAAAACCGTCCTTGTCTCCGAAATTGACGGCACACACTTTAATGAGCCCAACGATCTCGCCATTGACGAGGTGGACGGTTTCTATTTCACCGACCCCTGTTACTCACACGCCGGCCAGAAAGCGGTCATGAAGGAAGACGTCTATTATGTCTCGCCGCAGGGCAAGGTCACGCGCGTTTCAACCGTATGCAAAAAGCCCAACGGTGTTTTGCTGACCGCCGATTTCAAGACCCTGTATCTGGCCGACAACGGCGGGCGGAAGATCTATAAATACGACGTCAAGTCGCCCGGTGTTTTGGCCAACGAACAGTCTTGGATTGACCTGCCCGGCGGCCCCGACGGCATGACCCTCGACGAGCAGGGCAATCTTTATATCGCCTGCGGCAAGATCGGGGTTTGTGTCTATACGCCACAGGGAAAGCAGATTGGTGTTATCGCTGTGCCCTATGCCTCGAACGTGGTCTTCGGCGGCAAGGATTTCCGGACATTGTTTATTACATCGCGGGATAAGTTTCTTGCCATTGATACCAAAGTGCGCGGCGTAAAGCCGCTTTGCGCAAGGTGATTTGCGGCAGTTTTTCAAGTCGAATTCCGGCATCCCTGCCTGAAAATGCATGGAGCGCCCAGCTAACATGGCCGCCGGCCACAACCAAAGAGGGCAGAGGCAAGAGGTTAGAAGTTAGAAAAGAGTTTCGCAAATTGGCTGGATGTTTAGACCGAAGAGTCCAAAGAACGCAATACCGGCTATCATTCAGCGGCGACAGAACTCCACGAAAGCGGCCGGATGTATTTCGATGTTTTGCGCAATTATAAGACCGGCCTTTGATGGGCGAAGGCAGCATCAATAGCCACTATCCCCCGCCGGCCGTTTTCATTTACAACCCCAACTCTTTCCATAGGCTGTCAATCCGCTTTTTCACGTCGGGCGACATGCGGATTTCCTCGGGCCAAGGGCGGGTGAAACCCTCTTCGGGCCATTTGCGCGTGGCATCAATACCGACCTTCGAGCCGAAATTGGGCAGGCGCGAAGCGTGGTCGAGCGTGTCAATCGGGCCGAGGACAAATTCGAGGTCGCGCTGCGGGTCTATGTGATTCAGCACCTTCCACGCCGTCTCTTCGGAATCGTGCACGTTCACATCTTCGTCCACCACAACGATGACTTTTGTGGTCATCATCTGGCCGAGTCCCCACAAGCCGTGCATCACTTTGCGCGCGTGGCCGGGGTAGCGTTTGCGGATGGCCACCAGCACCAGATTGTGGAAGACGCCGGCAAACGGCATGTGCAGGTCCACAATCTCCGGCAGGAGGCGCTTGATCACCGGCAGGAACAGGCGCTCGATGGCCTCGCCCATGAAGCAGTCTTCCATCGGGGGGCGGCCAACCACAGTGGCGTGATAGATCGGATCGCGGCGGTGTGTGACGCAGGTAAGATGAAAGACGGGAAAATCGTCAGGCAGTGAGTAGAAACCGGTGTGGTCGCCGAAGGGGCCTTCGCGCCGCCGCTCGTTCGGTTCGACGTAGCCTTCGAAGACAATCTCGGATTCGGCGGGAACAAGGATGTCGTTGGTGAGGCTCTTGACCATCCGCACGCCGCGCTTGCGGATCAGTCCGGCCAGAAGCATCTCATCGGAGTCGGGCGGCAGCGGACAGGCCGCAGCAAACGTCACGACCGGGTCGCCGCCGACCGCGACCGAGACGGGCAGGCGCTGGCCGCGCGACTCGGCCTTGCGGTAGTGAAGCGCGCCGCCCTTGTGAATTTGCCAGTGCATGCCGGACGTGGTCGCATCGAATATCTGCATGCGATACATGCCGCAGTTGGGACGGCCTGTGTCCGGGTCGCGCGTGAAGACCAGCGGCAGCGTAATGAACGGCCCACCGTCGCCCGGCCAGCACGTCAGGATGGGAAACGGCTCGAACGACGGCCGCTGCATCACGACTTCCTGACACGGCGCGTCGCGAACGACGGTTGGCAGCGCATCGGCGACCTCTTTGAGGCGCGGCAGCATTTTGAGCTTTTCGAGAAATGACGGCGCTTCGTGCTGGTCAAGCAGCGAAAGATAGTTCGCCGTGATGTCGGAGATGGCCTCGCTGCCGAGGACCAACTGCATGCGGCGACGCGTGCCCATCGCGTTCATGAGGACGGGGATGTTGTAGCGGCCGCCGTAAGAAGGCCGACCTTCAGTTGGACCGCCGGCGGCCCGCCGGTGCTCTTCGTAGCCGCCTTCGTAAGAAGGCCGACCTTCCTCCCTCACCGGATTCTCAAACAGCAAGGCCGGCCCACCCTGTTTGACCACACGGTCGGCGATCTCGGTCATCTCCAAGCGCGGACTCACCGGCACGCGAATGCGGCGCAGTTCGCCTTCGCGTTCGAGAAAGGCGATAAAATCCCGGAGGTTATCAAAGTAGGTGCGCGACATGACAGCCCAGCTTTCGGGAAGGGTCGTTTTTATTAAACCACAAATCTCACAAATTATCACAGATCATACAACTCACCGTTGCATCCATATCTCAACCGCTTTGCCGGGAGGCAACGAGATTTTGCTGCGCAGGGTTTTCGTAGAGCAAATGTCATTGTACTCGCCCCAGATGGAACTAACGCCTTCGACAGTTGCGGCCCGCTGTGAGATAATCAAATTTGCGCGAATCTGTGAACTCCGTGGTTCGCCTACACACTTTCCAGCGAATCGCAGAGGATCGTGGCGACGTTGTTGCGGACTTCAAGGAAACCGGCGGAAATGCGGTATTGGCGGACGTGGTCGCCGCGGCGGACGGTCAGGCGCCCGGGCTCAAGAGTCGTGAGCAGCGGCGCGTGGTGGGCGAGAACGCCAAGATAGCCGACCGTTCCCGGCGCGATAATTGAGGTGACGTCTTCGTCGAACACCATGCGTTCAGCGGTCACGATTTGGAGTCGGAAATCCGGCATGGAAAAAACCCTTTGGTGTTAGACTTTTATTGGGTGGCGGTGTGGACGGGGCGGACGAGATGGCCAAGATGGATAGGTCAACAGAAACCTTTCCGCAACCCCAATCCACACACTCACACCCCACAACTCACCAGCCACATCTACTTCATCTTTTCCGCCTGCGCGATAGCGTCCTCGATGCCGCCGCACATGTAGAAGGCCTGTTCGGGCAGAGCGTCCATTTCGCCGTCCACGATTTTCTTGAAGCTTTTGATCGTGTCTTCGAGTTTGACGTATTTGCCCGGCCGGCCCGTGAATTCCTGCGCAACGAAAAACGGCTGGGAGAGGAACTTCTGGATACGGCGCGCGCGCGCCACAATCACCTTGTCCTCGTCGCTCAGCTCGTCCACGCCCAGAATCGCTATGATGTCCTGCAAATCTTTGTAGCGCTGCAACACGGCCTGCACGCGCCGCGCCGTCTGATAGTGTTCCGGCCCGACCACGTTGGGGTCGAGAATGCGCGAGGTCGAGTCGAGCGGGTCCACCGCCGGATAGATGCCGAGTTCGGCAATCTGGCGCGAGAGCACGGTTGTGGCGTCGAGATGCGAAAACGTGGTGGCCGGCGCAGGGTCGGTCAGGTCGTCGGCGGGCACGTAAATGGCCTGAACGGAAGTGATCGAACCGCGCTTGGTCGAGGTGATTCGCTCCTGCAAGACGCCCAGCTCGGTGGCCAGAGTCGGCTGATAGCCGACGGCCGAAGGCATGCGGCCGAGCAGCGCACTGACTTCGCTGCCCGCCTGAACAAAGCGGAAGATGTTGTCAATGAAGAGAAGCACATCCATGCCCATTTCGTCGCGGAAATACTCGGCCATGGTCAGCGCCGAAAGCCCGACGCGGAGCCGTGCGCCCGGCGGTTCGTTCATCTGGCCGAACACCAGTGCTGCGCGCGACTTGCCGGGATCGTCTTTGTTGATGACACCCGAATGATTCATCTCCAGCCACAGGTCGTTGCCTTCGCGTGTTCGCTCGCCCACTCCGCCGAACACCGAATAGCCCCCGTGCTCTTGCGCAATGTTGTGGATGAGTTCCATGATAATGACGGTCTTGCCGACCCCCGCACCGCCGAACAACCCAATCTTGCCGCCTTTGGGATAGGGTGCCAGAAGGTCAATGACCTTGAGGCCGGTCTCAAATATCTGGGCCGCCGGCACCTGTTCGTCCAAGTGCGGCGGCTCGCGGTGAATCGGCAGACGCTTTTCGGGATGAGGCAGGGCGCCGCGGTCGTCGAGCACTTCGCCAAGCAGGTTGAAAATGTGGCCAAGACATTGCTCGCCGACGGGCACGGTGATCGGGCTGCCCGTGTCCACCGCTTTCATGCCGCGGACAAGGCCGTCGGTGCTCTGCATCGAGATGCACCGCACGAGGTTGTTGCCGAGGTGCTGGGCGACCTCGACCGTGATGTGGATATTGCGGGCGTCATCATCAATGCGAACGGCATTGAGGATGGCCGGCAGTGCATCAGCGGGGAATTCGAGGTCCACGGTGGGACCGATTACGCGGCGAACGATTCCTTCTGCCATTTATTTACCTCGCGGTGGAGTGCTTTGCTCTGACTCTATTGAATGGGCAGCGTGGCCGTAATCCTTTTTCACAAGCCCATGCTTCCCTCCAACCCCTAACCTCTTGCCCTAACCTCTTACTTCGCCAGCGCCTCGGCCCCGCCCATAATTTCGCTGATCTCCTTGGTAATTGCGGCTTGGCGCGCCTTGTTCATGCGCAGCGTGATCGTGTTGATCAATTCATCGCAGTTGCTCGTGGCATTGTTCATGGCCATCATCCGCGCAGTATGTTCGGCGGTCAGCGCCTCGGCCAGCACGGCAAACATGCGCGATTCGCAAAAGCGCGGCAGGAGTTGGGCAAACACCGCCTCGCGCGATGGCTCGAAGATATACTCCACCGCCGACCCGCCGTCGTCCTCCAGTCCCATTGCCGCCGGATCGAGCGGAAGGAATTTTTCCACTTTCGGGCGTACATTTGCGGCCGACAGTTGGACATTGTACGCCAGATAGACGGCATCGGTTTCGCCGTTGAGATAGATCTCTTGGGCGCGGCGGGCAATCCGGCGCGTTACATCGAGGTCCACGCGGCCGCGCACGTCGTGCACCTGCTCCACAAGGGTCCAGCCGCGCCGCGCAAAGTGGTCGCGACCGCGCCTGCCGACACAATACAACTGCGCCCGACCTTTTCCCCAGGGTTCGAGGAATTGCTCGGCTTGGCGGATAACATTGGCGTTGAACGCGCCGCACAGACCGCGGTCGCCGGTGAACAGCACGAGGGTGATTGTCTTCTCCCCGCGTCGTGCAAACAGCGGATGGGCCAGTTCGCCCGATACGCTGGCGGCCACGCGTGCCAGAAGCGCCTTGATTTTTTCGGCGTAAGGGCGGGCGGCGGCCAGCGCCGCTTGGGTGCGGCGCAACTTGGCCGCCGACACCATGCCCATCGCACGTGTCACCTGCATGGTGTTGCGGATGCTGCGAACCCGCCGTCTAAGATTGCGAAGTATCTCTGCCATAACTATTTCCTAGTAATGATGAACGATGAAAGATGAATGAGAAGCGAAAGGGATGAGGGATGAGGAATGAGGAATGAGGAATGATGAACGATGAATGATGAATGAAAAGCGAAAGGGATGAGGGATGAGGGATGAGGGATGAGGAGTGAAAGGGATGAGATATGAATAAGGACGGATGAGAAATGTGAAAAAGCATATTAGAAAGGTTTGTGTACCGATTATCGGTTGCGCGTTGAACCGAGAATGCGCTTTCGGTACTCCTTGCAACATTTTTGCTTTCTTATGCATTTCAATCCTCATCCCTTAATTCCTCATTCCTCATTCATCCTTCTCTTTTCCTCCTCATCCCTCATCCTTCATCCCTCATCCCTCTTCTCTTCTCCCTCATCCCTTTAATTCCGCATTCATCATTCCTCATTCCTCATTCCTTTCAAATCCCGTCTTTCTCCTCCTGCGAGACCCTAAACGTCGCTTTGAACTCGCCGATTGCTTTTTCGAGTTTCTTCGCCAAGGCGTCCGACATTTTCTTCACGGTGTTAATTTCATGCAACACGTCGTGGTAGTTCTTGTCCATAAATGCGCGCAGCTCGACCTCGAACCGCCGCACGGCTTCGACCGGCAGGTCGTCGAGAAAGCCGTTGGTTCCGGCGAAAATAATCACCACCTGATCGGCCAGCGAGAGGGGCTCATATTGGCCCTGCTTGAGCACCTCGGTCAGGCGTTGGCCGCGGGTCAGTTGTGCCAGAGTGGCCTTGTCGAGATCGGAGCCAAACTGGGCAAACGCAGCCAGTTCGCGGTATTGCGCCATGTCGAGGCGCAGTTTGCCGCCGACGCTTTTCATGGCGTGCGTTTGCGCATTGCCGCCGACGCGCGAGACCGAAATGCCCACATTGATTGCCGGCCGGATGCCCGCGTAGAACAAATCCGGCTCCAGATAAATCTGCCCGTCGGTAATCGAGATGACGTTGGTGGGAATGTAGGCCGAGACGTCGGCGGCCTGCGTTTCGATGATCGGCAGTGCCGTCAGGCTCCCGCCGCCGAGGCTATCGTGGAGCTTGGCGGCGCGCTCCAGCAGCCGGCTGTGCAGATAGAACACATCGCCCGGATACGCCTCGCGGCCGGGCGGACGGCGCAGAAGCAGCGCCAGCTGGCGATAGGCGGCGGCGTGCTTGGACAGGTCATCGTAGATGACCAGCGCATGCTGGCCGCGGTCCCGATAGTATTCGCCGACGGCTGCGCCGGCGTAGGGTGCGATATACAGGAGCGAAGCAGCCTCTTCGGCCGGCGCGCAGATCACCGTCGTGTAGTCCATGGCGTGGTGGCGCTTGAGCAGGTCCACCACCGCCGCCACGCTCGACATTTTCTGGCCGATTGCCACGTAGATGCAGTGCACGTCGCCGCCCCGCTGATTGATAATCGTATCAATGGCAATGGCTGTCTTGCCCGTCTGGCGGTCGCCGATGATCAGTTCGCGCTGGCCGCGGCCGATCGGAATCATCGAGTCAATCGCCTTGAGGCCGGTCATCAGCGGTTCCTTGACCGGCTGGCGCTGCACGACCGATGGGACGCGCGCCTCGATGGGGTTGCGTTCCTTGCAGACAATCGGCCCCTCGCCGTCCAGCGGCTCGCCGAGCGGATTGATTACGCGGCCTTCGAGCGCCGGCCCGACAGGAATCGAGGCGATGCGGCCGGTTGCGCGCACCGTGTCGCCCTCCTTGATCGAGCGGTCGGAGCCGAACACCGCAGCCCCCACGCTGTGCTCTTCAAGGTTGAGCACCATGCCCATAATGCCGCCGGGGAATTCGAGCAACTCGCCCATCATGACCTCGCTAAGGCCGTAGATGCGGGCGATCGAATCGCCGACACTGAGCACGGTGCCGACTTTTTCCATGGCCAGTTCGTGCTCGTAGGCGAGCAGTTCTTTTTCAATCACACTGCTGATTTCTTCCGGTCGTAGCGCCATTTCGTTTTTCCCTCGTGTGCCCTTGTAGAATCTAACACCCCGAACTACACATTCTCCGGAATGACAAACGGCGGGCGATAGTCGCGTTTGAGCAGCTTGTTGGCCTCGGCATCGCCGACGATGGTCTCGGTCTTTGGATCGAATTTTACTTCGCGACAGCCGACGCGGTAGGAAATATTGGCCAAGTGAACCATCACGGCGCTGCGATGGCCTTCTTCGATGTCGGCGGTGGGGCGGCTGCGGTCGCGGATGCACTGGAGGAAGTTTTCCTGATGCGGGTCGTCGCCCTGGCGTCCAAATTCCTGCGCAACAATTTTGCCGTCGGCCGTGAAGACCTGCCAGCCGCCGCCGTGCCGTCCAAAGAACATCACGCCCTTGGTGCCGTACAACTCGACGCGTGTGGCCGTGCCGGGCCAGTAGGGAAACAGGTCGCCGTTGCGCACCTCGTCCGGGATTTTTTTCATATAGGGCGTCCACCATGTCTGCTCAAATGTCATGACCACGTCGCCGAAATCATAGGTCACGATCTGGGTATCCGGCACCTCGCGCTCGTCTTTGTAAGCCAGATTGCCGCCGCGGCAATACACGGCGTTCGGATAGTCCTTGCCAAGGAGAAGCCGCGCGCAATCAAGTTGATGAATGCCGTCGTCGGCCATCAGTCCGCCCGAATACGCCCAATACTGGTGCCAGCGACCGTGAAGGATATCTTCGTTGTAGGGACGCAGCGGAGCCGGTCCCAACCACGTGTTCCAGTCCACTTCGGGCGGCGGCTCACTGTTGGGCGATTCCTTGTAGGGGCCGGTTGAGAGCATGTTGAATACTTTGCAGAGCCGGATGTCGCCCAGCTTGCCGCTGCGAATGTAATCCAGCGCTTTCTGCACATAGGCGGCGCTGCGCGTTTGCGTGCCCACCTGCACGACCCGCTGATACTTGCGGGCCGCCTCGACCATCTTGCGGCCCTCCCAGATGTTGTGCGACGGCGGCTTTTCGACATAGACATCCTTGCCGGCCTGACAGGCATAAATGGTCAGCGGGCCGTGCCAGTGGTCGGGCGTGGCAATCACCACGGCGTCCACGGCCGGGTCTTCGAGCACGTCCTGATAGCGATAGACGCGCTTGGGAGCGGTGCCCTGTTCCTTCTCGATTTGCTTTAAAAGTTCATGTCCCTCGCGTTTGTCGAGATCGCAGAGGCAGACGATTTCGACGCCGGGCCGTCGGGCAAACCGACGGATTACCGAACTGCCGCGCCCGCCGCAGCCGATCAGCGCAAGACGGATGCTGCGGTTTTGCGGAGGAGCAGCGGAAACGCGTTGCGCTCCGGCCAGCAAGGTCACACCGGTGGATGTTTGGGCCATACCTTTGGCCGTTGTTGCGATAAACTTTCGCCGATTGAAGGGTTTCACTTCATTGTCTCCTGTCCGCTGTTTTGTCTGCCGTAATTCTTTCCGACCAATCCTGAATGTGGAAATGGATGGCCGGGCGTCAGGCGCCAACACTATGCTCTCGCGCGGGGACGTTCAAGGCCATCAGTCGTTCGTACAGCTTTTGCAAATCAAAACGGACACTGCCGTCAATGAGGCTGTCACGATACTTGAAAACCACGCCGCCGAGGATGTTGGGGTCCACACGAAACCGGATGTCGAACCGCAGCCCCAGCCGGCTTTCCAGCGTTTGCTGGAGGGTGCGCCGCTGTTCGTCGGTCAGCGGCACCGCGGTGGTCACGGTCGCCGGAATGATTCCCTTGCTTTCCTCGACCATGACGCAAACCAGCCGCAACGTGGCTTCGAGGTTCTCTATGCGGTTGTTCTCAAGCATGATGTGAATGAAATTGAGAACCAGTTTGCCGATGCGGTCGCCGAACACCCGGTTGATGAGCTGGTGCTTTTCATCCTTGCGGATTCGGGGGCTTTCGAGGAAATGGCGCAGGCGCGTCTGCTTGCGGAAAATGCGATACACGCAGTCGGCCTCGGAAAAAACCTGATCCGTGGCACCGGTTTTTTCGGCGGCGCTCAAAAGCGCCCGTGCATACACGTGTTGGACTGCGGGATCCAGTTCCATGGGATTCTCGCTTGCTCCGACCTGTCCGACCAATCAGTTTTTTCCCGCTCTCTCAATGAACTGCGCAATCAGCCGGTCGTGTTGCTCGCGGCTGACGGTTTCGCGCAGCACGCGTTCGAGCGCGGCCATGGTCATGCGGATCATGTCCTCTTTGAGTTGGACACGCGCCTTTTCGATCTCCAGTTCGATATTCGCCTTGGCCTTGGCCGTGATGGCGCGCGCCTCGCTGTGGGCCTTTTCGCGGATTTCCTGCGCCACGCGCCGTCCTTCGCTGACGGCTTCCTGAATTCTCTCGCGGGCTTCCTGCTCGATGGTGCGCAGGCGCGCTTCGTATTCAGCGCGGAGTCGCTCGGTTTCGGCTTTGGTGCTTTCGATGCGCTGAAACTCGCCGGCAATCCGTTCGCGGCGCTCGTCGAGCAAGCGCAGGATCGGTCCCCACGCGTATTTTTTCATGATCGCCAAGAAAATCAAAAAGGCGACCAGCTGCGTGAGAATCTGCGATAGCGTCTTTAGCGTTTCCGGATTCATCGTGTCTCACCTTTGACGTCATGCCCCGCGCGGCATGGGCGTATCGGTCGGACCGGTGGGCTTCGACCAATCGTTTCAATGCGGCACATTCGCCCGTGCGGCCGCGGCCGCCCCTTCGGTCTGCGGGCGATTGCGCCGAACTACTTGGCCAGAAAGATGGAGATCAGCGCGTAGATCGTCAGCGCCTCGATGAATGCGCAGCCGATGATCATGCTGATCAGAATCTTGCCCGACGCTTCCGGCTGCCGGCCGGTGGCTTCCATCGCCGCAGACACGGCTTTGCCCAAGCCCAAGCCCGACCCCAAAGCCGCGATTCCGATGCCAATCGGATAGACCAGACTCAGTGCAGTTTGCGGATCCAATGCCGTTGTCCTCCTTTGCAGGTTTTGGATGTTCGTTTTTGATTTTTCGATTGACCCCTCGCACTCTTGACCCTGTTCATTCCTGTTCGGCGGCTGTGCAAGAGTCAAATCTCAGCAACACTCGTTCTATTTCAAAATAGATGCCTGTGCAAAGACCTTGGAACCACGGATACACAACGATTCACACGGATTTTGACAAACGTCCTGTCCCTGATGTGCCGAAGCTGCGGACAGTTTAGTTTTTCCCGCCCTTTAATCCAAAATCTAAAAGCCAAAATTAATCTCTTTCGTCTAAACATCTGGGCAGTTTTCGAAGATCTTTTTCTAACTTCTAACCCCTTGCCTCTGACCTCTTTGGTTGTGGCCGAGGGCCACGTTAGCCACGCTTTTGGAGTGCGGCAGCCATGCTGACGCTTTTTTAATCGTCCGTTGTGAAAAGAAACGTTTATTTTCCCGGAAAGGGCCCCGTTTGACTGGTTTAGGGCCGTCGGAAAGCAAAGCGGCAGCATGGCTGCCGCACTCCAAAGGTCTGGCGAAACACATACCATACTTGGACTTTTCGGTCTAAACATCCGGCCAGTTTGCAAAGATCTTTTCTAACTTCTAACCTCTTGCCTCTGACCTCTTCGGTTGTGGCCGAGGGCCGGTTTAATGATGTGCTTCTTCATCATGCGGCAGAACCATGAGGAAATACACCATCGAAAGCAGCGCAAAAACCATTGCCTGAACACTCGAAGTCAATAATGCCAAAAAGAAAAACGGCAGCTGCAGCGGCAAGCCCACCCACGGCTGCGACCAGCCAAACAGCCCCATCAGCCCCAGCCCCATGGTCACAAAGACACCCAGCAGAATGTCCTCGCCCAATATATTGCCAAACAGACGCAACGACAGCGAAATCGGCTTGATCAACTCGCCCAGAATGTGCAGCGGCAAAAGCAGCACAAGCCCCAGCCCCCACATAAACAGCTTCATGCCAAGCCCGTCGCCCCTCGGCTCGCCCATCATGTGGTAAAGGTAGCGAAGAAGGCCGTTTCGGCGCACGGCCGTGAACTGCACGTAGAAGAACGTGCACAACCCCAGAGCAAATGTCGTCTGATACACTGACGTCGGCGACCGCAGCAGCGGAATCAACCCCATTAGATTGCCCAGAAGAATAAACAAAAACAGGCTGCCCAAATACGGCAGATACTTCCGGCCGTTCTTTTCGCCCAGCACGCCGAAAACCAAGTCGCGGAACGCCTCGACAAACATCTCGACCAGCGCCTGAAACCGCCCGGGTGCCTGTAGCGAGGCCTTCCGCAGCTTTCGAACCACCAGCGCCGACACAAACGCCACCAGCAGAAGAACAAAAAACTGATTCTGATAGCAGCGGATGGCTTCGCCAACGGTGAACCGAATGGGCACTTGGACTGTCTGGCCGGTCTTGGCGCTTTCGACGGTCACATCAAACAGATGAACCTGACGTTGGGCAAAAGGCAAAGTCGCCAGCAGGTCCAGCCCGCTGGGAACCTCAGGGGGATGAGAACCGTGTCCGCCGGCGCCGTGTCCGGCGCTTTCCCCATGACCGGTGGGCGCTGCAGTATGGGCATGAGAAACTGCGGATTCCGCTTCGGAATGGTGTACTGCTATCGTCGAATTCCCCGCCATCTGTGCGCGTCATTCGAGCCGTTGGGTGTCGTTTCGGATGGATGCCGACGGGTTTTTGCCGCGATTCATGGCGTCCACAAGGACCCGGCCGCCCGCCTTGAGAACCATGACCACATACGGCAAAGTTAGTCCGCACATCAAAGCACTGAATGTCCAGTGGACAAAGAACAGATACAGCACAATCAACCCATACAGGATTACGGTTTTCAATAATAAAAAAGCAAGCATGGTGCCGCGGCGTGCCCTCTTCACTACCACGACCAACAAGTAGGCCAGAACCCACAGATTGGCTATACTCCACGCCGCCGCCAGAAGGAATGCCAGCGCCCACTCCGGTCCGCCCAGCGCCCAGCCACATAGACCGCCAAGGCCGCCCATGACCCCGCTGGCCTGTAGTACTCGATCTATAAAACGCTCATCCATGGTTTTTAGACTCTTTCGTCAAAAGGTCTAGCCAAGTTGCGATGAGCTCTTCTGACTTCCAACCTCTTCCCTCTGACCTCTTTGGTTGTGGCCGAGCGGTAGGTTAATATGTCGGGGCAAGAATTTCGTCCGTAGAATCTTTAATGCGCCAAGGGCGCGGGCATCTTTCTTTTTCCGGCCTTTACAACTCCCACCCCTTGCGATACTCGCGGCGAAGGGCCTGATGTGCTTCAGCGTTGTTGGTGATCTTCATCTCCGCGGGGACATACTCGATGGGCCCCTCGAATTGCGTGGCCACGTTGGTCAGGAGCGCAAACTCGGTCAGCGGGCCGGCATAGTCGAAATTGGACATGGCGGGCGGACCGCCCCGAATGGCGTCGAGCCACTCGCGCTCGTGGCCGCGCGTCTTCGGCAGGTCGGACTCCGGCGGCTGGAAGTCCTTGAAGTCCTTTTCGGGCAACAGCGTAAGGGTCGTATTATGAGCATTTGCGTAGAGTTTGCCCTTTGAGCCAATGAGGAGAATCCCTGCCCAGTCTTCCCAAACCGGCGTGCCGTCGTCGCTGCTCCAGTCGAGTTTTCGACCCAGTTTGTCTTCGATTTCCTTGCGGTAGCCTTTGTCCTCGAACATTTGGCCGCCGCCGCAAAACCACGTGAGCCGAACAGGCGGAAGATTGCCGCGAGCCGGCACTTCGTAGCGTGCAATTTCCATTCTCGGATAGGCATGACGAACGATTTCGCTGACTTCGGCTTGGACGCGGATGGGCGTCTTGGGCGCGCCTTCCTGCCACAAGGCGTCAATCTTCAGCGCCTTGAATGCCACGTTCATGGTGTGGCAGGCCCAATTGCCGAGCGTGCCGGTGCCGAACTCGCGCCAGCCGTGCCATTGCATCCACTGCCGGTTGTAGGGCCGAAAGGCCGCAGGCCCCAGCCACAGGTCCCAGTTCAGATACGGTGGTACCGGTTCTTCGCCTTTAGGCAGCGGACGATTGCCCGGCCCGCCCCCGTTGTTCCAAACGAGGACCTCGCGCACTTCTCCGAGGACGCCCTTTTGAATCAATGTGACGGATTGGCGGAAGGCGGCGCTGGCCGTGCCTTGATTGCCCATTTGCGTGGCGACTTTACATTGCCGTGCGGTCTCGCGCATCAGACGCGATTCGCGCACGTTGTGCGTCAGCGGCTTTTCCGTATAGACGGCTTTTCCGGCCTTCATGGCGGCAATCGAGGCGGGCGCGTGGATGTGGTCGGGCGCGGCAACGATGACAGCGTCAATTTTGTTGCCCATTTTGTCGAGCATGACGCGGAAATCCTGAAAATGCGGAATATCGGGAAATCGTTTCAGCCCGACCGCGCCACGCTGCGAATTGACCTCGCACAAAGCGACCATGTTTTGACGCAGTTCGGGAACGATGCGGACAAACCATTCGCCCCTCCCCCCGCAGCCGACCAGCGCGATGTTGACCGCCTCGTTGGCCGGCGCGCCACGCACCGACGCACTGCTGCGCAAAATCAACAGTCCCGCAGCTCCTGCCGCCGTCGAACGCACAAACTTTCGCCGGTTCATCCTAACACTCCTTTGGTTATATTCACCCGCCGCCTTGAGGTCTGCTTTCTTACAACCTGCAATCCACGCCCTGCAACCTACTCCGCCGCAGCCGGCTCGATCAGGTCGGCCAACGCATTGGCATGATGAACCAAATCTATATCGGCATGATTGGCGGCCACGACCGCACCGACCCACTCGCGCGGCACGCGCGAGCGCCCCACCAGTGCGCCGATCAGCGCACCCGCCGCCGAGCCGATCTGCTTGGCGTCGCGTCCCAATGACACCGCCGCAAGGAGCGTTGCACGCGACCGGCCGTCGCCGAAAATCAGCGCCGCAAAGGCCAACGGAACAACCTCGGCCAACAAGGGCGATGCGGTCGGCGATTCCGTATCGGCAGGCGGTGCAGCCGGCGGTGGCAATGGGCCGTCCAGCGCATGGCCGATCGAATCCACCAGCGTGCTGCGATACAGGCTGGTTACGAACGCTTCGGTCTCGCCGCGGGGGATCGAACGGGCGATGTTGACCGCGCGGTCAATCAGTCCGCGAGCCAAAGGCCCGACCACCGAACGCGCAGCCTCGACCACGCTATCGGGAGTGGCTTTGGCCGTCAGCGCATGGGCGACGCCGGCCTGAAGGGCTCCGAGCAAGTCCTGTTCGAGCGGACGCTTCCAGATGGACGACAGGCGCTGCACTTCGGCGGCGGCCTTGTCGGGCCGGCCGTAGTTGGCGATCCCAAACGGGGTCCACCAGCCAACGCCGCCCCCGGGAGCCACGGCATTACCGGCCAGTTCCGGCGTGGTCTGGTTTTGCTGGATTTTGCGCAGCGGTTCGACCATGCGGGGCGGCCAGCGCGTTAGATCCCCATAGCGAAGCAGATGGCGGATCAGTTCCGTAGCGGTGCGCGAATGTGGATGGTCGGCGACAAAGGCGGCAAACTGGCTGCAAATCAGCGTCTCGTCCGTGACGCTGCCGGCTTCATTGTGGAGGGCATAGCCCGGGCCGGCCTCGAAAAATCCGGGAGGCTTACGATAAGGGAGCATCTCGTTGATTGCACCAAAGACGCTCCGAATGCGTTCGGCGTGCATGGCTTGGAGCGGGCCGCCGAGGGCGTCGCCGACAGCCCCGCCCAAGAGGGCGCCAAACACTTTGTCGCGCAGGGTGATCATGCGTTCCTCCGCTGGAAGGATTGCACGGGGTCACTTGTATTATATTGAATTGCTTTATTTCTTGGGACCGCCCAAGGGTGGTTCGCGTTTTTTTTGCCGCTCTTCCTGCAGGGCACGGTAGCTGTCGGGATAGTGTTTTTTCATGCACTCCGGACAAACGCCATGGGAAAAATCCGTACCCGTTTGCTCATGAATATACGTTTCCAATTGCTGCCAGTAGTCGTGATCATTGCGCACGCGCTTGCAGAACATGCAGAGGGGCAGGAGTCCTTTCAAGCGCCGAATGGTCTGCAACGACTGTTCCAGTTCCTCGTTGCGGCTCCGCAGCACGGTTTCGAGCCGGATAATCCGCTCGCCGGTGCGGATTCGGGCCAGAAGTTCCGCTGCATTGAAGGGTTTAACAATATAGTCGTCGGCGCCGGCGTCAAGTCCTTCCACAATATCCTCGGCATTGTCGCGGGCGGTCAGGAGGATGATAAATATATAGGGCTGGCCGGGACCGGCCGACCGGAAATGCGCACACAGTTCGACGCCGGTGACACGGGGCATCATCCAGTCGGCCAGAACAATGTCCGGCCGGTCGTGCGCCGCCAGTTCAATGGCCTCGACACCGTCGGAAGCCAAAAGGACTTCGTGGCCTGCGCGGCTGACCAGCGTCTGCAAAAACTGGCGCGTGGTCGGATCATCATCCACAATCATCACTTTCATGGGACATCCCGCCGCCGAGTATCAGAAAAATGCATGGATTTCCCTTTGCGAATACGCGGAGCGGCAACCCAGTCGGCGCGCTTTTTGGTGCAGGGCTATTCCTCGCTCTCCGCGAACAACCTGCTTTATGGCACAAGGCCATCTTCGTGGCAACGGAAAACGCTGTTTTCAACCCCTGCCTTGCAATTTTGCGAATGATTTCTTCTTGCCATAACTTACGGTGCCATTGCATATATACCCAATTTGGACGGATCCCTTTGCCGGCCAAAATGAACAATTGAGCGAAAAAAGGAGAACCACCATGACCATGCGCATTGTTCGTCGGGGCTTTACGCTAATCGAGCTTCTTATCGTCGTGGCCATCATCGCCATTCTGGCCGCCATTGCCATCCCAAACTTTCTCGAAGCCCAGACTCGCGCCAAAGTTTCGCGCGTGCAGGCTGACATGCGGTCGCTGGCCAATGCCATGGAAGCCTATCGCGTGGACTGGAACAGCGTGCCCCTGATCAACGGCAATAGTGTGGTCGCCACGCGGCGCAACTACGCTCCCGGTCATCTCTGGATTGTTCTCACAACACCGGTTGCCTATCTGACCGCCCCCTTCGTTGATGCTTTCGTTTGCATCGGAACCCACAGCAGTGACACCCACATTGCGGGCGACGGGAGCATGCTCGATCCTTTCATCCAAACGGGCGTCGGGTTCCTTGGCCCGCTGCCGGCCGGTATGAACGTGGACCTTATGCCCAAGACCGAGTGGCTGGCAGCCAGCTATGGACCGGATTGCGCCGATGACACCGGTCTGATCAGCCGCTATCCTTATACGCGGCATGCTCTGCCTTATGATCCTACCAACGGGACGGTCAGCTGGGGTGACATCTACCGGCACGGCGGGCGCGTGCCAACCAATTTTATTGTCGGCAGCCCCTTCCACGGCTCCAACNTGGATAACAACTGGGGTGTCGGGGACCCCTATGCTTGGACGCGTTGAACAAGCGCGGCCGACAGATGGCGCGTTTGCCGCGTGCGCCATTCAAAAGAGCGCACGGGTGTTTTCACCCGCAGCGTATCCTTGATACGAGGGCTGCCAACCTCTCCGGGCCATTCTGAGCAACACCCGCTCCGAAACAATCCCTGTTGCCTTTGCCAAACCGGTGTGCCTAGCTGCCTTTCGTTTTTCGGCGGTGTTTCGCCACACCGCAAACGTTTTTTCTCCATTCCCAATCCGCTCGTCGGCTTACCCGACGATGCAGCGTGAGCATCCGGTATGAGTCTAAAAGTTGGTCTGCCCGATGGAACCCACCTTGAGATGGCCGAAGGAGCAACCCTCAGCGACGTGGCCGCGGCCATCGGTCCGGGTCTTGCCCGCGTGGCCGTAGCCGGCAAAATCAACGGGCGCCTTGCCGACCTTTCCACGCCGGTTGCCGACGGCGACTCGGTCCGCCTTGTCACCTTTTCCGATCCCGAAGGCCGCGACACCTTTCGCCACACGTCCTCGCACATCATGGCCCAAGCTGTCAAACGCCTCATGCCCGAAGCCCGGCTTGAAGACGGGCCGGCCATCGAGGACGGTTTCTTTTACGACATCGAAACGCCGCGCGCCCTCACGCCCGACGACCTTGCCCGAATCGAAACTGAGATGGAGAAAATCGTCGCGGCGGACCTGCCTGTCCGCCGGCGCGAACTGTCCCGCGACGAGGCCATTGCGCTGTTCCGGCAGCGCGGCGAGAAATTCAAGGTCGAGTTCCTCCAGTCGCTGCCCGACTCCGAGCCCATCTCCATCTACGAGCAGGGCGAGTTTGTGGACCTCTGCCGCGGGCCTCATCTGCCTTCGACCGGGCGCGTCAAGGCGTTCAAAATCCTGTCCGTCGCCGGCGCCTACCGCAAGGGCGACCAGACGCGCGAGCAACTGCAACGCCTGTACGGCACATCGTTTCCCGACAAAAAAATGCTCAAGGAGTATTTGCTCTTTCTCGAAGAGGCCAAAAAACGCGACCACCGAAAACTCGGCCGCGAACTCGATCTCTTCAGCTTCCACGACGAAGGGCCCGGCTTCCCCTTTTTCCACGCCAACGGCACGATCCTCTACAATGAACTCATGGCCTTCTGCCGCGAGGAACTTGCCCGCCGCGGCTATCAGGAAGTCATGACCCCCATGATCCTCAACGAGGAACTCTGGCATCGCAGCGGCCACTGGGATCACTATCGCGACAACATGTATTTCACCAAAATTGACGAGCGCATGTTTGCCATCAAGCCGATGAACTGCCCGGGCGGCCTGCTGATTTACAAAACCAAGCTCTACTCCTATCGCGACTTGCCGCTTCGCGTCGCCGAGTTCGGCCGTGTCCACCGCCACGAACTCTCCGGCGTTCTCCACGGCCTGTTCCGCGTTCGTGTTTTCACCCAAGACGACGCGCATCACTTCTGCACGCCCGAACAGCTGCCCGGCGAAATCGAGCGCATCATTGACATGATCCAGCACTTCTACCGCACCTTCGGCTTCGATGAATATGAGGTGTTCCTCAGCACACGCCCGACGGGCTCGATCGGCACGGACGAGCAGTGGGCGCTGGCCACCAACGTTCTTCGCGGCACACTCCAGAAACTCGGCATTCCGTTCGCCGAAGACCCCGGGGCGGGCGTCTTCTACGGCCCCAAGATTGACTTCAAGATTCGCGACTGCCTCAAGCGCCTGTGGCAATGCTCGACCATTCAGGTGGATTTCAACTTCCCCGAGCGCTTCGATCTTACCTATGTCGGCGTGGACGGTGCGCGCCACCGGCCCGTCATGATTCACCGCGCCATTTTTGGATCGATCGAACGCTTCCTCGGCGTGCTCATCGAGCATTGCGAAGGCAACTTCCCGCTGTGGCTGGCCCCCGTACAGGTGGCCGTTCTGCCCATCGGCGGACGCCATCTGGAGTATGCCCGCGAGGTCGTCCACCATCTGCAGGACTCGCACATTCGGGCGCGGCTGGACGACGGGCAGCAGACGATCGGCCACAAAATCCGCGAGGCGGAGCTTCAGAAAATCCCCGTGATGCTGGTGATCGGCGACCGCGAGGTCGCTTCGCGCACCGTTGCTTTGCGCCGCCGCAAACTCGGCGACCGCGGCACACCGTCGCTCGACGCCCTCACGGCCGACCTCCTCGACGAAATCCGCAGCCGCCGCCCCCTGCCGACGCAGTAAGAACAAGAAAGCGCGCCGCCACCGCCTGAAACGCGTTCGGGCTTGACAGACAGGAACACCGCTGCAATCCGTTGAGCAGCTTTCAATGGAGAGATATAACGATGCCGCGAAGGAAGAAAAGCATCGGAGTAAGCGAAGATCTGCCGCCTTATGGCAAAACTCTCAATATCCGATGGCAACGGACATGTGACTGTCGGCCAGGGCATTTGAATTGCATGAGCGCACGAGAATGGCTAAAATCCCAATTGGGTGTATGGCAGTTCACTTATGAGGCACGTGATGTCCGGGATAAGGCTGTTCACCCCGCAACATTCCCGATTGCTCTTGCCAGAAAGGTAATTGAACTTTTTACACACAGGGGTGAATTGGTTCTCGATCCGTTTGTGGGAAGCGGCACAACTCTCGTTGCCGCGATGGACACTGCGAGGAACGCAGTGGGCTTTGACCTTCAAAAAGAGTACATTGATTTGTGCAAACGGCGATTAGCCGAAGGCAATGTGTTTAACGATGCAGTTCAAATTGCCATACAAGACGACGCGAGGAATATTCGTAACTACCTAGAGCCCGGTACAGTCAAATTGATATGGACATCGCCACCATATGCAAACCTCCTTAATCGGCCAAGAAAAAACAAATCAAGGAGATTTCGAAATAACGAGCAGCTGGGAAAGGTTGAGCAGTATTCCCAAGATCCTCGGGACCTTGGTACAATGGCCCTGGACGAATATAGGTTGGCAATGGGCGAAATCTTTGAGCATCTTCTGCCTTTGCTCCGCCCTAAAGGCCATTGTGTTATTAATGTTCCTGACATGTGGTGGGAGAATAAGCGAATTACGATTCATGTTTCCCTAATCGAAGAATTGAGAAAACGCGGATATGAATTACGGAATGTAATCATTTGGGACAGGACAAATATAGTGAACAAGATAGGCATTTTTGGCTGGCCAAGCAACTACATCACAATGGGCGTAACCTTTGAGTATTTATTGGATTTCTGGCGACCACCTATAGCAGAGATAAAGCGATCAAGCAAAGTAGTAGAATATGCGGATCTATACAAAAGACGAATTAATAGCGAAGCTGTTAGCTATTAGATCTCAGGGATGGATTATAAACGCGCGGCCGGGCAATGTGGGTGGCATTGGTAATACTTTGGAGGATTTGCTGGGTATTGATGAAAATAACCTTCCGCTTCCCAATGCGGCAGAGTGGGAGCTAAAATGCCAAAGAAAAGACACGAGCTCACTAACCACTTTATTCCACATGGAGCCGTCACCGAGAGCTATAAGATTTGTGCCCAATTTGTTATTACCAAAGTACGGCTGGCCTCACAAGAGTATCCCCAAGGAGCAAAGCTTTCGTCAAACAATCAACGGTCTTAAAAGCACGGATAGAGGATTTCGCATAGTCGTGGATTGGGCATCCCGGCGTGTATTGGTTTCTTTTGATGCAAGCAAGGTAGATCCCAGCCATGCTGCGTGGCTTAAGAAAGTTGCATCGCGTGTCGGCTTGGGCGAACTTCAACCACAGCCTTATTGGGGGTTTGATGATCTTACGCATAAGGCGGCTACAAAACTTCTAAACTGTTTTTACATTCGCGCATTAGTAAGACACGAACGAGGAGAGGAACTGTTCCTGTATCAAGATATCATGATTCTCCAGCGGTTTAGCGCGGACAAGTTTCTTCGGGCCATCGAGCAAGGATTTATCTTGGTTGATTTCGATGCGCGCACCGGCCACAACCACGGCACAAAATTCCGTCTTCGACAGGACCATCTTCCCGACCTCTACGACGACGTGCAGAACCTTTGAATTCCCCCAATCCCTCTTGGACTTTGACTATGACCTCAAACCAATTCTACACCCGGAAACCCTCCGAGCCGATATTGCCCGCTTTGTCGAATCGCATCCCCAGCTTTGGGACATGCGGCCCGACCCGTTTCACCCGCAAGTCCAACGTCCGAGCGGGGGCCGGTTGATCGCCGGTAAATGCTCACATTTTATGAATCGCAGAATTTCCCTCCCCCCCTGAGGTATGCCGTGAAAATCAAGCTCATCAATCCCGCCCGCAAGCCCGAATGGAAAGAGAATTTTTGGGAGTTTCGCACCCTCCGAAAAATCACGGGCCGTCCCGCCGCCTCTCCCTCGCTCGCCCTGCTGACGCTGGCCGCCGCCACGCCCGACGGAGTGGAGGTTGTCATCGCCGATGAACATGTAGCCCCGATTGATTTTGACGAACCCGTGGACCTCGTGGCGATTACCAGCTTCACCTGCATCATAGAACGTGCGTATGAAATTGCCGGTGAATTCCGCCGCCGCGGCGTTCCGGTCGTCGTCGGCGGTATGCACGCCTCGTTTTTCCCCGAAGAAGCTGCGCAATTCTGCGACGCCGTCGTCATCGGCGAGGCCGATGAAATCTGGCCCCGTGTTGTCCGCGATGCCGAACCCGGCTGTCTGCAAAAAGTCTATCGCTCCGAGCGTCTGCCCGACCTCACCCGCCTGCCGCCGCCGCGCTGGGACATCCTCCCACGCCATGCCTACTGCTATTACTCGGTCCAGACCACGCGCGGCTGCCCCCACTATTGCGAGTTTTGCCTCGTTACCGCATTCAGCGGGCGCCAGTACCGGCGCAAGCGGATCGAGCAGGTGGTCGCCGAAATCGCCGCCCTTCTCCAAACCGCCCCCAATGAATCGCTGCTTCTGGCCGACGATAATCTCCTTGCCGCTCCCAACTACGCCGCCCCGCTTCTGCGGGAACTGGCGTCGCTGCCGACGCAGCCGTGGGTCTGCCAGTCCTCAATCAACAATCTGCAGGACGATTCGATTCTCGACCTGCTCCGTCGCGCCGGCTGCATGTACGTCTTCGTTGGCTTTGAAAGCCTGTCGCCCGACGCCATCGCGCGCATGGGCAAGCAGCGCACCAACGTTGTTGCCCACTACAAAGAAACCATCCGCCGCGTTCACGCCCACGGCATTGCCGTAGTCGGCTCGTTCATGCTCACGCCCGACGACAATGCCGACTCCGTCCGCCGCCTCGCCGATTTTATCGAGGAAACCGCAATGGCCTTTCCCATGATCAATATCCTTACGCCGGTTCCGGGCAGCCGCCTGTTTGACCAGAATCTGGCCAACGGCAACATCACGATTGCGGATTGGAAACGCTTCGACGGCGAGCACGTGTGTCTCGATGCGTCGGACGCGCTCGAGCACCTGCGCGCCGCTTTGCTCGCCGAGCTGTATCGCTATGATAAAGTCCTTGGACGGTTGCGGCAGAACTGGAGTCAAAACGTGTTCACGCGGCGGGCGTGCTCTCATCCCCGTGCTCTCGAACGGCGCGGCCTTCTGCCGTTTCTTCCCTCCATGGTCACGTGGGATTTCCGCCGCATTGCGTTTCTCATCAAATGTCTCTGCAACCGAAACCGTCCCGATCTGGCATCGGTTGTGCACGCGCTCAACTTCCATGACTACGCGCAATCGCTCCAGTAGGTGCCATCCGTTCGATTCCGCGCTTCTGCGTGTGAAACCGCAAATGCCAAGCCCCCCGTGCGGCAAACGACCGCGATTTGCCCTTGACCGCGCCAGGGCCGGACAAACAATTATCGCCCGGAGAATTGCGATTTCCCGCGGAAAGGCCGGTGCATGTTTGCACACCAAGATGAATTGCTCTCCGACGCCGGGTCACCACAATCACCATTGCTTCGTGTTGTAGACCGCCGAGGGCTTGAAGGTTGCGGGAAGAATTACAAGCAAATGGGTGAATAGCTTATATTGGAATGCATGCAAGGCTGTTTGCAGCTGCGATCTGCCGGCATCCGTTAATAGTGTTTTCCAACATTCTGGGCTTTAGCTTTTAACTGGTCGAGAATTGACTCAATCCACAGGCATCGGAGGGAAAAGCATGTCAGACTTTCAGAAAATGTCGCGCCGCGTGTTTCTCAAGAACCACGCTGTTGCCGCTGCCGTCGCCCCGCTCATTCTCCGCCCCGGCGTTCTGGGCGCGGCGGGGCGGCCGGGGGCCAACGACCGCATCCTCATCGGCGTCATCGGCACGGGCGGTCGCGCGCGCCAGCTGATGAACCAGATGCCGCCTGACGGCCGCATCGTTGCCATCAGCGATTGCTACATCAAGCGCATGGAAGAGGCAATGGCCGGCAAAGATGTGAAGTGGAACATGTATCAGGATTACCGCAAGATGTTCGAGAAGGAAAAACTCGACGCGGTGCTCGTAGCGACCCCCGACCATGGCCGCGTTCTTCCGTGCATCCGTGCCTGCGAGGCCGGCCTTGATGTTTTTGCCGAAAAGCCGCTGACGCTCACCGTGGCCGAGGGGCGCGTGCTCGTCAACGTGGTGCGCAAAACGGGCCGCGTTTTTCAGGTCGGCAGCCAGCAGCGCACGATGGAGATGAACGCCTATGCCTGCGCACTGGTGCGCAACAGCGGCATCGGCCGGATTCAGCGCGTGGTCGGCAAGTGCTACACCGGTCCGCGCACAATACCCCAACTGCCCGAAGAACCCATTCCCGAAGGGGACGACTGGGACACGTGGCTCGGTCCGACGCCCTATCTCCCGTTCAACTCGAAGCTGCAATTCGGCTGGATGTCCTGGCGCAACTACTCTGGCGGCGAAATGACCAACTGGGGCGCGCACGGGATTGACCAAATCCAATGGGCGCTCGGCATGGACGGCACCGGCCCGGTTGAGGTGTGGCCCGTGACTGCCGGCCCCAATGGCAAGGTCTCGATGCGCTATGCCAACGGCGTGACAGTAGATTTCGAGTCGCCGGATATTCCGCCGGGCGGGGCGCTTTTTATCGGCGAAAAGGGCCGGGTGAAAATTGACCGCAACGACTTCGAGGTCGAGCCGCCAGAACTGGCCAAAGACGCGCCCGACCGCGCGGTCCGCCAGCCGTGGGAAGGCCCGGGCTGGATTTCGCGGCCCCACATGCAGAACTGGCTCGACTGCATCAAGACCCGCAAGCGGCCCAATGCCGATGTCGAGATTGGCCATCGCTCGGTGACCATCTGCCATATCCTGAACATTGCGCGGGAGTTGGGCCGCAGGCTGAAGTGGGACCCGGATAAGGAGCAATTTGTCGGCGACGACGAGGCCAACGCCTGTCTCGACCGCCCGCGCCGCAAGGGCTGGGAATTGCCGCAAATCGCCTGATAGATTCTTGCATTTTCGATTGGAGCATTTTGGCCCCGGGACGTTAGAATGTCGCTAACAATTTTGAATTGAACAATTGTGCTATACCATCCTCCTTCTGGTATATTGCACTGGGAAATCTTTAACGTGGCCTTTGGCCACAACGAAGGAGGTTAGAGGCAAGAGGGTAGAGGTTAGAAAAGGTATTTGCAAATTGGCTGGATGTTTAGACCGAAGAGTCCAAGTCGAGATTGTATGGAAAAGAAGTGCAAACAGCATATAGTTGAAACATCCGTTCATCGCTGTTCCGTTTGTGGAGGGAGGCGTTCCACCGCCTCCGGATCGAAACGTGGAGGGACGCGTTCCACGGCATCCGAAGGCGGTCGCCGTGGAAGCCGACCATCCACCGTCAAAATCGAAAATGCGGTCGGGGTGGAACCCGACCCTCCACTAGCTAACGTGGCCTTTGGCCGCAACCAAAGAGGTCAGAGGCAAGAGGGTAGAAGTTGGAAAAGACCTTCGCAAATTGGCTGGATGTTTAGACCGAGGAGACTTAAGGGTTTCGCGACGGACTTCTACTTGGGGCGGCGAAACGCGCGGTTTATTCGCAATCTCGCCGGTGTGGTCCCTTTGACCTGCCTTCATTGCGTGTATGCCCGCAAGGGCGACCCGGCGTATGTGGAAAAACTTTGGCGGGTTTTGCGGCACCCAAAAACTGTTGCAAATCTTCCTTGGGTTGGAAAATCCTATGGTGGCGGTGCAATCAAAGTTGAGCCGCGCGCTTTGGAACGCTTGCCTTTGCCAGCCGATCTAGTCGAGGCGGAAGGACTTTGTCCGGAGAAATCGCCGGTGCAATATCATCTGCCGTTTTTTGACAGGCCTTTTTCTTTTCCCAGACCGCGCGTATAACATCAATGCAAACCATACCACACATCGGATCGGAGGACTTGGACATGAAAAGCAGCAAACGACTCAACCGAAGGTCATTTCTCAAAACATCCGGCACTGGTGCGGCCGCGGCGGCGACGCTGGTTGCCGGAGCACCGGCGGTGCTCGCGGCCAAATCGCCCAATGAAATTCTGGGCGTCGGCCACATCGGCCTCGGCGTTCGCGGCGGCGAACTTATCCAGCAGGTCGCCGGCTCGGACAAACACGACCCGATTCCCAACACGAAGGTGGTTGCCGTCTGCGACGTCTATAAGCCGCACCTCAAGAAAGGCGTCGAGCGCAGCAACAACCCCAGCGTCCGCGAGTATCTCGACTACAAAGATCTTCTCGCCGACCCGGCTGTGGACGTCGTCGTCATTGCCACGCCCGACCACTGGCACGCGCAGATGGTCATTGATGCGGCCAACGCCGGCAAACATATCTATATCGAGAAGTGCTGGACGCGGACTCTGGCGGAAACCAAGGCCATGTATGCCGCCGTCAAGAAAAACAAGATTGTCATGCAGCTGGGACACAACTCGCGCGAAAGCGCGGCGGCCATCCCCGCCATCGAGATTGTCAAAAGCGGCGTGCTCGGCCCGATCACGTTTGTCCGCACGGGCACGTTCCGCAACCGCGCCCTGGGCAAGGATGAATGGCGCTGGTTCGGTGGCTACAACATTTTCGACCGGCCCGACCCGGCGCAGGTAAAGAGCGATCTCGACTGGAAACGCTGGCTCGGCCCCGCTCCCGCGCGCGATTTCGATTTCGAGCGCTTCTGGCACTGGCGCTGCTACTGGGATTACGGCACCGGCATCGCGGGCGACCTGCTCTCCCACTCGTTCGACTTTGCCCAGTTCATCCTCGGCTACGGTATTCCCGACACATGCGCCTGCTCGGGCCAGGTCGGGCTTCTCAAGGACGGCCGCGAGGCGCCTGACATCTGGAACGTGACCTATGAATACCTGCAGCGCGGTTGCACGCTGACCTACGCCTGCACGTTCAACAGCATGGAGTTCGGACAGGAACTGGAAATTCGCGGCAAGGACGCCATCATGATGTGGAGCGGCACGACCGACTTTGCCGTCTATCCCGAACGCAATTCCGTCCGCTACAAACCCGACATGGACAAGGGCAAGATCGAGCAGGGCAAGCCGTTCATCAAGTTCGACCCGGCCAAGACACCGCCGCAGCCCACACACATGCAGGACTTTTTCAACTGCATCCGCACCGGCGGCAAACCCAAAGACAACGAGGACGAGGCGTTCATCGAGGCGGTGACCTGCATCATGTCGGTCGAGGCCTACAAACAAAAACGCACGGTGCAGTGGGACCCGGTCAAACAGGAAATCGTGTAGGCGGCGAAACGCACAGTCCGCCTTGGAAAGATTCACGTCGAATCTGACGGGAAAAGATTGGAGTCCAAACTGCAATTTGGACTACGAACGGCAAATTGACGGTTTTCCCGCATCCGGCACGCTGAAGCGTAGACCACTGATGGCAACCCGCGGTTTGCACTACGAACCGCTGCCGAAAGTTTGGACTTCATGCCGTGTGTATTTGCGCTCTATCATTTGCGATCTAAGAGACTGTCCGTCAGAATAGGAAACCCAATATGACCACTTGCATGAAGCGTCGGGCTTTTCTGTCCGCCGTCGGCGGCGCGGGTGCGGCGGCAATGCTGCGCAGCGTGCGACCGGGTTTTGCCCAGCCGCTTCCGCCGGCCGACTTCGGCCTCGAAGCCGCAGGCAAAATCAAGCCCCGGCCCTCGATTTCCATCGCCGCCTCGCCGCTTTCCATTGGGTTCGAGACGCTCGACCGTAAGATGTTCGAGCCCGAAAAGACCTACCCCCACCTCGCGGAACTCGGCGTCAAGTGGGCCCGCTGTCAGACCGGATGGGCGCGAACCGAGCGCACCCGCGGCGAGTACGACTTTGCTTGGCTCGACGAGGTCGTGGACTCGCTCCGCCGCATCGGCATTCAGCCGTGGTTCAATCTCGGCTACGGCAACCAGCTCTATACACCCGACGCGCCGCACGAATCCGCGGTGGGTTGGGCGCCGATTTTCACACCCGAAGCCAGAGCCGCTTGGCTGGCTTATGTCCGCAAAATCGCCGAACACTTTGCCGGCCGTGTGGCGCACTGGGAAATCTGGAACGAGCCGAATATTACCAATTTCTGGCAGCCGCAAAAGCCCCGCGCCGACGATTACGTCGAAATGGTGAGGATTACGGCGCCGGAAATCCGCGCGCGAGTCCCCAAGGCGGTCATCATCGGCGGCGCTTTCGCCGGAGTGCCCAAGGACTATCTCCGCCAGTGTCTGGCGCTGGGCATGGGCGACTATGTGGACAAGATTTCCTATCATCCCTATCGCGCGGTGCCTGAGGCCAACTACGAGGCCGACGTGAGCGCGCTGCGCGATGCGATTGCCGCACACAAACCCTCGCTTGGTTTGTGGCAGGGCGAAAACGGCTGCCCGTCGCAAAAGGGAGGCAGCGGCGCGCTGGCCGATCTCGACTGGAACGAAGCGCGGCAGGCCAAGTGGCTCCTGCGGCGTATTCTCAACGACCTGCGTCTCGGCATCGAACTTACATCGTATTTCCACACCGTGGATTTGATCAACTACGTCTGGTCGTCTGGCCAAAGCGGGAAAACCAACTTCAAAGGCATCCTGCGCGGCAACACGTATGAGCGCAAGCCGTCCTATTACGCCTATCAATCGCTGTGTGCGCTGTTCGATGCCGAGACCCACCCAACCGAGATGTTGATGACCTTTAGCGGCCTGCCGCCGGCGGGCGGCGAAACGCCGGACAAGCCTTCCGGACTTGCGGCGATGATGTCGGCTGCATTCCTGCGCAACGACATTCCGTTGTTCGCCTACTGGCGGCCGCTCGACCTGATGAAGGACACCGAACCTGTTCAGATCGAAATTACGTTGGGCGGCACGGCACGGCTTCGCACTCCCGTGCTTGCCGACCCGCTGACCGGGCAGGTCTATCGCATCCGGCAGGCCGAGGAGAAAGGCGATCTCTGGACATTGCGTGGCGTGCCGGCAACTGACTATCCGCTGCTCATTTCCGATGCCGCACTGTTTGCTGCGTAGGAAAGTTTGCGGGATAGGGTGTAACCTTCAGGCGGGTCCTGTTTTTGAGCACGTAATTCCGGCTTGGCGGCCGTGGAGGGTCGGGTTCCACCCCGACCGCATCCTGTTTCATCGGAAGAATATCGGTAGGGACGCCGTGGCAGGCGTCCCTCCAAGAAATAGCTAACATGGTCTTTGGCCACAACAAAAGAGAGGTTGGAGGCAAGAGGTTAGAAGTTAGAAGAGATCATCGCAAATTTGCTGGATGTTTCGACTGAAAACTTTAAAGGATATGCATCCTCTCTTCATTGCGAACGGGGCAATCAAAGTTTTTCCTTCGCGGACCCGCGGTCGTGCTTTTCTATGTCCGTCTTGCGAGAACATGTTTATGACATTGTCGTAGTCGGCGCCGGACATGCCGGATGCGAGGCCGCCCATGCCGCCGCACGAATGGGCGCGCGCACGCTGCTTCTCACCATGAGCCTCGAGGCCATCGCGCGCATGTCGTGCAATCCGGCCATCGGCGGTCTGGCCAAAGGGCATCTGGTGCGCGAGGTGGATGCGCTTGGCGGCCTCATGGGACGCGCCATTGATGCTACCGGTATTCAGTTCCGCATGCTCAACACCGGCAAAGGGCCGGCTGTTCGTGCTTTGCGCGCGCAAGCCGACAAGCGCGAATACAGCCGTTGGATGGCCCGCACACTTGCCGCCGTGCCCAACCTCGAACTGGCCGAGGGGATGGCGACAGGCTTGGTCGTTGAGCAGGGCCGGATTGTGGGAATTGAAGTGGTCGGACCCGTCGGACAGGTTGGACAGATCGAACAGGTTGGAACTGTCCCGTTTCACTCCACAATCCACAATCTAAAATCCAAAATCCGCTGCCGCGCCGTCGTTCTTACCACCGGCACGTTTCTCAACGGCCTCATCCACGTTGGCCTCGAATCGCATCCGGGCGGCCGGCTGGGCGAGCCTCCGGCGGTCGGGCTTTCCGACAGTCTGCGCGCGTTGGGCTTGGAAATCGGCCGCCTGAAAACCGGAACGCCCGCGCGGCTGGACGCGGCCACGATTGATTTTTCGCGCCTCGAAATTCAGCCCGGCGACGAACCGCCCCAACCGTTTTCGTTTTCCACCGAGCGCCTCGACGTCGTTCAAGTGCCCTGCCACATCACCTATACCAACCCGCGCACGCACGAAATCATTCTCGCCAGCCTCGACCGCTCGCCGCTTTACACCGGCAAGATCAAGAGCGTCGGCCCGCGCTACTGCCCCAGCATCGAGGACAAGTGCGTTCGCTTTGCCGACCGCGACCGCCACCAGATTTTTCTCGAACCCGAAGGCCGCGGCTCGAACTGGATTTATCCCAACGGCATCTCGACCAGTCTGCCCGCCGACGTGCAGGAATCTTTTGTCCGCACCATCGCCGGCCTCGAAAACGTTCGCTTTCTGACCTACGGCTACGGCATCGAATATGATTTCGTCCCGCCAACCCAGACCCTACCATCGCTCGAATCCAAAGCCGTCGTCGGACTTTTTCTCGCCGGCCAGATCAACGGCACATCGGGCTATGAGGAAGCGGCCGCGCAGGGCATCATCGCAGGCATCAATGCCGTCCTTTCGCTTCGCAACGAGCCCCCTCTCATCCTCGACCGCTCGGAGGCGTACATCGGCGTGCTGATTGACGACCTCGTGACCAAGGGCACCAACGAACCGTATCGCATGTTCACCTCGCGCGCCGAATATCGCCTGCTGCTGCGTCAGGACAATGCCGACCTGCGCCTGACGCCCTACGGGCGGAAGGTGGGATTGATTGACGACGGGCAATGGCGGCGGTTTGAAGCGTATCGCGAGTCGGTCGAGCGGGAGACGGCGCGGCTGCGCGAAACCACCGTCAAGGCCTCGGACGTGGACGCGGAGTATCTGGCCGCACGCGGTATCCCGCCAATCAACATCGGGCGGCTTTCGCTGGCCACTCTGCTTGCGCGGCCCGAAGTCCGCTACGACGACTTGTGTGCACTGGGCCTTGCCCCTCCGATTGTGACGGAGACGGTCGCTTCACCATCCGCACTCGCCGGTCGGCAAATGCCCATTTCCCGCCGCGCCGCCGAACAGGTGGAACTTGCGATCAAATACGAGGGTTACATCCGCCGGCAGGAAGAGGAAGTGGCGCGATTCCGCCGTCTCGAGTCTGAGCGCCTGCCGCACGACTTGGACTACCGCTCCCTGCACGGTCTTACCACCGAAGCGGCCGAAAAGCTCTCGCGCATCCGCCCGATCTCGCTCGGCCAAGCCTCGCGCATCAGTGGCGTGACGCCGGCCGACATTTCGGTCCTGATGATTCACCTGCATGCGCGCGGCGGCTAGCAGGTAACCTTTTCGCTTGACGCGCCGGCCGCTTTTTGCACAATCTCAAAATCGAGAAACTGAAGGGGAGTCGCCATCGGGAAATTTGGCCTGTGGTACGGCGATTTTCCCCCAAACATGAAATGATTTCTCACATTCCTCACACAGGGAGGTAACTCAGCAATTCCAAATCTACACCCCGCAGTCATCATTGCGATTGCGGTCATTCTTCCTCTTGCTGGCTTGGGGTTGGGATGGTTTCTGTTTGCATTACCGGCTCGGAGAAAGATCGAAGAGACGTGGGAGCAGGCGCAGAAGCGGATCGAAGAGGCGAAAATCGAAGCAGAAACGCGGGCCAAGGAACTCGAATTCAGCCTGAAGGATGAGTATCTCAAACGGCAGAAGTTCCTGGAACGCGACCTTGGACGTCGGAAAAACGAGATCGAGCGCCTTGAGCGCAAACTCCAGCACCGGGAAGATGCTCTCGACAAGAAGTTCGAGACCTTCGAGCGGCGCGAACGCAGCCTCGCCGACAAAGAGCGGGCTCTGGACAACAAGCTGCGTCAGGTCGAACGGCGCGAGGCCGAACTGGCTGCCGCCGTCGAATCGGCACGCAAGCGCTGCGAGGAAATCTCCGGCCTGACCGCCGACCAAGCCAAGCAAATGCTCCTGGAGAGCTTGGAAAGCGAGGTGAAACAGGATGCCGCCGCCTTGATCCGGCGGATCGAAAGCGAAACTCGGGAAATTGCCGAAAAAAAGGCCCGCCAGATCATTACTCTGGCCATACAAAAGTGCGCCTCCGAGCAGGTTACGGAAACCACCACGTCGGTGGTCAACCTGCCGAGCGACGAAATGAAGGGCCGCATCATCGGCCGCGAGGGGCGCAACATCCGCGCACTCGAGGCCGCTACCGGCTGCAACATTATCGTGGATGACACGCCCGAGGCTGTCGTTCTGTCCTGTTTCGATCCGTTGCGACGCGAGGTGGCCAAACTGGCGCTGGAGAGGTTGATCAGCGATGGGCGGATCCATCCGGCGCGCATCGAAGAGGTCGTCGCGAAGACCCAGAAGGACTTCGAAAACGAGATCGTTGCCACGGGCGAACAAGCCTGTTTCGATCTCGGTATCCATGACGTCCATCCGGAGCTGGTCCGTATGCTCGGACGGCTCAAATACCGCACCAGCTACGGTCAGAACGTGCTTGGCCATTTGATCGAGTGTGCCCAGCTGGCCGGAGCGATGGCGGGAGAGTTGGGGGTGGACGTCAAACTGGCGAAACGCGCGGCGCTTCTTCACGATATTGGCAAGGCGGTCAGCTTCGAGACCGAGGGACCGCACGGCGCGGTCGGCGCCGAGTTGGCGCGCAAGTTCAATGAATCGCCGGCCGTCGTTCATGCCATCGCCGCACATCACGGCGAAGAGGAACCGCGCACCATTATCGCGGTTCTGGTGGCTGCCGCCGACGCGATTTCGGCGGCCCGGCCGGGCGCCCGGCGCGAAACCCTCGAATCCTACGTCAAGCGCCTCGAGAACCTCGAAGCGATTGCAAATTCGTTCGAAGGCGTCGAAAAATGCTATGCCATCCAAGCCGGACGCGAAATCCGAATCGCCGTCCAACCCGAAAAACTGGGAGAAAACGATTGCGCCATTCTGGCGCGCGAAGTCAGCAAGAGGATTGAATCGGAACTTCAGTATCCCGGGCAAATCAAAGTTACTGTGCTCCGCGAGACCCGGGCCGTGGAGTATGCCAAATAGACTGGGGTTCGCAATGATGTAAAACCCGTCGGGCGCTGGACCAATATCCTTTCAACTCCTCCGCCCGAAAACCCTGCCGCAAAACAAAACCGGGGATCAGCCGACGGCTCATCCCCGGTTTTTTTATGGTTGGGCTAGCCATTACTGCGGTTTCCCCAGACGCGCCAACTCTTCGTCAATCTTGGCCAGCTCTTCCGCGCTCAGCCGCCACTGGGCCGCCTCGATGTTGTGCTCGACCTGCTCGGGCCGCCGCGCGCCTACCAACGCCGCCGTAACCCCCGGCTGCGACAACACCCACGCGATCGCCAAATGCGCCAGCGACTTGCCGTGCCCGTCGGCGATCGGACGGATGCGGTCGAGGAATTCGAGCACGCGGCGCCGATTGTGCGGCTGAAACCACGGACGCTGCGCCCGGTAATCCCCCTCCGGAAAGGTCCGGTCGAGCGTTACCCTGCCGGTCAGCAAACCCTGCTCCATCGGGCTATAAACAAGAACGCCGATACGGCGCTTGCAGCAAAACGGCAGGACGTTTTTTTCGGCTTTGCGGTCGAGCATGTTGTACCGCGGCTGGCTCGAATCAATAACTCCCCAGCGCAGGCATTCCAAGTGCTGCTCGACCGTGAAATTGCTGACGCCGATGGCGCGAATTTTTCCCGCATCCCGAAGCGCCGTCAGCGCCTCCATGGTTTCCTCAAACGGCGTGGTTTCATCCGGCCAGTGAATTTGATACAGGTCAATGTAGTCGGTGCGGAGTCGGCGCAAACTGGCCTCAACATCGGCAAATATCCGCGCCTTGCGGCTGTTGCGGAATACCCGCCGGCCCTCGCTCTCGAAATGAAACCGGCCTTCTTCGCTGTCCCATACCAGACCGCACTTTGTAGCAACTACGGCGCGATCCCGCCGCCCTTCGAGCGCACGCCCAACAATCTCTTCGGACAGCCCCCAGCCATAGACCGGCGCGGTGTCCAGAAGGACCATGCCCAGATCAACGGCTCGTTGAATCGTGGCGATGGATTGGTTCACATCGGTTCCGCCCCAACGCCAGCCGCCAATGGCCCAGCAACCCAAACCAATCGGCGGCACCTTCAACCCGCTTTTGCCCAATTCTCGAAGTTCCATTCTTGGTGCTCGCTTTCCATGCGGACTCCATTTCACTTCCGACACCGTGGAGGGTCGGGTTTCCCCCCGATCGGTTCCCCGTTTGTCCTCAACCCCGCCTCTGTCAGACTTTCGGACGCCGCAGAAGGCGTCCGCCATAAACATCGCGCGCGTGAAAAAATGTGTTCCCGAATTTTATAAAGCAAAGCAGTTGCGCTTTTCCAATTGCGCGCGAAGCGCGACAAACTGTTATTGCGCCCATGTGCTCTCCATGGCCGCACGCGCACCCGCAACCGCAATCTGGCCGAGTGCCACTCCGCCGTCATTGGGCGGCACGTGTCGTTTCAGCAAAACCTCAAATCCGTCGGCTTCCAGTTGCGCCACCGCGCCCTCGACCAGCACAGTGTTGACGAAGCATCCGCCCGAAAGCGCCACGCGCGAAAGTCCCGTCTGGCTGCGTATCCTTCGGCAGCCGTGCACGATCATCTCCACGACGGTGGCATGAAAGCGGTTTGCCGCGACCTCGCGCGGCTGGCCCCCTTCCAGATCGCGCAGAAGGCCCTCGAACACCCCCCACAGGCCGATTTCAAATGCCCCGCGGTCGTCGTCCGGACCCGGCTCGACCACCGGCCCGAACTGCAAATCGTAAGGTGGCAGCAGATCGCCCTGCACAAGGCTTTCGAGCGCCATTGCGTTCTGCGCCTCGAAACTGATAACCGGCGCAAACCCCAGAAGCACTCCGACGGTGTCGAACAGGCGGCCCATACTCGATGTCTTGGGCGGGCGAACCGGACTGTCGAGCAGCCGCGCCACTCCGTCCACGTCCCACACCGCCCCCACATATTTCCGAAAAACCGCGTGGGCCTCTTTGAGGCCAAACACCTCGATCAAATACGCGGCCAGCATCTGCCATGGTTCATGAATCGCGCGGTCGCCGCCCGGCAGCGAATGATACGCCAGATGCCCCATGCGCCGGAACTGTGCCCGGGTTGCCGCCAAGAACTCGCCGCCCCACACTGCTCCGTCGGTGCCGTAGCCCGTCCCGTCAAAGGCCACCCCGATGACCTCGTCATTGAGACCGTGTTCGGCCAGACAGCCGGCAATGTGGGCATGGTGGTGTTGCACCTCGACAACCCGCGCGCCGCATTGGGCCGCGAGGCGGTGGGCATGTTGCGTTGAAAAATAGCCCGGATGCAAATCGCACGCCACCCAGCGGGGCTTTTCGCCGAACCATCGCTCGAAGCGGCGGATTTCCTCGACATGCCGCCGAAAGGCCGCCGGATATTCCAAATCGCCGATATGCGGGGAAAAATATACGCGGTTGCGACAGGCAAATGCACAGGCGTTTTTCAAATCAGCGCCAACAGCGAGGACGGGCAGTGCGCCCAAATCGAGGGAAAGTGCAGTGGGCACATAGCCGCGCGCACGCCGGATCATCACCGGCTGGCGGTGTTGCACCACGACCACCGAGTCGTCGGTCGGGTTCACTATCGCGCGCTGGTGAACCAAGGCAAAATCGGCAATCGGCCCGAGCAAATCCCGGACGCCTTCCTCTGTGTAACGGATCGGCTCATCGCTGACGTTGCCGCTGGTCATCACCAGCGCATCGAAGTGGCGTGCCAAGAAGTGCTGAATGGGCGTATAGGGGAGCATGATTCCGAGGCGGTCATTGTCGGGCGCCAGTGCATCGGGCAGCGTCGGACTGCGCCGTTTGAGCAGGACAATGGGCGCTTCGGGCGATTTCAGAAGCGCCGCCTCGACCTCGTTGACGAAACACAGCTGTCGCGCAAATTCGAGGCTTGAAACCATAACCGCAAACGGCTTGTGCGGGCGGCGTTTGCGCCGGCGCAACTCGCCGATGGCCTTTTCGTTGGCCGCATCACATGCCAAATGATAGCCGCCGATGCCTTTGACCGCCACGATCTGTCCCACGCGCAGCACATCCACGGCCGCACGAAGCGGGTCGGCGCAAGCGATGGGGCCGGCCGGGGAGAGAAATTCAAGAGTCGGACCGCAGCGGGGGCAGGCAATGGTCTCGGCATGGAAGCGGCGGTCGTCGGGGGCTTCATATTCGGCGCGGCACTCGGCGCACAGCGGAAACAGGCGCAAAGTGGTGCGCTCGCGGTCGTAGGGCAGATTTTCGATAATCGAATAGCGCGGGCCGCACACCGCGCACGTGGTCAGCGCATAGCCATGCCGGCGGTTGGCCGGATCAAACATTTCGGCCAGACACGTGGCGCATACGGCTTGATCGGGCGGAATAACGACCTCGATGGTTTCGTCGCCAATGCTGGATGCAATCCGAAATGCCTCGCAGTCGGGAATCGGATCGGCCGGCTCGTCGGGCAGGCGTTCAATGCGTCCCGGCGGCGGAATTGCAAGCGGCAGTTCGATGAGGAAAGCGTTGATAGCCTCGTGGGCGCCGCCGAGAATCAGTTCGACCCCGTGTGCGGTGTTTCGCACTTCGCCGACCAGCCCGCATTTGCGCGCAAGCCGATAGACCGTCGGGCGAAAGCCTATGCCTTGCACGATGCCGCTGACTTCAATTCGACGCCACACGTGTGCAGTTTCCTTCATCGCCGCCTCTCCGACTGGGAAGCCTATGTGGTTGGAACAAGCCTGTCGAACGGTTTTTTACGTTGCGGCGATGGAACGCCAATCGAAATGGGTACTTCCAACGCCGGGCAATTTTGCCCGAATGCATTTCCCGAAATCGGGAGACCGGTGCCGCGAGCGCAAGCAAGACCGCTGCGTGATGTCGGTAAAATCCCCCAAGGGCTATGGAGTGCGGGAGCCTTGCTGCCGCTTTTTCTTTTTCCAACCCCAAACCCACCAAGCGTGGGTTTTCCCGCATCACCGACGCTTTGTCTGACGACGGACGATTTCAGCAAAGCGGCAGCACGGCTGCGCGCACTCCAAAGCGGAGTCTGATTTGTGTATGATGACAAGAACACCGCCTCAAAGAATTTCCTTTCCCCCTTTTCGCTTTAAAGAGCCACAGCAGGATCGAATGTCCTTTTCCCGCTTTCGGGAGAAGCCCCCATTTTGGCTTCCTCGATAAGATAGTGCTTGTCATTCGATTAATGGCGAACTATGGATGTAATTCCGGTTGGGAACAACACGACATTCCATACCTTTTGTTTCAGGAGGACGCGCCATGTTTCACCGAACACCTCAACGATGTCTGACCGCCGTATTTGTGCTTTTGGCCTGTGTTGCTGCGGATCGTGCCGGTGCTGCCGCCACCCGCTCCATTGCCGTTTCCGCACCGGATTGCGACTATCGCGACTATCCGATCACCGTCACCGTCAGCGCTCCCGATGCGGCCCGCGGAGCCGTCCTGACCAATGCCGCTGGGCAGAGCATCCCCTGCACGTTCTGGCGCGACGGCGGCAATGCCATGCTGACTTGGGTGATCGGCGAACTGAAAAAAGGCACCACGATCACTTACAAAGTCGAGTTTGTGGATAAGCGCGTCTTTTTCACCAAAGGCATCGGTCTGATTCAAAAAGATGACGGCGTGGATGTAATGATTAACGGAAATCTTTTTACGCGCTATATCATCACCGGTGCATCAAAGCCCTATTGCTATCCGGTTCTCGCCGCCGACGGCACGCCCGTTACGCGCAATTACCCCATGGCCGAAAACGAATATGAGAAGAAAATGAAGGACCTCGACCATCCCCACCAGCGCTCGCTTTGGTTCACACACGGCAATGTCAACGACGTGGATTTCTGGCTCGAATTCTCCGGCCGGGAGTTTGATCTGAAACCCAGCGACAAGGCTGGCAAGTGCATCCATCGCACGTTCGAGGCCCTCGAAAGCGGCGCCGCCATGGCGCGGCTGCGCGCGGTGACCGATTGGGTCGGTCCCGATAAAAAGAAAATCTGCGAGGATACCCGCGAACTGCGCTTCTACAACGTTGCCAACGGCCGCATGTTTGACTGGGATATTACGATCAAGGCCCCCGATGCGCCCGTGAAATTCGGCGACACCAAAGAGGGCATGTTCGGTTTGCGCACCGCCACCTCGATGAAGGTGGATGCAAAGAAACTCGACCCAAAAGCCGGCGGCAGAATCCTCAACGCCAATGGCCAGACCGACGCCAACGCGTGGGGCATGGCCTCGCCCTGGGTGGACTACTGCGGCCCGATTGGCAAGAAAACCTACGGCATTACGATCTTTGATCATCCCAGCAGCTTCCGCCATCCGACCTACTGGCACGTCCGCACCTACGGCTTGTTTGCAGCCAATCCGTTTGGCTTGCACGATTTCCCAAACGGCAAGGGCAAGGACGGCAGCCATACGATTGAAAAAGGCGGCTCGATTACGTTCCGCTACCGTCTGTTTATCCATGAGGGCACGACGGAAGAAGCCGGGATTGCACAGGTCTGGCAGCAATTTGCCAAACCGCCGCAGGTGAAGGTGGAATAAAACTGCGGAAGGCAAGACAAGAGGGTGGAACTGAAAACTATCGTCGCGTAGGCAGCGTGTCTGGGAATGCAGGGAGTTCTCTCCACAGCGGGTGTTGGCGGCCGGAAAATCTCATTGAACAGGGAACTATCTCCGCTGCCGGCGATACGCCACGAAGTCTCTGAAAGGTTCGTGTGGCAGCGACGTTTTCCCCCAGAAAGGGCTTGAAGTGGAACACAGCATAGTATAGCTTCTTCGATGTTGTTGCGGTGAGGCGCGAAAGAAAGCCGATAGCGCCTCCGGCCAATTGCCGAAGTGGCGGAACTGGCAGACGCGCACGATTCAGGGTCGTGTGGGCTTCGCCCGTGGGGGTTCAACTCCCCCCTTCGGCACCATGAAAATCAAAGGGCGCATGAGGAACTACCCTTGTGCGCCTTTTTGCTTTTTTCAGCCTGCTCTGTCCGACTTGTTCGACTTGCTCGACTTTACGGGGCGCGCCGACGTTAAGAACGCAGTTTTGTTTTCCAGCCGCCACAAACCCAATTTCCGACGAAAGTGGGGAAAAATTCAGCAACCTGAGGATCGAACAGCAAACCCAATGCACCTCGTTTTTCCCACCCCGCGCCTACGGTTTTGATTTGCAATGCAGGCCAACTTTCCGTATCCATCCAATTTGTCGTATTGAGCAACAGGCTCTTGTAAAAAGTTGTTTTCGAGAGGAAAAAATCCACCTGCCGTTGAGCACAATAGCCAACGCCTCCGTGGCTTTGTTGTCCGCATTTTATTCGGTTAGTCACTCATGAATGATCGCCGTGATTTGCTTCTGGGCCTCGACGCAGGGTCCATCAGCGTCAAAGCCGTTGTTTGCGACACATCGGGGCAGATTCTTGCCCATTATTACCGCCGGCATAACGGTCTGCCATTCGAGGCGGCCCTTGAGCTGCTGCGCGAAGTTTTTACCGGGTTCGCTTCCGAACGCTTCCGGGCGGTCGGCGCCACCGGCAGCGGCGGCGAGGCACTGGCCGCGCTTCTGGGCGGGCACTTCGTCAACGAAGTCGTGGCCCAAAGCGCAGGGGCCGCCGTCCGCACGCCTCAAGCCCGCACCGTCATCGAGATGGGCGGCCAAGACTCCAAACTTCTCCTGTTCGACCACGATGAGCGCTCCGGAAAACCGATTCTCCGCGACTTCTCCATGAACACTCTGTGTGCCGCGGGCACCGGATCGTTTTTGGACCAACAAGCCAGCCGGCTTGGTGTTTCCATCGAAGAAGAATTCGGCCGCCTCACCCTCGAATGCCCCTCGCCCCCCCACATGGCCGGCCGATGCAGCGTGTTTGCCAAATCGGACATGATCCATCTGCAGCAGATCGCCACGCCTGTGGGCCACATCGTCGCCGGCTTGTGTTTCGCTCTTGCACGCAACTTCTGCTCCACGATCGGCCAGGGCAAACCTTTTCAACGGCCGATTGCCTTTCAGGGTGGAGTGGCCTCGAATGCCGGCATGCGGCGGGCCTTCGAGGCTGCCTTGGACCTCGCTCCCGGCGAGCTGATTGTGGACCCCCTCCACGCCGTTATGGGCGCGTTGGGTGTTGCGCAGATTTTGCTGGCGGAGCAAGTCGAAACCCCCGTCTGCCGCCTCGATGCCCTCGAGCGCCACATTCAAACTCCAGTTTCCGAGCCGGCGGGCCTTGAACCGTTGATTCCTCCGGCGGCCGGCAGGCAAAGTGCGGGGGCCGAAAAAAGCGATCCATCCGTCCTATCCATCAACACCGCCGACCCACAGTCGTCGCCGGCTCCGGCAGACCCGAACGGGCCGCTCGAGGTCTTCCTCGGCATTGATATTGGCTCCGTCAGCACCAATGTGGTCCTGATAGACCGGGCGGGGCGCTTGATTGCCAAGCGCTATCTGGCCACAGCCGGCCAGCCCATTGAGGCCGTTCGGCGCGGGCTCGACGACATCCGTCGCGAAGTGGGCGACCGTGTGATCGTGCGCGGCTGCGGAACGACCGGCTCCGGCCGCTATCTGATCGGCGATTTGGTGGGCGCCGACATCATCCGCAACGAAATCACCGCGCAGGCCACAGCGGCTCTGGCAATTGATCCGACCGTGGACACGATCTTTGAAATTGGCGGACAGGACTCCAAGTATATTCGTATTCGCGACGGCGCGGTCTGCGATTTTGAAATGAACAAGGCCTGCGCGGCCGGCACCGGCTCCTTCCTCGAAGAGCAGGCTGAGCGCCTTGGCCTCAAAATTCAGGACGAGTTCGCCGAATATGCTTTTGCTTCCAAAAGTCCCGTGTCTCTTGGCGACCGCTGCACCGTGTTTATGGAGACGGACCTCCAGCACCACCAGCAAACCGGTGCCCGAAAAGAAGACCTTGTCGCCGGACTGGCCTACTCCATCGTGCACAACTATCTCAACCGCGTGGTGGGCGGCCGGCCTGTCGGGCAGCGGGTGTTCTTTCAAGGCGGCACCGCGTTCAATCGCGCCGTCGTGGCTGCGTTCAACCGGGTGCTCGGGCGCGATGTGGTTGTGCCCCCGCACCACGAGGTTACCGGCGCCATAGGCGTTGCGCTTCTGGCGCGCGACACCGTTGGCCAAGGGGCGCCATACCGGACCACGCGGTTCAAAGGGTTCGATTGGAGCCAACGCGGCTGGCGGGTCGAAACTTTTACGTGCCACAAGTGCGCCAATTCGTGCGAAATCCGCCGCGTGCAGGTGGCCGACGATCCGCCGTTGTTTTACGGCAGCCGTTGCGAGCGTTTCGAGGTCAACCGCTCGGCCGCCCGCGAGACGGCCTTGCCCGATCTGTTTGCCGAACGCGCCGCGGCACTGCAGGCGTGTCTGAAGTCAAACGATTTTCCGCCCGCCACGCGCGGCCGCGTCGGCATCCCGATGGCCCTGATATTTCATGAGTTCCTCCCGCTGTGGGCCACGTTCTTCCGCTCGCTCGGATTCGACGTCATTGTCTCCGGTGAAACCACCAAGGCAATCATTCACGAGGGCATCGAGCAAGTGGCCACCGAAATCTGCTATCCGATCAAAGTGATTCATGGCCACGTGGCTGAGCTGCTCCGGCGGGACGTGGATTTTGTTTTCCTCCCGAGCATCATCAACTCAAAGAGCCCGGATTTTGGCGTCCGCGACCGATGGAATTTCAACTGCCCGCTTGTCCAGAGCATTCCTTACACAATTCTGGCCGCCAGAGATATCGGCCGCCATGCCGGCCGAATCTTCAGCCCCGCTCTGTACATGCAAATGACACAGGAGCATGTGGCCGACTCGCTCGCAGAACACCGCGACCGCCTGCGCAGCACACGGCGCGAAATCCGCCGCGCGCTTGAACGCGGTCTCGAAGCCCAGGAACGGTTCCGGCGGCGGATGCTCGAACGCGGACGCGAGGTGCTCGAATCGCTTCGCCCCGACGAAAGAGCGCTGGTCATTGTCAGCCGGCCGTACAACGGCTGCGACCGCGGCATCAACCTCGATGTTCCGCGCAAGCTGCGTCAGATGGGCGTGCAGGCTATTCCGCTCGACATGCTCCCGCTCGATGAGATGCCCCTGCCCGACGAATGGCGCCGCATCTACTGGTGCTACGGCCAGAAGATCATCAAAGCCGCGGAATGGATCCGCGGCAACCCGCGCCTTCATGCCGTCTATATGACCAATTTCAGCTGCGGCCCCGACTCGTTCTTGCTCAGCTTCTTCAATTATATCATGGGCGACAAGCCCCATCTGCAGATCGAAATAGACGAACATAGTGCCGATGCCGGCGTGGTCACGCGCTGCGAGGCTTTTCTCGACACGCTCGCCAACCAGCGCGGCGAGTTCTCCGGAAACGGCTCTCGCTGGCCCATCATCACCGGAAATTCAGCGACCATCGCACGGTCTATGTCCCGTATATGGCGCCCCACGCCTACGCCATCGCGGCCGCGTTGCGATCGGTCGGCATGCGCTCCGAAGTGATGCCCGAGACTACCCCGGAGTCCGAGGCACTGGGATTCAAATACGCTTCGGGGAAGGAGTGCTATCCGGCCCTGCTGACCGCCGGCGACATCCTCCGCCAGACGCGCCGTTCTGATTTCGATCCCGCCCGCTCGGCTTTTTTCATGGGCGCGGCCGATGGTCCCTGCCGTTTCGGCCAGTACGGCAATCTCCATCGGATGCTTCTGGACGAGCAGGGTTTTCAAAACGTCGCGCTTTACATCCTCGACCAGGACGACACCTTCACGCAGGATTTACGCATGGCGGGCGGTCGGAAATTTGAATGGAACGCCTGGATGGGCATCTGCGCAACCGATGCGCTCGAACAACTGGCCCGCCAAGCCCGCCCCTACGAAATTCATCCCGGCTCGGTCAACGATTGGTTCCAGCGGTCGGTTGAAAACGTCTGCGAGGCCATCGCCGCAGGGCGGCCGGTCCGGCCCGTTTTACTGCAGGCCCGCGCGGAATACGACCGCATCGAGACTGTCGGCCGCGGCACCCGTCCGCTGATTCTCGTGGTCGGCGAAATGTATGTGCGCATCAACCGCTATGCCAACGACGGCCTGTTCGAGCAAATCGAGCGACTCGGCGGCGAGGTGGCCATGCCGCCGCTGGGCGAATGGGTGCACTACTCGCGCATGACGCGCGCGCGGCGAAAGCGCATGCGGCGCGACTTTGCCGCCTACCTTGGCGGCACGTTGCGCGGCCCCATCCAGACGGCCGTCGAGCGCCGAATCTGTCGCACGCTGGGCGTTGAACCCACGCCGCCGATTCGCCATGTTCTCGAACTTGCCCGGCCCTACGTCCACGATACGTTTGAAGGCGAGGCCATTCTGACCGTCGGCAAAAGCGTCGAGATGATCCGGCACAACCGCATCGCCGGCATTGTCCACACCATGCCCTTCACCTGTATGCCCGGCACCATTGCCAGTGCACTGCTCCAGCGCGTTCAGGATGACCACGGCGGCATTCCGGTCTTGAACCTTGCCTTTACGGGCCAGAAAGACTTGGCCAATCGCATTCGTCTGGAAGCGTTTCTCCATCAAGCGCGTGCCTATCGCGAGTCGCACCGATAGGTTTCCGGGAGGGAAACCGGCCGTGATCCTGCGATCATCTCCCAACCCTCCGAGGATGCATGTCAGGCCGTATGTCCTTGTTTGCATGCTGTGGGTTTTTCTGCACGCCGGTTGTCTGTGGGCTGCCACTTCGCCGACAGCCATGGTTTCTCTTGTTGAGGCCATTGCCTATCGCTCGATTGTGGCGTCTTTTAAGGAAAACCCCAAGGAAATTGAACGGTGCGTTCGACAGACTGTCCGGCTCGACCGCGAGCAGGAAATGCAAGGCGGTCTGGCCAGCGGATGTGCCGACAACCTTGCCTGGCTGTGGGCCGAATCGCTGGCTGCGCCCGAAGCCCGATTTGCGGCGTATGAACTGGCGTTGACCGGCCCCGCCGACCCCCGCACCGAAACAAGCCTCAAAACCGGTCTGAAAAACGAGCCGCGAACCAAAATCCGCGACACCCGCAGCCAAGACCGCTGGGACCGCTGGGCCGACATCGCCAACGCTGCAGGCCATAATCTCGGACGCCTGCTCAACGGCCAGTTCATTGGCGTGGCCCGTTTTCTCGTGGAACTCATCTATTCGCCCGCGCAGTTTAAAAAGGTGACCGAACGCGAGCGCAAGGAATGGTATCTCATTGACTCGTATCTTCGCGCCAATCCCCAAGCGCCCGGCGCCGAACCGCTTCGCGCGCGTCTGGCCAAACTTGAAGCACGTTTCCGCCGCGACGCCGCCGCCCGCTGCATGGAGATTGCCCACCACTATGCCGACCGCGGCTGGTGGCCTGAAGCTCTGTTCTATGTCAAGGCCGCCGAACGCGCGGGCTATACGCGCGAGAAAAAATTCCGCAAACAGGTCCTCGATGCCGTCGCGCAGGAAGAAACCGGCCGCGCCCGCTCGCTTATGGTTGCCGACACCGAGCGCTTCCTCCGCCCGCCTCTGGAAACGACCGTCTATGACGCCCTGCTTTTGGCCTTGGCCCGCGGCGACCGCTACGCCCTCTATCAAGCGGTCGGCAAGGCCGCAGTTACTTTGGCCGACACCTCGTTTGCCGATGAAGTGCAGGATGCTTTTACCGTGTATTTGGAGTGGGTGGGCGACCGTCGCCGCGCCCTCGCCGCTCAAGCCGAACTGGCTGTGCGTTTTCCCGAAGAGCAAACCGGCCGCGCTGCACTGGCCCGTCTGTCCAACCCTCAGTTCAATCCGCGCGCGCGGTTCGACGCGGAACTCGCCCGCTATCGCAACGAGCAGTGGAACTACGTGCTCGGCAGCGACCGCACACCGCGCCAAAACATCGAACTGTTATCGGAAATGGTTGGCCCCGTTGCACCTCAACTGACCGGCATCGGCATTTTTTTCGTCACGGACGTTCTTCTGCGCAGCATTTTTGTTTCCTTCGGCAATCCTGTCTCCCCCGAAGATGTTCTCACGGCCGGAGAACTCCTGCTGGCCGACCCGCGCGCCGGCCTCACCCCCGACGAACGTTCTGAAATCAGCGTTCAGCTCGGCGTGCTCTATCAAAAGCTGGGACGCTACGAAGACGCCGCGGCCGCTTATCGCAAGGCACAAATCCTCTCGCCCGTCCTCGACGACCAGCTGGCCGAACGCGCCGCCGAGGAACAATGGCGCCGGATCCGCGAAGTGGACGATCCCCAAAGCCGTCTGCTCCTGACCGAGCGTCTGACGATGCAATACCCGCGGACAAAGGCCGCCGCCCGCGCGCGCGAAGAACTGGCCCAGCTGCAGCGCGAAAGCCGCGTGGACTTTGAAATCCCGTACGACTGGATTGCAGAGAACCCTCTCCATTGGGCCAGCTTGGGCGCTCGCCTGCCGCCGGAACTGACCGACCGCTCGCGCCTCAACGGCGAAATGTCTCCCCGCGGACTGGTCTTCTGGCGCGACTTCCCTTCGTCGGCCACCTACGTCCTGACGGACGGTCGGCGCGGCTACATCAACGTAACGCCCCGCCGCCGCGCTATCCTGCGCGCCGCCGCCGAGGCATGGGCCGATGAGAAAGCCGCCCTCGAAGAGGGGGAAATCCACCTGGCCACGCGCCGTCTGCCCTTTGAAATCCGCGGCTCCGCCGGCATGGAGGGCCTGATTGTATTTCCCACATTGCGCCGGGCACCCCTGACCGACGAAGAAAGGCGCTTGTATCGCTGAGCTGTTGATAACCAAAAGAATCCGGTCTCGAACCCTCCCAGCTGGCAAGAGAAATTCTTTGATTGAACGACCGGAGTGGCTGTGCTTGGATTGATGTCGAGGACGGCAAAGGCCGGAATGCCCAAAGGCAAAAGCGAAACGTGAAGGCCGGCTCCGCGCCGGGCAAAACAGGCTGCGACTGCAATTCTACCCGCGACCGGCTGCGGTTCCGATGCAAATGTTCAGGACAATTGCAACATGGATGATACACCCAAAGCTCCGTGGGCGTTGACCCCGGAAGCGCTCGCCAAGATTCAGCCGCCCATTTCCGAGCCGCCCGAGCCGATGCGCGACGAGGAAGCCCGCGAGCCCGTTGCCGATCTTCGCCGCACCACGTGGACCGACCTTGCCATTGCCGCTGCACTGGCCGTCGCCGGTGTCGTCGCCGTACTCCTCACCTATCGCGGCATTGGCTACTCGTGGGACGAGGCCTTCTATCGCAAACCCGCGCAGATGGCCGTCGAGTGGCTGACCGATTTTTTGACCGACCACGCCAGCGCCGTCCGGTTCTCCGAAATCACCCGCCTGTGGAGCGGCGAAGAGGACCTTGGCACCCGCCGGCCCGTCGGAATTATCGAACTCCCCTCGGTCGTCAAATGGACCATGGGACTTTCGTGGGCCGCCACGCGCGACTGGTGGGGCGATCTGCGTGCCTTTCGATTTCCGTCCGCCCTCGCTTTTGGGGTGTGTATCTTTCTCATCTACTTGCTGACCCTGAACAGCTATCGTCGCCGGGCCGCGGTAATCGCCGCCGCCGCGTATATGACCATCCCCGCCGTCTTCGGTCATGCCCACATTGCGGCCACTGAGTCTCTGACCAACGCCGTTCTGCTGCTTTCCATCTACTGCTTTTTCCGCGGGCTCAAGTCCCCGTGGTGGGCGGTGGCCTTCGGCATCGCCTACGGTATCGCGCTGGACACCAAGATCAATGCGGTTTTGCTGGCGCCCGTGTTGATTGTCTGGGGCCATGCATTCCATCGCCGGACGTATGTGAACAATTTTTTCACGATGGTCTTTGTTGCGCCGCTGGTCTGGATCCTCCTGTGGCCTTGGCTGTGGCACGACACGGTTTCCCGGCTGCTCGAATACTTTCACTATTTCAGCCGTCATCAGCAAACGGCGGTCTGGTATCTCGGAAAGCAATGGGGCTACGGCGGGCCGAACGCCCCGTGGCACTATCCGGTCGTGATGACGCTGGTCACCGTTCCCTTGCCGGTTCTGGCTTTTTCCATTCTGGGTCTGGCGCGAACGGCGGTCCACTGCCGGTGGGAATATCGCGGCATTCTGTTCACAGCCTATGCCGTCGTCGTGCTGATTCACGCCTCGATGCCGGGCAGTCCGAAATACGACGGCACGCGGTTGTTCTTTTCCCTGTTTCCAATGCTGGCGATTCTGACGGGCGGCGGTGCGGATTCGCTGGTAACAATTTTTCCGTTCAACCGTAAAATTCGCGGCTCTTTGGAAGTCCGCCATATCGTGGCCGCCGCGGCACTGGCTCTCGTGGCGGGCAACGGGCTGTGGGCCATTGCGCGAATCCACCCGCACGAGCTGTCCTATTTCAATATCCTGACCGGCGGGTTGCAGGGAGCGCGCGACCGCTTCGAGACCAGCTATTGGGGCGAAAGCTTCAACGAGGAAGTCATCGAGTATCTCAACACACTCCCGCCCGCCTCTCGAATCAAAACGCTGGCCATGCAGGAACTGGTTCCTCTTCACTTGCAGGAGTGGGAAATACTGCGGCCCGATCTCATCTTCAACGGACCGCCGCCCTATGACTACTGGGTCCTGCATGTGCGACGCGGTTTCTTCGGCCCCGTCGAAAACTACCTCTATGACCGCCAGCCGCTGAAAGTGTTTTCCTTCCGCACCGTCCCCTTCTTCTGCATTTATTCCAAAGCAGAGGCCGGCGAACTGGCCACTTTGGGAAAACCGCTGCCCACGCAACCTCCGAAATCCGACGCTGCTCCGGCGTCTTTGCCATAGGGGTCGGAACGTGATGCGGGCACGGTGATGCGGTCGGAGTGGAACCCGACCCTCCAGTGGAGGGATGCCTTCCACGGCACCCAAATCGTAATTTTGTCGGAAAAGAATGCGATACAGTTCGGAACGGAATGCAACAGAGTGGGGACGGGATGTGATTGGGTCGGGGTGGAACCCGACCCTGCTTTCAATATACTCCGCGCTGAAATTCGGCCGCGCCCCGCTTTCACAGACTATTGTGAGGTTCCCTCGGTTTCGCGCTTTCCCGCCAGCGCCTTTTTTTCCAAGGCAATGACAACGCATGTATAAATGACCATCGGCGCGAGCGACACGGCGGCTACCGCCCAACGCAGCCCCGTATTCGGCACCCAGCAATAGGCCGCAAACAGTCCCGCGTGCACAAAATAAAACGGCGCACTGAATGCCACGACCTTGCGGTGGCTCCAGCCCAAGTCTATCAGCCGCTGATACAAATGCTCGTGATGCGCGCGCCACACAGGCTTGCCGTGCGCCAGCCGCCGGATTAGTGTATAGATCACGTCATATAGAAACGGAAACACGAGAATCACCGCTGCGAGCAAGTCCACATAGGCCTCGCGTCGCAGCAATACATCGCTGTCTTTGTAGATGCGCTCGACCGTGTCGGGCTGTCCAGCGACCTGTTTCAATCGTTTCAGGATGGCCACGGCCGGCTCGGTTCGCACGCGCGTCAGCTGCGCCAAAACCGCGGCGAGCGTAAAGCCGATAAACTGGCTGCCGCAGTCGCCCAGAAATGTTTTGGCCGGCGGCCAGTTGTAAAACAAAAACCCCAACGTCAGTCCCGCCAGAATTGCCGCCAGCGTCAGGATAATCCCGATATGCGCTTTCATTCCCGGCAATCCCGGCTGGTAGCTCTCCGGCAAATAGGCCGCAAATAATCCCACCGCCACAGCCAGCACAAACACCCCCGCCAGACCGTCTATGCCGTCCATGAAATTGTACGCGTTCATCAGGATTATAATCCAAAAAAACGTAACCAGTGCCGCCAGAGGCGGAACGTGTGCGCCAGCCGGCCCCAGAAGCCCGACTACTCTGTTCCATAGGCCGTCAAGCACAATGCCTTGCGTCAGCGCCACTTGTGAAAAGCCCGCACCACTGTACTTCGTAATCTCCCCTCGCTTGAACACTCCCCCGATCTCACTTACGATGTCCATCCCGATGACCTCATAAACCATTCTACCGCCGAGATAGACAAACAAACCCGCACAGATCATCTGGCCGATCAGCTTGAACCACGGCGGCAAGGCTATCAGGTCATCCAACAAGCCGACAATAAACGCCAATGTGCCGCAAATGAGGAGCAGGCGAATCAGCGTCAGAAGCGCCGGTTGCGCCGCCCCTGTTGTGTAGTTAATTAGATCCGGATATTGGTCGAGAACAGCAACCACCGCGACAATCGGGATAAAAAAGCCGACTCCGCCCAGCCGCGGCGTTGGCACCCGGTGCGAACTCCGCTCGTTCGGAATTGCCATGGCTTTGAACCAGCGCGCCAGTGTCATTGAAAACGCGGTCGCCATCGCCCCGAAGGCAAGCGACAGGCTCATCGCAAGCGTCAGACTCACCCAGTCGGCAATTCCCATGCTCCCTCTCCTTATGTTTTCGCGTATTTTCCAAATCCCGCATAAAGAAACCAGCGGTTATAGTTGTCCAATTCAGCGGGCGACTCGAAAGCCGCCGGAGTGTCGCCGGCCGCCGCCTCACGAAACGCCGGTGTCTTCAAAGCCTTTGTTGCACGCTCATTCAGACACTTGGCCAGCGCCGGCAGCGTCGTGCAGATGCCGCGTTGGCCGTCCAGAAGGCTGCGCCCGAAGTTCACCGTCGTCTCCCAGAATCGCAGGTAGATATGCGGCGACTCTACATACATGTCCAATACGGTTCGAAAGGTCTGGCCGGCACCCGGCAGGGCCACTTGGGCGAGGTTCACAAGCCGGACCTGCTCCCAGCCAAAGAACCGACGGCCAAACCTTGTGATATTTCCGCAGGAAACAGGACTCCAGTTGAATTCTGTCACCTCTTCGCATATCGGATAGACTATGTCGGGGAGCAGGGGAACCATCGTTGCAGGCAAACCGATGCCGCGTATCTTTCGCGTTAAAATAACGGCCCGACCCGCGGGGACATCGTCAAGCAATACACCTCGACAGTGCTTGAGCCTGTTTGCGGCTTCCGGCAAACCAATCGTCCAAAACTCTGCCAATACGCTCAACTTGTCGCTGGTAATGGAGGTTTTCCCGGGCAGCAAAATTACAGCAAAACTGCTGGCCGTCGCCATTGCCTTTGTCAGTTCGTCGGGTTCGGCCGGCCGCGTGACCCATTCGGCCAAAGTACTGCCTTGGGAATCCAGCACGATTTCGTGAACGGATGGATGTCCATTAGTCAAGCCAGAAGGCTTGACATCGCCCGCCGGCGGCTCTTTGGGAATAATCACTTCGCTACTGCGGCCGATGGGAAGCCCGTCCGGACGGCTTGGCGTTCCTGCCGGCGTGGCAAGAGCCGTCGGACTTTTGCCCATATCCAGTTTGCCAAAGTGGAATGGTTTGAATGAACTCAAACCCGCGTAGGTGCTCCCCCGTCCGGTGGACTCGATCATTTGATCCAGAAGCGTCCGTGCTTCGATGGCCATTTCGCGCGGCGGCTGCCCTTCCAGAAATTCTTCAAGCAAAGCAAACACTTCCTCGACCGCTGTCGGGTCGTCCGCCAAAAGTTTTGCCAAACGGAACCGCGCCTCATTGGCGGCGGGAAGTTTGGCATACACACGCGTTAATTGCCGGTAAGCGTCGGCCGCCAGATCGGTCCGCCCGGTCTGTTCAAATCGGCGTGCAACCGTCGCTTGAAGTCCCGGTCCGAAGCTGCGTTCGGGGAAACGTTCCCGAAACTTTGTGTAAGCCGCTTCCAAAAGATCGTCGCGGCGATTGGCCACACACTGCTCGGCGAACGCCTCGATTTCTTCCGGCGGTGCATCGTCGCCCAGCGCCTGTCGAAACTGAACCTTCTCGCGCCGCGTAAGACGCCCTGCCCGCTTCGTCTTGCTTTCGTCATCGGCCGCGAGGCGTTCAAGGGCGCGCTGAAGCATCCGGTCCGCCGGAGAGGCTGCCGCGCCAACGGCCGATTTTCCGACAAACGCCTCCAATCCGTAGCGCAACGTCCCCGCCAAGAAGCCCATGACCAGCCCCAACAAGGGAATGCTTTCGGCCGCCCACGAAATCGGTCCGATGCGATGCGGCAAGATTCCGGGCAAAACTGAGCCGGCGATCACGCTGGCCGCTATGTTCAACAATAGGGCAAACAGGACCAGATGGATTGTGGCCACGCCCACCGTGCCGGTAAAAGCAAAGAACAGCACGTTGTAAAAAAAGGTGATCTCTTCATAGGGATACATCACCAGATAGAAACCCAGCAGGGCATACACTGCAGGCGCCATGCCCAGCGACCAAATCTCTGCGCCAAGCATTGGACACAAACAGCCGTAAAGTGCTGTGGTCGCCGCACCCCCGACCAGATACAGCGCCAGCAATCCATACCACCGGAGCCGTTCCTCCAAGACCGGCGCAATCAGATAAAAGAACCACAGGGAAATGAGCAGAAGCAGCGGATGGCCATGAATAAACAGGGACGTAACCAGAGTCCACGGGCGTGAAAAGTCGTTCGCAAAAATCAGTGCTTCATACCAGTTTGAAACCCCAAAATACGCACCAAACCAGCGTGTCCAGAGAATCGCACCGAACGCGGCGAGGTTGACCGCGATCAGCGCCCACGTTGCCAGCGGTCGGATAGAAACCCGCACGGAATTGCGCACGGGAAAGATTAGCAAAACACCGGCCGCTAGCAAAATTCCTACTAATCCCGGCAGCAATTCCCACATGCGTTTCACCGCCACACGAAAAGTGGTCTATCTCTGCACCAGTTCCCTCTGCATACGCAACGATGATTTTTATGCGCCTCCCTGCGCGCGGGTTCACGCCGGCCGCCCTTTTCGATTGACACGCCCGCCCATGCCCCGCCATTCCATCCTTGTTTTGCGCACCGGCACACGGAGGTCCTTTCCCATGAAAAACAACCCATGCTACCTCATCGCACGGTTCGAGGACATTGCTGCTGTCCCGTGTCCCTGCGGCGCCACGCGTCGCGCTTTCCTCGACCCGGAAATCAGTGCGGCCAGCATCCACCGCCTCGACCTCAGCGAGGACGCTGTCCCGCACTACCATAAGAACATGACGGAGATTTACTACATTCTGGAAGGGCAGGGTGCCGTCGAACTCAATGGCGAAGAAGTATCCGTTTCGCCCGGCACAGCCGTGATGATCAAACCCGGAACACGTCACCGTGGAAAAGGCCGTATGCGATTGCTCGTCATCTGCATTCCGCCTTTCAATGAAGCCGACGAATACTTTGACTGAGCAATCTGCAGGCCGGCGCACATCCTTGCTTCGGCCAACGCCTACTTTACCTGCGCACTCAGAATCACTACCGGCACGACCGGTACATCCTCCATCCGGGTTCCATTGGGCAGTGTTACGGATTGTGTTGGCACGGCGCGAATCTTGTCCACAACGTCCATGCCTGCAATTACCTTGCCAAACACGCAATAGCGCATGGCGTCGAGATTGTAGTTGTCCACCACATTGATGTAAAACTGCGAGGTCGCGCTGTTGAGGTCTTGCGTCCGCGCCATGGCCACCGCGCCGCGGACATTGCTCAAACCATTGCCCGACTCGTTGACAATCGGCGGGGCCGTCTCCTTCTGTTTCATGTCGGGGGTAAATCCACCGCCTTGAATTACAAAACTCCCGATGACCCGGTGGAAAATCGTCCCGTCATAGTGGCGGCTGTGCACGTAGTATAAGAAGTTTTCCGTCGTAACGGGCGCGCGCACCGGATCGAGCTCAATCTCGATTACGCCCAAGCTGGTCGTAAGGACCACAACCGGCTTGCCGGACGCAGGTGGCGCAGGGGTCGGCGTAACGGCGGCTTGCGGCGAGGTCGGCTCGGTTTTTTCCTTCAGAGTGTCCGGCGACACTGTCAGGGATGGCGTGCTGGCCGGAGCGGCTGCCGGTGTGACAGCCGGCGCCGGAGTTGCGGCCGGAAGGGAAGGTGTGGATGGTGAGGCCTGCGAGGCGGAAGGCGACGTGGCAGCTGTGCCGGTGGTTAAGGTCGTCCCGGATGCACCGGCGGGCATAGGCGGCTTCAGCGCGATGCGCGGAAGAACAGGAGAAGCTGGCCTATCTGCGTCTAGGGGCGCCGTCGTTTTCGGCTCCGGGGTCTTCGTTACCCCATGGGGAGTCGGTGTGGCCGGCTTCGGCATCTGAGGTTTGGACGCATCGGGCCGGCCTTTCGAGACCGTTGCGTCTTGGATCAATGCGGGCGTTTTGGCCGCCGGCGGCACATCCGGCGGTTTGCTGCTGCATGCCCACAACACGCCTAATCCTGCTGCCCACAATACATTCAACAACCCTTTCATCGCTCCGCCCTCCATGTTTGTTGCACAAGACGAGAAAAAGAAAAAAACGAGCATACGCGTCTGTCAAGCCGAAGCGGTCGAATTGTACAATTTGCCGCGTCCATAGCAGCGGTAGGGTCGGTGTGGATCGAAATGCGGCAAGGCGGTCAGGGTGAAACCCGACCCATCCACAGGTGGCGCCGGTCCATGTTTTCCGATGTTTTTTTCGACGACAGTGAGGGATTAAGAGCCTATCCGAAAACGTGGCTTGGCCGTCTTGGCTAAGATGCTTGAGCGGCACGCCCAAGCCACGATCGAACGGTTTTCAGATAGACTCTAAAAAGACGGGGCGGGCTGACATGCCCGCCCCGTCACGGTAATGGGGATCAACGCGTCGCGGTTTGATGGCTTATCCAGGCGCGCTCTATGTTTTTGCGACAGCGTCAATTCCCATTTTTCGTATCGCTGCCGTGGCCTTTGTGTTCGGGAAACCCACCATCCGCGCATTAGAACTCTTCTCGCACAAAGCACCTCGGCCTCGGCCGCCGTTAGCAGTCATAGTAGGCGGCAAACTCCCACGGATGCGGCCGCAGGCGCAACGCGTCCACTTCCTTTGTCCGCTTGTATTCGATCCACGTCTCAATTACGTCCTGCGTGAACACGTCGCCCTTGAGCAGGAAGGCATGGTCTTTTTCAAGCGCGTTGAGCGCCGCATCGAGCGAACCGGGCACCTGCGGAACTTTTTTGGCGATTTCGGGCGGCAGATCGTAGATGTTTTTGTCGAGGGGCTCGCCCGGATCCATCCGGTTCTGGATGCCGTCCAGCCCCGCCATGAGAATCGCGCTGAAGCTGTAATAGGGGTTGCACGACGGGTCGGGCGGACGGAACTCGATCCGTTTGGCCTTCGGCGAGGGCGAATACATCGGAATCCGCATGGCCGCCGACCGGTTGCGCTGCGAGTAGGCGAGGTTGACCGGCGCCTCGAAGCCCGGCACCAGCCGCTTGTAGGAGTTGGTCGTCGGCGCGCAAAACGCCATCAAGGCCGGTGCATGTTTGATCAGACCGCCGATGAAGTGGAGCGCCATTTCGCTGAGTCCGGCATAGCCGTCGCCGGCAAACAGCGGCGTATTGCCCTTCCACAGCGACACGTGGGTGTGCATACCGCTGCCGTTGTCGCCGAAAATCGGCTTGGGCATAAAGGTGACCGTCTTGCCGTGCGCCCATGCCGTGTTCTTGACGATATACTTATACATCAGACACTTGTCGGCCATGAGCGTCAGGGTGTTGTAGCGAAGGTCAATCTCGGCTTGGCCGGCCGTGGCCACCTCGTGGTGTTGGGCCTCGACCTCGATGCCGCAGGCCTGCAGGTTCATGACCATTTCGGTGCGAAGGTCTTGGAAATGATCGGTCGGTGGAACCGGGAAATAGCCTTCCTTGTAGCGGGGTTTGTAGCCAAGGTTCCGGCCGTTGTCCTCGCCGCGTCCGCTGTTCCAAATGCCTTCGACCGAATCTATCTCATAGAAGGCGTGATTTGACCCTTCGGCATAGCGGATGGAGTCGAAGATGAAAAACTCCATCTCCGGGCCGAAGTAGGCGATGTCGGCGATTCCAGTGCTCTTCAGATAGGCCTCGGCCTTGAGGGCAGTGTTGCGCGGGTCGCGCGAATATTTCTCCTTGGTAACCGGGTCCACGACATTGCAGACCAAGCTCAGCGTCTTGACCTTGCAAAAGGGGTCAACGAACGCAGTCGCCGGGTCGGGCATGATCAGCATGTCCGACTCGTTGATTGCCTGCCAGCCGCGAATCGAGGAGCCGTCGAATCCGAAGCCTTCCTCAAAGGATTCCTCTTTAAGCTGGTTGGACGGCACCGAGAAATGCTGCCATTGGCCGGGAAAATCCATGAACTTGAAGTCTATGATCTGGACTCCCTCCTTTTCGATCATCCCGAGGATTTCTTTAGGTTTCACGTGCGTTCTCCTTTTTTTGTGATTTTGGACCCGACACACGACATAAAAAGGTATCACTTTTTATGCCAGAAGTTTATGGTTTTTTGGAGACTGTCATAAAGCATTTATAATCAATGTATTACAGAAAACCGGCGCTTGCCACAGTTCGAGGTGGAGGATTCTTGCTGGTATAGAATCTGGTCAAAGCGGCTAAAATGGGTCAAAGCGATCGCCTGATTTGTGCGATGCCTCCAGAATCTGTGGCCTCTGCAAAACCTGCAGATGACTAATAAGCAACTTGTTGCCGGCACAACAACTCACTTGAGAATTGACTTGCGCGGGGGAATCGAAAACGGTTTCATTCGCATATCCCCGTACGGCTGTGCGCGAAAATGGGGATCATTATTTTGCGAGGGGGAAATTTCCATGAAAATTTTGCTGGCCACGCCCGAATGTGTTCCGTTTGCCAAAACCGGCGGTCTGGCCGATGTCGCCGGCGCCCTGCCGCGCTCGTTGGCCGCGCTGGGTCACGACGTGCGTGTGATCCTGCCGATGCATAAATCGGTTTCTCCCGACAAGTTCCCCATTCGCCCGCTGCTCGACGAAATGATTGTCCATTTTCCCGGCAACTGGCAGATCGGCTATATCCGCGAAACCGCATTCCCCGGCACGGAAATTTCCGTCTATCTGGTCGGCCACGACCACTACTTTGCGCGCGACGGGCTTTATGGCGAGCAGGGAGCGGACTATGCTGATAATGCCGAGCGGTTCGCTTTTTTCTGCATGGCCGCGCTGTGGACGTTGAAAGGGATTAACTGGCAACCCGACATCATTCACTGCAACGACTGGCAAACCGCTCTGATTCCCACCTATTTGCGCAATCTCTGGATTTTGAAGAACGATCCTTTTTATCAGTCCATCAAGACCGCTTACACCATCCACAATCTGGCCTATCAGGGACAGTTCGGGCCGGCGGTTCTGCCGCGCATCGGTCTGGATGATTCCGTCTTTCACCCCGAAGGCTTGGAGTTTTACGGCAATGTGAACCTGATGAAAGCGGGCATTGTGTATGCCGACGTGCTGACGACAGTCAGTCAGCAGTATGCGCGCGAAATTCAGACGCCCGAATTCGGCTGCGGTCTCGAAGGCATTCTGACCGCCCGTGCCGACCGCCTCTACGGCATCATGAACGGCATAGACTACTCCGTGTGGAATCCGGAGCTCGACGAGTTCATCGCCGCCCATTATTCCCCTGCCAATTTGGCGGGCAAAGCCAAATGCAAAGCCGCCCTCCAGAAAGTCAACAAACTCCCTGAAGACCCGAACGCGCCGCTCATTGGCATGATTTCGCGCCTCGATAAACAAAAAGGATTCGATCTGCTGGCCGAATGCATCGGCGATATCATGGCCCTTGGCGTGCAGATGGTCATTCTGGGCACGGGCGACCCCGTCTATCATGAAATGCTGCAGGCCGCGGCGCAGAAATATCCCGACCAATTGGCCGTCAATCTCATGTTCAACAACGCCCTCGCCCACCAGATCGAGGCCGGCGCCGACATGTTTCTCATGCCTTCGCGCTACGAACCGTGCGGCTTAAATCAACTCTACAGCTTGAAATACGGCACCATTCCGATTGTGCGCAAGACAGGCGGGCTGGCCGACAGCATTGCCGACGCCACGGCGCAGTCGGTTCGCAAGGGCGCCGGCACGGGCTTTGTGTTCGAGGAATACACGGCCGCGGCGCTGTTTGCCGCCGTCAAGCGCGCCGTCAAAATGTATCGGGACAAAGGCGACTTGTGGGAACGCCTGATGCAGAATGCCATGGCGCAGAACTTTTCATGGGACGCATCGGCCAAAGCCTACGAAGCGCTGTTCGAGAAGGTTATCGCAGCGGGAAGTTAATCGTTTCAGGGGGAATTCGCGGCAGCGGTCCAGACGTTCCGGTTTTTATAGTGCGGCGGTAATTTCCGCAAGAAGCCGGCGAAACTCAGCACTGTTGAGGTGTGCCCAGAAACGGGGAAACTTTTGCAACGCCTCCTGAACCTCCGCTTTGCAGACCTCCAGATAGTCGTGGACTGCTTCCGCTGCAGAGGCATTTTTTTTCTGCCTGCGGCGCCGCTCTAGAAAATCGCCAACCATCTGGGCGGCCACGTCGGCGTCGTGCAGTTCGCCGAGAAAATCCTGCATGCGGCGGACCTCGCGGATCGCGGCCTTGGCCGGTTTACCCAAAGCCTCCTGCAGCAACTCCAGCGTGTAGCGCAATCGTTTGCACTCAATCCGCAAAGCATGGAGCGTTTCGATCGCGGGTTTGTCCAGAATGGTCTCATACGCGCGCACACACTGGTAGTGATCCCAGATCAGCGACGGGGCAACGTGGCGGATGAGGTCGCCGCGCGGCTTGGGGTCGGCCGACAATTGGGCGGCGCGGGCGGCTTCGGCGTGATGCTCGGCATCGAGCAACTCCTTGCAGGCCTCTTGCAGGTCGCCATACTGGCGGCCGTTAAAGTAGCGAAGCATTTTGCGCCGGGCTGCCACACGCTGTTTGCGCAAAAACTTCAGGAGCGGCGCCAGGGTGGCGCGCTTGGCTTTTGGCAATTCCTTGCCGTAGCGTTTCACGCGTTCAATCTGCACATCGAGATCGCGCACCGGTCCGAGGGCGCGGGTCAGGCGGCGCAATCGCTTTGCCATCCGCCGCTCTTGTTTGGCGGGAAGATAGGGGCCAAACAGGCGCATGGTGGCGCGCAGTCTGCGCGATGCCGTTCGCATGCGGTGAAGCGCCTCGATGTCGCGGCCTTTGCGTGCGCCGGGTTCGTTTTGTTTCAGCCACGAAAAATAGCGGCGCAATACTTTGGCGCCGGCCTCGGCAATCGGATCGTCGGCACTGATGGCCAGCTGGGTTTGCCGGACAGTTGAGCCGGTTTTCTTCGGCGGCGCGGCCTTTTCCCCTTTGTCCGATTCGCGGTGAGCTTGGGCGGCGGTCAGTACCGTCAGCGGACGGTCGAACAGGCTGTTCCACAGATCGGCTTTTTTGTTGGCTCGTGCCGCTTCTTCGTTGGCATGCGCGCCGTCCACCACCAATCGAACGGACTCCGGCGCGAGCTCAATGGCAAGCAAGCGCGACGTTTGCGTGGAAGAGTAATCGAAGGCATCGCCCACGCGGAGCAAAGCGGCAAGAGCCAGAGTCTGCTCGCGCAGGTGCGGCGGCAGCGTTTGAAAAGCGGGCTCTTCCTGCGGCCGGGCCTTTTTGCGATGAAAGCGGGTGGTGCAGGCCAGCATAGTGCGCTCGTCGGCGCTAAAACCGGCAATGGAGTTGGCAAGGATCAAATCCCGCCCAACGGTGTCGTGATGAGCGGCATCCTCGGCGTAGGCGATGTTGTGCAGAATGGCGGCGGCTTCCATCAGTCGGCGGCACGATTTTGGCAGACGGTGCACGCCGGCCAGCGCGTCATAAAGTGCCAGCGACATCTTGGCCACGTGGCGGGCATGCGCCATGTCCACGTGATGCCGTTCGCACAAAGCTTTGATCGTGACCGCCATAATGGTCCTCGCCTATGCGGCAAAAACTCCAACTCGTCTCGCAAAACCGCACCCAGTTCTTCCTGCCATTGCACAACAGCAAAACTTTCTCGCAAAACCGGAGGCGGGTCAAGAAAAGGAAAGCTAAAAAATGGTTAGGCCCATCCCTGATTGTTATGCTCCTTGCCTCCGGCAAAACACGAAATAAAGAAAAGAATTGTGAAAGAGTGGGATATACATATCCCGCTCATTATATTCGGGAGACCATATGTTTGGCTACTCAGAATTCCACATGGGAGATTCTCCGTGCACCCGAGATTCTCCCGAAATCGGGAGAGAGGCGTTCGATCATGCTGTGGCCGTGGCCTTTTTGGGGGGACTGGAAGCGCTAAAAAGGGAATGGCCTGAGGCCGCGCCCTTGTTCTTGTGAACAAATCAGCCAGCGCTTTGGACTGCGGCAGCCATGCTGCCGCTTTGTTTTGCGCCAAGATAAAACCCGCCAAGCGTGGGTTATTTCCTCAGCGCCGTCGCTTTGTCTAACGAGCGACGCTTTCAGAAAAGCGGCAGCACGGCTGCCGCACCCCATAGCGCCGGCGCTTTGACTGATGATGGATGATCTTAAAAAAGCGGCAGCATGGCTGCCGCACTCCAAAGGGAGTGGGGAAAATTTTTACGCATCACGCGGCGGTCTTGCTTTCGCCCGCGGGAAGCGTTTCCCGATTTCGGAAGATGCGCCCATGTTCACAAGGACATCTGCCGAGATCGCGAAAGGGCCCGCGGGCGAGGGGCTGCCTCTGGGAAGGAACGAAAATGGGAGGGGTAATGGGAAATGATGAATCCGGAATGATGAATGATGAATTATTGTGTGTGTTTGGCTCTGCTCAAGAAAGGAAAATTTACCCCACTGACGACGCGTCTACCCGTTTATCTTTGCGCAAAGCGCATACAAAACCGAACAGGCTGACGGGCTCCAAAAAGTGTTGCCGCGCGCCCAAAACCATGCAAGAAACTCTTTTCGCATGCGCTTGACGGCGGTACACAGCGGCCGTTCGCGCAGATTGCCGCATACCGCGCCGGGCCCAATCCATTCTTCCATAGGAGGAACTCGATGAAACAAACGCGCCTCGCCCCCACAATCCGGATCGCATGGGTCTGGATGGCGATGTTGGTCTTTGCCCCGACGGCTTTCTCCGACCTGACTCAGCCCATTGTCTCCGAGAACGTTGTCTTCGAGGAAACCGACGGTTTCCTGATTGTCGAAGCCGAGCATTTCTTCAAGCAGACCCATACCGACAAGCGCGCATGGTATATCACATCGTCCAAATCAGCGCCGCAAATTCAACCGGATGCCGACCCGCCCCATGTCGCCGGCGCCAGCGGCGGGGCCTATGTCGAGGCGCTTCCCGACACTCGACGCAATGAAAAAGAAACACTGATCAATGGCGAAAACTTTAGTAATACACCCGGCCAAATGGCCATTCTCTACTATAAGGCCTATTTCAATACGCCCGGGCGCTATTACGTCTGGGTCCGAACCCATTCCACCGGCACCGAGGACAACAGCATTCACGTCGGCCTCGATGGCACATGGCCGGAGCATGGCCAACGCATGCAGTTCGGCAGCGACGGCCGGTGGAAATGGGACAACCGCCAGCGCACCGAGGAAGTCCACACGGGCGTTCCCTTGGAAATCTATTTGGACGTTGAGAAACCGGGCGAGCACATCATCCAGTTTTCGATGCGCGAAGATGGTTTCGAGTTTGACAAGTTTATCTTTACCCGCCAGCGCGATTTCAAAGCTCCGGCCGACGCCGGTCCCGCGCTCAAAGTCAAGAGCGGAACGCTGCCCGGGCCGTTTCCCTTTGCCCCCGCCCCGCCGGCACCGCCCGAGCCGGCTCCCGTCGCGGGCGGAGGTCCGTCCGGTCCACAAGGCTTGGTCCTTAGCGCTGCCGAGTTTCCCCTCGCCAACAGCGGTTACTATTTGCATCAAGAAAAATGGCTGGCGATCAATCCGGAAAAAAATCAGTCCGCCAGAGTCCGACGGCCTTTCCCGTTCCCATCGGGCCGCTATCACGTAACGCTTCAGGCGGTCGGCGAGAGCGACGGCAAGTCCACCTATGAGGTCCGAATCGGCGACCGCTTTGTCGGCAATTTCACCTGTCCGCTGAGCAAGGGGATGTATGAAGAAGGGCCCCAGTTTGCCTTCACGTGGAAGAATGTGGAGATCAAAGCGGGCGATGTGGTCGAGGTGCAATCGAAGATTGCCTCCGAGGACGGCAAGGAGTTCAGCCGCGCACGATGGGCGTGGCTGGCGTTTGCGCCGGCGGATGCGGCCGCCCGGAAAGCGGCCAAAAAAGCCGCCCCCCAAACAGCAGCAGCCGCTCCGGTCCCCGCTGCTCCCATGATTCCGCCCGCGCCTCTGGTGCAGCCGCGCCGGCCCGACGGCAAGGGCGAGGCCGCCGTTTCTGGCGAACTCAAGCAATGGCACAAAGTCACGCTGACGCTCGACGGTCCGTTTGCCCACGAGCGCGACAATGAGCCCAACCCGTTCACCGATTATTGCATGACCGTAACATTTCGCCATGAGTCGGGTGCGCCGATTTACCGCGTGCCGGGCTATTTCGCCGCCGACGGCAACGCCGCCAACACGTCGGCCGAATCAGGCACGAAGTGGCGTGCTCATCTTTCACCGGACAAACCCGGCCGCTGGACCTACGCGGTCTCCTTCGTCAAAGGCAAACATGCGGCAATCGGCGGAACCGGCGGCGCACCGCTCAAACCGTTTGATGGCGTCAAGGGCGAGTTCACCATTGCGCCGACGGACAAGACCAGACGCGATTTCCGCGCCAAGGGCCGTCTGCAGTACATCGGCGGCCATTATCTGCGCTTTGCCGGCACCGGCGAGTACTTCCTGAAAGCCGGACCCGACTCGCCCGAAAACCTTCTCGGCTACGCCGATTTCGATGGAACCTATTCCTATAAACAAAGCGGCAAGGCCCGACCGGGCGAGGCGACTCCGGCGGGACTCAAAACCTACGCACCCCACCTCGGCGACTGGCGGCCGGGCGACCCGACTTGGAAGGACGGCAAGGGTAAGGGCCTGATCGGTGCCCTGAACTATCTGGCCTCCAAGGGCCTCAACTCGTTCTCCTTCATGCCCTATAATGCCGGCGGCGACGGCGACGACGTCTGGCCGTTTGTTGAACGCAACGACAAGTTCCACTACGACTGCTCGAAACTGGACCAATGGGGTATTGTGTTCGACCACGGAACAGCCCTTGGGCTGCACCTGCACTTCAAACTTCAAGAGCAGGAAATAGACGACAACCGCCGCGGCGAGCAGGGGGAAAGCGGCGTGGTGCCCGAATCGCTCGACGGCGGCAAACTCGGCCCCGAACGCAAACTCTATCTGCGCGAACTCATTGCCCGCTACGCGCACAACCTTGCCCTCAACTGGAACCTCGGCGAAGAGAATACCCAGGGCACCGAGGAACAGCGCGACATGGCGCAGTTCATCCACGACACCGACCCGTATCGCCACAACATCGTGATCCATACGTTTCCGGGGCAGCAGGACAAGGTCTATACGCCGCTGCTGGGCAAAGCCTCGGCGCTGACCGGTGCGTCGCTGCAAAACGGCTGGGAACAGGTCCACCAGCGCACGCTGAAGTGGGTTGTCGAGTCGGAAAAAGCGGGCAAGCCGTGGGTGGTGGCCAACGACGAACAAGGGCCGGCCGACATGGGCGTGCCGCCCGATCCCGGCTATCGCGGCCACAGCGGCAAAGCCGTCCAAGGCGAAAGGGAATACGACCTACACGACATCCGCAAACTGACCCTGTGGGGCAATCTCATGGCTGGCGGTGCGGGTGTCGAATACTACTTCGGCTACAAGCTGCCGGAGAACGACTTGCAGTGTCAGGATTTCCGCAGCCGAGACAAAACGTGGGACTATTGCCGCATTGCCCTCGAATTCTTCCGCGACCACAAAATTCCCTTCTGGGAGATGAGGAATGCCGATTCTCTTGTGGGCAACGCCGCCGCCAACAACAGCCGGTTCTGCTTTGCAAAGGCGGGTGAGATTTATCTTGTCTATCTTCCGGCGGGCGGCACCGCCGAACTGGATTTGACGGGTGCGGCGGGTAACTTCCGCGTGCAGTGGTTCAATCCGCGCACGGGCGGGTCGCTTCTGGACGGCGCGGTGAAGCAAATCCCGGGCGGCGGAAAAGTCTCCCTCGGCGCGCCCCCGAAAGACGCTACCGAAGACTGGCTGGCTGTGGTAAAAAAATAGCGGCCGGCAAAACAGCTCTCACACAGCAGTCCTTACACGGTGCGCGCACTCACACTGGGGGTGGAGATTTTTTTGATTGGCAAGACTCACGAGATCAAAAGGGGGCGACAGGGGCTGCATGCAAGACGGGTCATCCGTTAAAAGCGGGCCAACTATCAGCAAGTGCATAAAGCCCATCCCTGCTGCGATTGCATCAGCCCCCCGCTTGAATTGAGTATGAGGTTTTTTGCCCAAACCCCAACCGCCACTATGGCGGGTCTATGGTAGGATTCGTTTCTCGTTGAGCAACCGGGCCAGAACAAACAGCCATTCACTCAGGCGGTTGAGATAGGGAATCAGCCCGCGAGCAGGCAGAACTTTTCGCGCCACGGCTGTACACGTCCGCTCGACGCGACGGCAGATTGCGCGCGCACTGTGGGCCGCCGCGCCAGCCAACTTGCCGCCCGGCACCACAAACCCGCGGCACGGGCGCAGGCGTGCCTTGGCCGCGGCAATCTCGCCGTCCAGTTGCCCGATCATCTTTTCGATTCTTTGCTGCGCCCTGTTGAGGTCCTTGCCGCGGACGAATAGCATGGCACCAAGATCAAACAGCTCGCCCTGCACGCGTTCGACCTGCTGAATCGGCTTTTTTGATTTCGCGCTTTTCGACGCCTTCAAATGGCTGACAACCACGCCCAAAGCACAATTGAGCTCGTCGAGGTCGCCCAGCAGAGCAACGGCCGGATGGTCCTTGCCGACACGCCCCGTGCGGGGCAGAAAGGTCTGCCCGCTGTCGCCCGGACGGCGTCGGGCGGCAGTACCTGCGCCGGTCAAATCAGCCTTTGCCTTTCTCATCGTACGTGATTGGGTCTCCCCATGACCTTTTTCTCAAGCGGCAAGTTCAATCATCTTGCAACACAAGAGTGCCGACCTCGAACGCCGGAAGCAAGGAAAAGGTCTATCGGAATTGAGTCGCTAAAAAACCCAGCATTAGCGCTTGACAGGAATTACAACCGTTGCTCATGGTTCTCCGCAGTAGTGGGCAGCGGGCAAAAAGCAGAAGAAACTGCAAGGCCCTCGAAGGGCGCCAAATCGGATAAAGTCGGGTCTGGGGAAAGAGAGAAACGATGGCGGACGATCGCTCATGGGGTAGCCTGGGAGACCTGCTCTTGCGAGAGGGTCTGATCACGGATTCGCAACTGACGACCGCCCTGCAAGTTCAAAAGCAAACGGAAAAAAGTCTGGGACGCGTTCTGGTGGAAATGGGACTGATCACCGAGCGCGTCCGCATGCGCTTGCTGCAACAACGCCTCGGCTATGATATTGTTCATATCAATCCCCAGCGCATTGAGCAAATGGTGCTCGAATACCTGCCCAAATCCGTCGCGGTCAAACATTCGTTGGTTCCCATCAAACTCGATCTGGACACGCTGGTGGTGGCCATGGAAGACCCGACCGACGTGACGGTCATAGATTCGTTGAAGACGCTGACGGGGTTTCGAATCCGGCCGGTGATTGCCAGCATCGAGGAAATCGAGGCGGTGCTAAAGGTCTATCCGGAAAAAGAAGCCCCGCCGATGGTCATCGAGGCCGGACCGTCGAGGTGGTTTCGCACGCTCGGATCAGTTATTCTTGTGGCACTTCTGGTTCTGCCCTTTGTGGCTTTCTATGTTTATCTCCAGACCAATGTGGAAATCCAAAGCCGCTTTGCCCAGCCGGGGGCTTATGTGGATGTGTTTATTATGACCCTGTTGGGGTATGGAATTTATGCGGTGGTTGTCTATGAAGTTTGGGCTTTGTTTTTTCAATCCCGCAAGTCCAAGCCCCCCGAGCCGCCCGTGAGCCTGCCATGATGCCGGTGATTTTGCTCTCGTGGGCTGAGCCGCAAGGCTAGGAGCGAGCGGTCATGCCCGGCCACCCGCTTCGACCTCTCAGCGCGCCGTGGGTTCCCCAGCGCCTGTCGCTGTTCTTTCTGGTTTTTGTGCTTGTCGTGCTGGGGCTGGCTGCCCGTCTGGCGAATCTGGGCATTATACACGGGGAATCCTACGCCCAATTTTCGGAGAACAATTTCCTTCGCAAGCGGACGGTGGACGCCCCGCGCGGGATTATTCATGACCGCAACGGCGCATTTTTGGCCTACAATCGCGCCACCTATGAAGTCTCGATGAGTCCGGGCAATCTGCCGGCCCACGTGATTCAGACGTCCCTCGAACGCGTCGGACACATCCTCAATAGCGATTTTTCCGAGCATCTGTCCGCCGTGGTCAAATTGCGGCCGCGCTGGAACAGCCGCGTGCTGGTGCGCCGTCTGACGCTCGATCAAGCCACGATGATTCTCGAACAGCGTTTTGCGCTTCCGGGCGTCTCCGTCGAACCCCGCTTCGAGCGCTACTACCCTTGGGGCTCGACCCTCTGTCACGTTCTGGGCCACGTTGGAAAAATTACCAAAGCCATGTGGGAACGCCGCGACCGATATTATCAGGAAGCGGGCTATGAAATGGACGACGATCTGGGCGTGGTGGGACTGGAAGCCGCCTTCGAGGAAGCGTTACGCGGACAGAAGGGACTGGAACATGTCTGGGAAACCGGGCGGGGGCGTGTCCTAAATTCGCAGCTTCTCGAAGCCCCGGTTCCCGGCCATCGGCTCTACCTCACCATAGACCTTGAATTTCAACGGTTGGCCGAATCGCTCCTGCTTGGACAGGCCGGCGTCATCCTCGCCATCAATCCGCAAAACGGCGAGATTCTGGCGTGGGCCAGTTCGCCCACCTTTGACCTCAATCGCCCTGCCGCCGTGGACAATCCCACCAGCAAGCCCCTGCTCAATCGCGCCATTCAGGAATACTATCATCCCGGTTCCGCATTCAAAGTGTTCACGGCTTTGGCGGCGTTGGAACAAGGCTGGCCGCTCGAACGCTCCGTCAATTGTGCCCACAACTTCTTTCTGCCCAGTTGGTCGAAACCGTTCCGCTGTCTCGGCTGGCACGGACCGCTCTCTTTTACTCAGGGCTTTCAGTTTTCCTGCAATGTATTTTTCTATACGATGGCCGATTTTGTCTATCGCAGCGACCCGCAGGACGCCGGTTACCAACTCGTCCGCACCGCCCAACGGTTCGGACTGGGAGAACCGACCGGACTTTTGGCCGCCGAAGGGATGCGGCGTGTGCCCGGATTAGAAGAGAGGTCCGGCCGGCTGCCAGATTTGACCAGCCTTCGCCGCGAGCGAGGCTCCCTTCTCCATCTGGCCATCGGACAGGGCCGCATTGACGTGACACCGCTGCAAATGCTTCTGGCCTATTCGGCCCTCGCCAATGGCGGCGAACTGCTCGTTCCCCATCTCGTCCGCGAGGTGCGAACCGACCAGAACGAGCTGATTTTCCGCGCCGTAAAACAGGTGCGGCGCTCTCTGGCCTTGGTTCCCGAACACCGCCGCGCGATCATCGAGGGCTTGTTGGCCGTGGTCAACGAGCGCGGTGGAACGGCCGCTAACGCGGGGTTCCTGCCCGAATGGCGCGCGGCGGGCAAAACCTCGACTGCCGAAATCGGGGACACCGGCGAACCCGATGCTTGGTTTATCGGTTTTGCTCCCGCCGAAAAGCCACAGCTGGCCGTGGTGGTGCTCATCGAGCGCGGCGGCCACGGCGGCAAAGTTGCCGCACCACTGGCCGCCAAAATGATGGCGCACTATTTTGCACGCCCCACGCTGTCGCAATCTGCGGTGGCGTCGAGATGACAGGCCCGGCGGGGAAGAAGTGTGGAAGACTGCTCTGCAGGAAGATTTATGTATTCATCTGGATTTGCTCGGGCTCTTGGGGCTTGGGCGGCGCGGGTTGGTTGGCCAAAAGCCGAAACGCCCGGCCCGGCTTGAACGCAGCCACGCGTTTGCGGGGTACATGGACTTTGGCGCCGGTGCGTGGATTGCGTGCCTGGCGCGCCCGCTTTTGCCGGAAATAAAACGTCCCGAAACCCACAAGCGACACTTTATCGCCTTTCATCAAGGCACTGCGCACAGAGTCGAGAAACAACTCGACCACAAGGGCAGTCTCTTTGCGCGGCAGTCCAACCCGCCGCGCCACGGCGCTGATCACTTCCGCTTTTGTCATTTCGGGCACTCCTTTTAGATTCCTTCGTTTAAAGGTCTGGCGAGGTTGCGAAGATCTTTTCTGATTTCCAACCTCTTCCCTCTAACATCTTCTGTTGTGGCCAAAGGCCGCGTTATCTTTGGAGTGCGGCAGCCATGCTGCCGCTTTTTTCATCGTCCGTTGCGAAAAGAAACGTTCGTTTCCCCGGAAAGGGGCCCGTTTGGCTGGTTTAGGGCCGTCGAAGGGCAAAGCGACAGCATGGCTGCCGCACTCCAAAGGCCTGGCTAAACACATACCATACTTCGACCTTTCGGGCAAAACGTTCAGCCAATTTCCGAAAGATTATTTCTAACTCCTAACCTCTTGCCTCTAACTTCTTTGGTTGTGGCCGAGGGCCACGTTAGCCAAACATCCCTCTTGTCGTCCGTTCCTGACACGCTGGTTCCGTACGAATCATTCAACAAATACCAGCTGAATCATTCTGCCAAGGCCTGTCTTGTCAACTCGAAAAAGATACAGATACTTTCCCGACGGAAGTGAAGCAATATGGAGGGGCTGCTACTGCGGGCGCGTTTCCATTTCGGCGACGGTCTCTTGCATGGCGCGGAGTTCAACCGGCGTTATGCCCCACAGGCGCGCGGCCAGTTCATCAATCTCTCCTTCGGCCTCGCGCAGGGCATTTGTGTTGGAGAGAACCACCTCATGGCAACGTTTGGAGAGTGCGGCGAGACGCTCCTGGATGGGCTTGTTAAATCGGGGACAGTCTGCCAGTTTATCCTTGCACATGAGGGATTTGATGAAGAAAAGTGGGCATGGTGCGAGTGATGGTTCCGGGAATCCCGTGTCATGTGACACACTGGGGCAATGGGTGTGGTGACGTGTTTTTGGAGGAGACCGACCGGCGCCAATACGTCGCGCACTGGACATCGGCGGCCAAGACCTGTTTCCATTTTGCCAGCCGGTCGTGTCCGGCAGTTAAGACTTCACGATGAGGATACTTCCATGCACAACTACAAAAGCATCGGCGGCGATGCGCACTGGCTGGCGGAAGAAGAGCAGTGGGCGCGCATTTTGGCCTCAGGCGACGCGGCTGCAGGCATGGTGCTGGTGTTTCTGCAAAAAATGTGCACTGCGTTCCATGAGTTTGAGCCGGCGTGCAAAGCGGGCGCCCTTGATGAATCGAACACGGAGTTTTTCCGGCAGCGTCTCGCCGGCCGCGTCCGGTGGGTGATTCGCGGCATGGAAGCCAACGCCCTCGAATCGGTCGAGGGTTTTGCGCAACTGCAACACTTGCTCGAGCGCGTCGAGGCGGCGCCGACTACTGCCGCTCTGGCCGCGCTGACCGACGAGGTTCACCAGCTCGGCCATCTGCTATGCGATGCGCTGCTGCGCCGATGTGAGAAACGAACATAGGCCATCCGCTTAGATCTGCGAACCGGCAATCGGGCGCAGGATCAAATTGGTAATGTTCGAGACCGTGTCGCGGTATTCCGGGTCTTTGCTGAGTTTCAGCCACGCCTCGTCTTTGCGGAACGTTGCCCAAGCCTTGTCCATGGCGTCTTTGTTTTCAAAGCCGAGCATATAGGTGAGATTGGGCTGCCGGGTTCCGATCAGCGTCTGGCCAAAGAAGACGGGGTTCATGCCGGTGCGGCGGAAGATGTCAATTTCGCCGCCCTCGTTGAACATTTGGATTTTCTTCATCGCCCGCTCGCGCGAGTGGCTTTCGTAGATGCGCAGCTGGAGCACGCGGGTCTCGGCGCGGGTCGGCACTTCGACCTTCGGGCAATAGTCGAAGGCCAGCATCAGCGAGCTTTCATAGCGCACAAACGCGGGATCGTCCTTGGGCGGTTCGAGCAGCGCCTTGCCCTCGGCGCGAAATGTTGCGTCCTTGGCCATGCGCGCCGGCAAGGTAATGAGCGATTCGGCCGAGTTGTGCGGGATCAACACGTAGAGTTTGAGCGTTTCGATTTCGTCTTTGACCGTCGGATTGTCTTCGAGCAAAAGTTTGAAGGCACCGACCGGCGAGACGCCGTTGCGATTCATGGCGGGAATGGCGGTCTTGGCCATGAACGCCTCCCATGCCTTCATCTTTTCAGTGTTCTTGAACAGACAGATCCGCAATTCCAGCAACTGCTTTTCCATGGCCGCTCCTTCGGCTCGAAATGCCGGTGTTGCCGCCAGTGCGGCGGCCGAAGCTCCGAAAAACACGCGTCGTTTCATGGTGCCGGTCTCCTTTCTGTTGGGTTATTTACCCCTCATCCCGCGAGCGCGTCAGACGCCGCTCGGTGTATTCCAGCAAGCGCGATTTGCGCAGGAGTTCGTTATACCGTTCCTCGGAGATTTGCTCAGCGCGCCATTTGCGAAACGCGCGTGCCACCCGCTGCGCCCGCTCGAATCGCTCGTCGTCCAGTTCCACGCCGTGCGAACATATATCGCACTTCAGCCAGTAGGTCCACTCGTAGGGGAAAATCGGAATGAAAAACAGCGTGAACCATTTGGCCACTTCCACCAGCCGCAAATGCGTCGGATTGTGGCAATGGGGACAGACCACGGGAATCGCCGGCCCGTGGTCTTTGATCTTTTCCTTGTCGAAGCCAAACAACACAAACATAACGGCATTCGCGCCTTTGCCCGGTCTGACCCGTCTGACTTGTCCGCCCCGTCTGACTTGTCCGACCTGTCCAACCTCTCAATATGCCCCATGGCCAAAAATCACAGCGGGTATGGTCTTCAGCAAAATAACAAAATCCAGAATCAACGACTGGTTCTTGATGTAGTAAAGATCATATTCCAGATTCAGTTCGAGTGGCAGGTTCTTCCGGCCAATGATCTGCCACAGGCCCGTCACGCCCGGCTTGACCTCGAGCCGGATGCGCTGCCACGGTTCGTAGCGCTCGACGATGTGGGGCATTTCCGGGCGCGGGCCGACCATGCTCATCTCGCCGCGCAGCACGTTGACCAGCTGCGGCAATTCATCGAGACTGAACCGCCTCAGCCACCGCCCCGCCCGCGTGATGCGCGGATCGTTCGGGTCGGTCGGAGCATTGTCGTAGGGACAGGTCTCGACCGTCATGGTGCGAAATTTATACATGCGAAACCGCCGCCCGCGCAGCCCGATCCGGTCGTGAACAAACAACGCCGGGCCCGGAGAGTCGAGCCGGATCCACAGCGCAATCAGCAGGGCGAACGGCAGACTCAACACCAAAAGAACCGATGCGATGACAAGATCCACCAGCCGCTTAATTGCTGACCGCAGCGGCCCCATTCCGCCGCTCTGGAGCGGAATGACCGGCAGATCATCGAGAACGTCTATGCGGATTTGCGGACTGGTCACCTCGAACATTTGCGTTACGATCTTGAAGTTCACGCCCGTCTCGTCGCACTGCGCCACGAGGTTGAGCTTGTCATTGTCGGGCACCTTCGGGTCGGCCAGAAACACCTCCTCGATGCGGTAGCGGCGGATCAACTCCGGCAATTGTTCGATACTTCCCAAAAACGGCACGTGGTTGACGGCCTTCGGCGGCGGCTCGTCGGTGCGCCCGACCAGCCCCACCAGCTCGTAGCCGACTTCGGGATGGTCCACGATCCTTAGCACCGCCCGGCGCGCGGTCTCGCCCGTGCCGACAATCAAAACGCGCCGCAAGCCGCGTCCCCGGCGCGTTGCATAGCGCTTGGCCGCCCGCAGCGCTGTTCGCGAGGCATACAGATAGACAAACTGCGGAATGACCGACAGCAAAACAACCGACCGGCCGATGTCATAGTGCCGGAACAACGACGAGACCACAAACGTTGCCAGCCACATGTCAATGGTGGCCCGAAAAATCCGCGTGATCTCGTTCAGACTGGAAATCCGCTCTTTGTGGGCATAATGGCCGTGAATGGCACAAACCAATATCCACACGGGCAAGAGCCATTTCAGGGCGTGGAGATACGGCCCGATTTCATTGATCGGACTGGCAAAATGAACGTTGGCCGCCTCGCGAATCTTCCACACGGCCACCCAGCCGACGGCAAACGCCGCCACATCGCCGGCGGTCAGCGCTACGGTTACCAGACTCGATCGTGTCGTGGAATTCATGGCCCGCCACCGTGTCCCATTGGAGCAGGTTGCCCGTCTGCCGGCTCTGCGTGCGCGGCGGCACGGCCAGACCGGCCGCCGGCCGCCTGACCGGCCCGCGCGGTCCGGCTACTTGGTCACGACGGCCTTGTATTCGCGGTCGCGATACGTTCCACAATGCGGGCAAACGCGGTGCGGCCGGATGGGCTGGTGGCATTTGGGACATTCGCTGACAGTCGGGGCTGTCAGTTTATCGTGGGTGCGCGCCTTGCGGCGGCGTGTCGTGCTGTGGCGCCTTCGTGGAACTGGCATTGCGGTTTGCTCCTCTCTGTCATTTCAATGCAAGTGTAAGTTTCGCAAGCGGGCCTTCCAGTCG
>JAOAGV010000060.1 GCA_026415575.1 Candidatus Sumerlaeia bacterium
GCCACACTCTTCGATGTGGTTTTGGTGGGTAAAAAACACCAGCCGTCCGTTGCGATTGCCGTCAATCATCATCAGCGGCTGTAGCCGCCCGGCGTCGGTTGGTTTTGTGGCCGCAGTGGCCAGTGCAAACTGCGGTGCCTGCCCCCTTGCGCGCCGGATCCGGTAGCCCTCAACTGTGCGCGGCGGGTGGATCGGTTCCGGCAGCGGCTGAGGCCCAAAGATAACGTCCTCCGGCAGAAAAACCACAGCCAGTGCCGCCGTCGTCAATGCGACCAGCGAGTAGCGGCGCGGTGCGGCAACGGATTCCGGCGTCAGCCGGTGCAGGGTCGCCGGATCATAACTGACGGGCGGAAGGCGTCTTGCGGGTGCTTCCTCCTTTTCGGCGTCCGAATAGACCTTCAGATGTTCCACTAAGAAAAGGAAAGCCAACATTGCCGCTGCGACAATCCCCAGCGTAATTGTGAATTCCATCCACGTCGGAAAATAGGTAACCCCCTCCGGCCGCTCGAACGCCAGAAGACAAACCGACAGGCGGTTCAGAACCATTCCGGCGATGACCATGGCCGAGCAAACGGCGAGGCCTCCGATGCTGGATCGAATCCGCCGTACGGCCAGAAGCGCCGCCGGCAAAATGGCGCAGATGAGCACCTCGAACAGGAACAAAAACCCCAGCCACGAGCCGTCGAACGCCAGCCCCAGACGGCCCCGCACCGCCACGTCGCCCAGCCGCAGCACCGCATACAGTGCCAGCACGATGCTGCCAGCCAGCCCCAGCCCGGAGAGCAATTCCGTCCGCACCTTGTGGCCGAACAACCAGCCCGCCACCAGAGACTCCATTGTTACCGTCATCAAGCCAAGACCGACCGCCGACACAAAAAACAGCACGTAGATCATCGGCGAATACCAAAGCGGGTGCAGCCGGTGGGGGGCAATCAAAAACAGCGAACCCAGCGACGACTGGTGTAGCGTCGAAAGCACAATGCCGGCAATCACAAGCAGGATGGTAATCTTTTTTAAGAGGCGGAGAACCGTCCGAAACACTGCGCGGTCAAACCATGGGTGCTCCAGCACTGTCGGCGCAAACTCCAAAATCAAAACCGCCAGATACAGTATGACGCACATAGCCACTTCAAAGAGCACCGACCGGACCTGCGGGTAAATGATCGGATGCCAGATGTGCCACGGCTGGCCGAGATCATACAGCAGGCCCACCACCATGGCCACGTAGCCCAGAAATGCCGTCAGGATGGCCGGGCGCACAAACGGGCGGTAGCGCTCGAGGCCGAACACATAGACTGTTGCCGCCAGAACAAATCCGCCGGCCGCCAGCGCCACCCCGGCCATGACATCGAGGGCGGTCCACAATCCCCACGGTACCGCGTCGGATAAATTGGTCGTCGGACCAAGCCCCCGCAGAAAGCGGGCGACCGTCACGGCGGCCCAAGCGCCGACAATGGCCCACAGCACGGTTTTGACAGTGCGCAACCGCGAGCTCATGGCTTCTCCTCGTCATCCCTGGATTCTTCCCGGTTCAATTTGCTTTTCTCTTTGGCGGCCCGCAGCGCCTGCAACTGCATCCGGCGCCCGATCAACCAGTAGATGCCGGTCATCGCCCCGCCCACGGCCGCAATGGTGCCGGGTACTTTGTTCAACGCAGCCTGCGTCAGCGTGGGGTAGGGTGTTTCGGGCAGGTTTGGCTTCCAAGCCAGAAAATCCAACGGGATATCGGAGATGTAAAAAACCAGCGTGCCGCCGATTTCCTTTTCGCCCCAGATTTTCTGGACATACTTTTTTGGCTCGGCTTCGAGACGCTGGCGCGCCAGAGCCAGCATCTCGTCGCGCGGACCAAACAGCGTTGCATGTTCCGGACAGGCCTCGGTGCACGCCGGCTGCTGCCCTGCGCGAAGCCGGTCATAGCACATCGTGCATTTGCGGATGACCGGCGCCGCCTTGTTCCACTCATACCGCGGCACGCCAAAGGGGCAGGCCATTATGCAATAGCGACAGCCCATGCACCGGCTTTTATCATAGACGACTGCACCTTCCGGCGTTTTGCGCATCGCCCCCACAAGGCATACAGCAATACACGTTGCATAGTTGCAATGGCGGCAGTGGCGGCGTACATGGCGCCCGCCGGGACGCCGCACAATCGTGGTCAGACGTGTGGCCGAAAGGTCGTCCACCGCACTGCCCCGACGCCACGGGCGGTCGTCTCCCAACTGGTATTCCCTTTTGCAGGCGGACACACACGCCTCGCAGCCGGTGCAAAGCGTCGTATCGGTAAAGATCGCATACTCGCTCATATTCGCTCATTCTCCTTGCCCAGCCATGCCGCCACTTCGCTGCCCGCTCACGCCGGCCGGTGCCGCACCGCCTCGGAAAGGGTCGGCGTCGTTGGCGACAGTGCGCAGCGGCCTGGTCAGCGGAATCAAGACGAACAGCAGATTCGCGCTCATTACATGCGCCAGCATGGTTGCATTGTAGGGGAATGGATTGATGCCGGGATGCATGACGAGGAAACCGGTCGCAAAAGGCACCGCGACCAGAAGCGGGATTACATAGTCGCTAAACCGCGACAGAGCGCGCGTATCCCGCGCCATCGCCCGCTCGATGACCAGTGCCACGGCGGTCACAACCGCAATAAGTGTGAGAAAATCCGCCAGATGGTTGGGGATTGCCCACCATCGCACGCCGACGCTTCGCTCTATGAGGACAATATGGCCGGCCAGAAAAATCGGGGTGATCAGAATGGCCGCATAAAACGAGACCGTCGTAATACTATACAGAAGACGGTTTTTCACTTTGCGGACGGGGAAAAGCCACTGGAGCGTGGCTTTCGCCAGCGCCCAATAAGGAATGCGCTTGTCGCCGGCACGCTGGACAGCGCGGACGCTCTCGAACCATGTCAGAACCGCGTGCCGCATGAGTCCGAGAATCAGAAAAGCCAGCGCGCCGCGAAAGATCGGCCCGCGCGCCCACTCCAACAAGGTTTCCATCGTCGCTCCTCGCGTCGCTCAAGTATGGGAAGCACATCCGCTTTGGTTCACATTCCACGGAGTTTATGCGTAGGTGTGCCGCATGTTCTTTTCGCTTCAGCGGCAGCGTGGTTGTGTGTTGGCGGCTCGTAAAAACATCCGCTGAAATGGCACAAACTCCGGCAACCTACAGGACTCTGCATAAAAGTGAGACCGGCGATAGATATTCAACCTGTCCTTTGGACTGCGTGGAGTTCAAAGGCCCCGTCAAACACTTATCGCCGGTCGAGCGTTTGCGAGCAGCTCCGATAAACAGACCGTAAGCCCCCTCCTCTATGGTGCGGGGGGCTGGTCGGGCGGAATTTCGATATAGCTGCCGCCGAAATACGTATAAATGCACCGTCCGCTGTCCATGAGAAGACGGATGGCCTGTTTGCACGTCTGCTTGTCGGCGCCAAACCGCTCGGCCATGGCTTTCTGCAGGTCCGTCGCTTTATACTTTTTCATCCCCTTGGCTTCTTTGATCATTTCATACATGGCATCGGCCAGTTGTTCGACTGTCATCTCAGCCATTGTTCACCACCCCTTTCCTGATGCCGATTCGGCCTTCCGTACGTCCGCTCAGCCGCTCTGAATTGCACCCGTTTTCGCCACCGGTCAGGCTTGGTGCACCTGCGCCGTCCGTTTCAGGCTCAGCGCTGCGTAGCGATAGTCGTCTATGTGTTCCTTCGAGAACTGGATGCCGGCCAGACGGAAGAAACGCGGCCAGCCCATCCTTTGGATCATCTCGCCCAACCGCTCATCCGGCTCGGCGTGCTCCACCCAGATTTCGACAATTTTCCGGACCGTCTGCCCCACTTCGGGCCAGCGCGGCGGATTGTTGGGCAGATAGGGTACGGCCAACTTCGAGAACATCGGCTGGCTGCGGGCGTTGGACACTTTCCCGCCGACCCAGATCGAAACGCCGTCCAGCTCCGCGTCGGCCATCGGCAGCGCCGGGCAGACGCTGAAGCAGTTTGCGCAATACATGCATTGTTCCTCGATGATCTCGACGGTGTCCTTGCCGTCCACCTTGGCGGGCCGGATTGCCGCCGTCGGGCATGCGGCCACCACGTTGGGAATTTCGCACATCTGTGCCAGATTCGGCATGACCTTGGGCGGCCGGCGATGGATGCCCAGAATCGCGATGTCCGAGCAATGGACTGCCCCGCACATGTTCAGGCAGCAAGCCAGCGCGATGCGCAACTTGCCGGGAACTTCCTTCTTCCCCGTGAAGTAGTCTATGAGGTCGTCCATGACGCTCTTGACGATGCCGGACGCGTCGGTCGCCGCCGAGTGACAGTGAATCCACCCTTGGGTATGCACGATGTTGGAGATGGCGCGGCCCACACCGCCGACCGGATGGCCCATGGCCTCCAGTTCCGCGATCAGCGGTTCGATGTTCTCTTCCTTTGTCGTGAGGAATTCGACATTGTTGCGGCTGGTGAACCGGAGGTATCCGTCGCAATACTTGTCGGCCAGATCGCAATACTGGCGGATTTTCTGCACACTCAAGAGGCGGGGCGAGGCGGCCCGGATGGTATACAGCTTGTCGCCGCTTTCGGCCACATGCACCATGACGCCCGGCCGCACGCCCTCGTGGTATTTCCATTTGCCGTAGTTTTTCTGGATCACCGGCGGCAGAAACTTCGTATAGTGAGGCGGACCGATGTCGGTTCTGCGTTCCATTTTTCTGTCTCCTTATGTCCTTTGGTCTCGATTCTTCGTTGGTTTGCTGCGCACATAATTGCCCCGCGGCCCGGTCTATTCCTTCTTTGCCGTCTGGTAGAACACGTAGGGGTTGTCGCGCGGATAAGCGACCATCTCAGGCCTCGGTTCCAAACCGATGGCTTCGAGGAAATTGCCGAAGCCCACGCGCAGCGCAAACTCGCCCACGCGCTCGCGGTTCTTGCCTTCCTCGCACCAGACCTCCCAGATGTTCTCGAGCAACTGCTTGAGGTCGTTCCACGATTCTTCGTCTTCGAGGTCAATAAACGGAATCAGAACCGACGACAACTGGGCGCCTTGGACAATGGGCGCTTTCGCACCGAGCAGAACCATCGCGCCCCGCTCTTTGCCCGGCGCCAATGCCCGCGGCATCGAGTTGATGCAGAACATGCACTTGACGCAGTTCTCATTGTTGATGGTCAGCTTCTTCCCGTCCCAATCCATGCAGCGCGTCGGGCAGCGCGACACAATTTGCCGTTGGATGTCCAACCCTTCGTCGGCGAACTTCTTGATCATCTCATCGTCCTGCTGGATTTCATCCTTCCACGTCCCGATGATGGACAAGTCGGCCCGGGCAATTGCCGCCACGCAGTCATTCGGACAGCCGGCCATTTTCATCTTAAACTTGTAGGGGAACGCCGGCCGGTGGATTTCGTCCTGAAACGCCATGGTCAAATTGTAACAGACCTTCATCGTATCGTAGCAGGCCCATTCGCACCGCGCCATGCCGTTGCAGCAACTGGGCGTGCGCACATCCGAGCCCGACCCGCCGAGGTCGAATCCCAGAGCCGTCAGCTTCGAAAACACCTTCTCCAACTGGTCGGTCGTGGTCCCCAGAAAAATAATATCGCCGGTCGAGCCGTGCATATTCGTGAGGCCCGAACCGTGTTCTTCCCAGATGTCGCACAACCCGCGCAACGCTTCGGTCGTGTAAAACCATCCGGCCGGCTGGTTGATCCGAATGGTGTGAAAGTGCGCGACCTCCGGATACTTGTCACCCAAATCCGAATACCGCCCGATGACTCCGCCGCCGTAGCCGACCACGCCGACAATGCCGCCGTGTTTCCAATGGCCGATCTTCTCGTCGTAAGACTGTTCGAGCTGGCCCAGCAACGCAGCGGCCATGGGACTTTTCTGCGCGGCCGCCTTGATTTCTTTGACAAAACTGGGCCACGGCCCCTTTTCCAGCTCGTCGAGCTTCGGCGTCACATATTTCTTGCCTTCCGCCATTCTCCTTACCTCCGCTATGGATTAGTTTGTCTTGCTGTCCACCTTGTCTAATTTGTCCGACCTCCGCCTCTCTCGGTTCCCAATCATAAATGCATCTCAATATACCCGCACGGACATTCTTCCGCACATTTCTTGCACCCGTCGCAGTATTTCAATTCAAACGAGTAGGGTTCCCCCTTCACCGGCGACTTCTTGATGGCGCTGACTTGGCAATACATCCAGCACGACCCGCACAGGAAGCACAGGCCGCAGCTCATACACCGCGCGCTTTCCTTTAGCACCTGCTCTTCCGTCATCGTTTGGTTCACTTCCACATCGAGGCCCCGCCCAAACCGTTCCTCGACGGGCAACTGGCGGCCGGCATTCCGGTCGGCCTTCTCGTAATACGACAACTTCAGACGGTCGCTCTTGATCACCGGCATCTCGACCGGTCGCTCGGCTTTCTCGCCCGTGATTTGCTCGTGAATCGTATCGGCGGCATGACGGCCCTGCGCAATGGCCATGGTGGCGATCCCCAGCTCGATGGCATCGCCGCCGGCATAGGTGTTCTCCAGCTTGGTTCGCCCCTGTGGGTCTATTTTGATCCAACTCTTTCGATCGCGCAGGTGCTCCAAGCCTGTAAAGTCCGGTTCTTGACTGATAGCTGCGATCACCATCGTCGCCTCGATGTCGAACTCCGAGCCTTTCACCGGCACCGGACGCCGACGGCCCGACTCATCCGGCTCGCCCAACTCCATGCGGATGCAGCGCATGCCCGACGCGCGGTCGCCGTTGCGCAGGAACGATACCGGCGCCGCCAGAAACTCAAGGCGAATTCCTTCCTTTTGCGCCTCCTCGACCTCTTCTTTAATCGCAGGCATTTCGGCAATCGTACGGCGATAAACAATCGTTACCTCGGCGGCACCGAGTCGCTTCGACACCCGCGCGGCGTCTATGGCCGTATCTCCGCCGCCGACGACCAGCACCTTCTCGCCCACATCCGGCGGCTGCCCCGAATTGACCAGATTGAGAAATTCCTGGCCGCTGATTACGTTGGGAGCGTCTTCGCCCTCGATGCCGAGGAGTTTGCCTTTGTGCGCGCCGATGCCGACAAAAATCGCCGCGTATTCTTTGCGCAAATCCTCATAAGAAATGTCCTTGCCCACGGCGCAGTTCAGCCTGAGTTCGACACCCAAATCCAAAATCCGCTGAATTTCCTTGTCCAGTATCTCGCGTGGCAGGCGATATGCCGGAATACCATATCGGAGCATCCCGCCCGGTTTGCTGAATGCCTCGAAAATGGTGACGGGGTAGCCGCGGCGAGCCAGTTGGTAGGCACAGGATAGACCGGCGGGTCCGGAGCCGATCACCGCAATTCTTTCGCTCCGTTTTTCTTCCGTTTTCTTCAACAACGGCCAGTTTTCGGCCAGTGCCTTGTCGCCCAAAAACCGCTCGACGCCGTTGATGTTTGCCGCGCCTTCCAATGCCGTCCGGTTGCAGGCTTCCTCGCACGGGTGGGGGCAAACGCGGCCGCACACCGCCGGCAACGGATTGGTTTCGGTCAGCAGCCGCCACGCCTCCCGGTAAGCCTCCTCGAGGGTGCGCCCAAACTTCTCGCGTTGGCCTATGGCGACTAAAACCCCGCGGATATCGTTATTGTTGGGACAAGCCTGAATGCACGGGGGCATCTTGGGGGCCCACCGTGGACGCTCGTTGGATGTGGCTCTGGAACCGGCCCCGGGGGCGGCTGGGGCCTTTTGCTGAAGCGGCTTCTTCGCCTTCAGAAGGGACATCTAAAACCTTTCTTTCTTTCCAAAGCATGAATACACGCCTTGGATGATTGCGTGGCAAGTTCTGCGTTTTGCGGATGCGATTTTCTTCCAACCGAAACCGCACGAATGCTATGAAATGCGCAGTTTTGCCTGTCAAGGGCAAAAACGGTTGAGATTTCCATGGGGGGCATCTCCCGATTTCGAGAGATGCACCCTCCTGCAAGCCCGCTTTTCAAGAGCGCTTGACAGGGGGCCGGCGCGGTCGAATCATTTTGCCCGGATGTCACGCCAAGAGTCGAATTCAAAGAAGGAGGAAACAGCGATGAAAGTGCGAGGCGCAATGGCGTTGAGCGTGGCGGCGCTGTGGGCTTTTGCCGCGATGGCATGGGCGGTCGAGGCCGAGGTCATCAGGGCCGACAAGGCTGCCAAAACCGCAAAGGGCAAAAAGGCCGGCGAGGCCGGTTGGATCAGCCTGTTCAACGGCAAAGACCTAACCGGCTGGAAGGCCGAGGGCAAAGCAGACTGGAAAGTCGTGGACGGCATGCTGGTTGGCCGGCAGGGACCGAACAATGCCCCCGGCGATCTCCTTACCGAGCAGTCGTTTTCAGATTTTGAATTGATCTGCACTTACAAGTGCACGTGGCCGTGCAACAGCGGCATATGGTTCCGCTATCAGTCGCCGAAGAAGGCCTATCAGGCGGACATTCTCGAGTACAAAAAGCCCGAGGCCTATTCCGGCTCGCTTTACAGCCCCGGCTACCCGGGCGGCGGCCAGACGTTCATGGCGGTGAACCTCGACAAGACCATCGAGAAACGCGACGACTGGAATACGATCCGAATCCTCGCCGACGGCGACCATATTGTCATCGAACTGAACGGCAAAAAGACGGTGGACGTGCGCGACAAGCATATTGCCGAGGGCAAGATTGGATTTCAGGTGCATCCGGGCGCAGAATTCGGCCCGATGTCCATTACCGTCAAGGAAATCAAACTGCGGCCGCTGAAGGAAACAAAGTAGTTCCGGATTCTTCGTGTCGGAATTGCAGCATGTCGGAATCGCAGTTGGCATGACGTTGCAAAAAACAAAAGCCTTGTGCGCCGTGCTGGTTGTCGCGCAGATCGTGTGTGTGGCAACTGCGGGCGCAACAACTTCTCCCACGGCAACCGCATTACCCGGCCCCGGGCCGGTGGTGTTTCAGTTTGCCATCGAGAGAACCAGCGAGCCTCTGTCGTTGTTCAATGTGATCCCGCCGCCGCTGCCTCTGAACGAAGTGCTGCGCATGAAAGGGACCCCGCCGCCCGCGGGCGCAGAAGCCGCGAAGGGTGCGGTCGTGCCCAGCACGGCGCCGGTGGTGACGGCCTCCTCGATGTCCGGTCTGCCAAAGGACGCGGCGCCGACGCTGTCAGCCTTTTCCGCCGCCTCGACGCGCACGCGGCCCTCGCTGGCCACGCTGCCCGGCGGCAAGGTCAACACGGTGAAAGCTGCGCCAATCCCGGACTTGCCGCCGCGGCCGGTTGTGCCGCCCAAGCCCCCTCCCCCACCTGCTCCCACGCCCAATCCCTATCCCGACCTTGTCGTTCTTGTCGGCGACAAGCCGCTGGCCTGCCGCATCGTCGGCGACGTGGGCGGCTCGCTGCGCGTGGAACTTCCCAACGGCGCCGTGGTCCATCTGCCCAAGCAGCGCATCATGAATGCGCGAAAGGCGGCCGCACCATGAGCGACCTTGCCCGTGCCGAGCAATGGATGCGTCTGGCTCTGGAAGAAGCCCGCAGCGCCGCTGCAGCCGACGAAGTCCCTGTCGGTGCCGTAGTGGTCCGCGACAACCAGGCAATCGCCTCGGCCCACGACCGGAAAATGGAATTGCGCGATCCGACAGCGCATGCGGAGCTGCTCGCCTTGCGGCAGGCGGCCGACCGGCTCGGCGACTGGCGGCTGGACGGGTGCGAGATATTTGTAACGCTCGAACCGTGCGCCATGTGCGCAGGGGCGATTCTTTTGGCGCGGATTGAGGCGGTGTATTTCGGTGCGGACAACGTCAAGTTCGGTGCGGCAGGCACACGGATTGATCTGTTCGGCGATCACGGCTGGAATCATCGCGTGCGCGTTGTGCGTGGAATGCTGGCCGACGAATGCGGCAGGCTCTTGACCGACTACTTTCGCGCCAAGCGCAATGCCGAAAGAGATTGATTTTGTCGAGTCGAGACAGACAGGGTATGTGTCGCCGGAATGAGGCGGGAACGAGAGCCGCCGGCATCTATTGCACCAAGACGAAACATCAGGAGGCGGGAATGAAATCTCGATGGCTATGGATTGCGGCACTACTGGCGGCAGTGGCAACAACCGCCCGGCCGTTCGATGTGCTCTTTGACGGCGAGTCGCCGTATCACCACGTTCGTGTGACCGAGGAAGACGGTTTCCGCTACTTGTCGTTCGATGAAACGCGGGGCACGCAAAGCGCGATGAAAATCAGCGACCCGATCTTCCTGCATTACACGTATGCGCGGCTGGCCATGGCGGGTCTGGCCTTCTTTGAGAAGGACCCGCGCGATGTGCTGATCGTGGGGCTGGGCGGCGGCTCGATGCCCAAATTCCTCCGACACCATTATCCGAAGATGGTCATAGACATCGTGGACATAGACCCCGTGGTGGTTGAGGTGGCCAAGAAGTATTTTCACTTTGTCGAAGATACCAGCATGACGGTGATCAACCGCGACGGCCGCGTACATATCAGCCGGACGAAAAAGAAGTATGACATCATCTTTCTCGACGCTTACAACACGGCCTCGATTCCTTTTCACCTGACCACGCGCGAGTTTATGGAGGAGGTAAGGCGATGCCTGAAACCCAACGGGGTGGTCGTGTCGAACGTGTGGAGCCCGGACGTCAATGAGTATTTCGAGGCGCAGATCAAAACCTTGCAGGTGGTTTTTCCGGAGCTGTACATTTTCCCGGGCTACAGCAGCGGAAATTATATCTTCATCTCCACCAACCAGGCCGGGCAAATTCCGCGGCACCGGCTGGTGGACCGCGCCAGTGAAATCATGCGCGAAAAAAAATTTCACTTCGATCTGGCCGACCTCATTCGCGGCACTTATGAATACGCCACCAAGCGGCCGACCAAAGCCCAAGTGCTGACCGATGATCTCGCGCCGGTCGAGACCCTGCGCCTGCGCCGGGTGGCGGAGTGAGAGGCCTATTCGGAGCAGCATGAATCGGTTGGCCTCTACCCACCTCGCAAGGGTGGGAGGGTTGACGGCCAATCGTCTTACTGCTCCCAACAACAAGAACAACGCTCATTCGATTTCCCCAGACTTGCGCGCACGCTGGCGTTGATCGCATTCAGTCGCATCATGGCCATTGCCGCCGCTCATATCGGAACCTCCGGCTGGTCGTATCCACACTGGCGCGGCGTGTTCTATCCCGAAACCCTGCCGACGGCAAAATGGTTCGAGCACTATGCCGGACAGTTTGACACGGTCGAAATCAACGCCACGTTCTACCGCCTGATGCCCGAAAGCACATTTGCCCTCTGGCGCGACAAGGCCCCGAAGGGTTTTCTCTATGCGGTAAAAATGTGGCGGCAGATTACCCACCGAAAGTATCTGGCAGAGGTCAAATCCGACGTGTCGGAGTTTTTGAAACGCGCGGCGGTGCTCGGCGAACATCTCGGCCCGATTCTCATCCAGTTGCCCCCAAATCTTCCGTGCGACCCCGAACGGCTCGACGCGTTTCTCGGTTTGCTCAGCCGCGAGTTTGAGTATGCAGTTGAATTTCGCCACGCGTCGTGGTTTTCCGACCGCGTTTATGAGCTGCTCCGCACCCATCAGGCGGCTTTCTGCATCTTTCACCATGTGCGCATGGACTGCCCGCGCGAACGAACCGCCCCGTTGGTCTATCTGCGCTTCCATGGAGCGTCGGGGAGGTATTCGGGGAAATATTCGGCGGAGCAACTGGAAGGGTGGGCGAAATTCGGAAGCGATTGTCTTCGCGACCACCGTCGTCTGTTTGCATTTTTCAACAACGACTACAAGGGCTATGCGGTGGAGAACGCCCAACAACTGCGCGCCCTGTTGTTGAGCCGCTCAGACGGGCAACCATAGCCGACCAGCGCGGCGCCCTTGGCGTGAATTCACCCGCGAAAAATCGGAACGACGATGCCATCAGCCCCGATCATCCTCGAAGCGCGCGAAATCACCAAGACCTTCCCCGGCGTGGTCGCGCTGCGCAACGTCTCCTTTGCTGTCGCGGCCGGCGAAGTCCATGCCGTCATCGGCGAAAACGGCGCCGGCAAATCCACCCTGATGAAAGTCCTGTCCGGCGTGTATCCCGACTACGCGGGCGAACTTCTGCTCGACGGAAAGGCCGTGCGGTTCGGCGGCCCGCGCGAAGCCCAGCAGGCCGGCATCGGCATTGTCCATCAGGAACTCAATCTGGTGCGCGACCTGACCGCCGCGGAGAATGTCTTTCTCGGCCGCGAGCCCATCACTCGCTGGGGACTGATTGACCGCCGCCGCATGAATCGCGAAGCCGCCGAGCTGTTCGCACGGCTCGACATTGACGTTGCCCCCGACCAGCGCGTCGGCCAACTGCCTGTCGGCCAGCAGCAGATGGTCGAAATCGCCAAAGCCCTCTCGCTCAACGCCCGCGTCCTGATTCTCGACGAGCCGACCTCGGCGCTGTCCGACCGCGAGACTGCCACACTCTTCTCGCTCATCCGCCGGTTGCGCGAGCAGGGCGTCGGCATCGTATATATCTCGCACCGCATGGAAGAAGTGTTCCAAATTTCCGACCGCATCACCGTGCTGCGCGACGGAGAATGGGTGGGCACGGTGCCGACGGCCGAGGCCTCGCGCGACGAGCTGATCCGCATGATGGTCGGCCGGCCGCTGACCAGTTTTTTCGCCGAGGACGAGCGCACCACGCCCGACGACCGCGTGGTCCTGTCGGTCGAAAACTTGTCGCTGGCCGCCGACGTCGAAGGCCGCCGCACGCGCATCCAGAGCGTCTCGTTTGACGTGCGCGCGGGCGAGATTTTGGGCCTCGCCGGATTGCTCGGCTCCGGCCGCACCGAGGTGCTCGAAGCGCTGTTTGGCGCCTATGGCGACCGCACGCAGGGATGCATCCGCATTGACGGTCAGCCCGTTGTCATCCGTTCGCCGCTCGATGCCATCCAGCACAGCATGGCGCTGGTGACCGAGGACCGCAAAGCCTCGGGGCTGGTCATGCAACTGTCGCTGCGCGAGAACCTGTCGCTGCCTTCGCTGCGCCGTCTGGTTCGCTGGGGAATGGTGGACGGGACGGCCGAGCGGCGGCTGGTGGATGAGTTCATCGGGCGATTGTCCATTCGCACGCCAAGCCGCGAGCAGCCGGTGGCGAACCTGAGTGGCGGCACGCAGCAGAAAGTCATTTTGGGCAAATGGCTGGCGATGACGCCGCGCATTCTTCTGCTGGACGAGCCGACGCGCGGCATTGACGTCGGCGCCAAAGCGGAAATCTATCATTTGCTGCGCGAACTGTCTCTGCGGCGCGTGGCCGTGGTCATGGCCAGCAGCGAGCTGCCCGAATTGCTCGAACTCTGCCACCGGATTCTGGTGATGCGGGAGGGGCGCGCGGCGGCGTTGTTTGCGCGCGAGGATGCCACGCAGGAGAAAATCCTGCACGCCGCGGCGCCCGGCGGATAGGAAGGGAGACCATGTCCCGCATTTTCCGCGAAAGTTTCCTCTACATTAGCGTCGTGGCCGTTTTCGCCGCGGGCTGTCTGGCCGCTCCCGGTTTCCTCAAACCGGACAACCAAAGCGCCGTGCTGCGGCAAGTTTCGCAGAACGGCATTCTCGCCGTCGGCATGACGCTGGTCATCATCACCGCCGGCATAGACCTGTCGGTGGGCCGAATGCTGGGGCTGGCCTCGACGTTGGCAGCAATGCTTCTGGTCGAAAAGCGCTGGACGGCGGCCACCTATTTCACCGTCCCCGCCGCCGCGGTCTCCGCGGGGATTCTCGCTGCGCTGCTGGCGGGTGCTGTCGGGCGCAGCCGCTTGGGCCTTCGCACGAGGACAATGCAATTTGCCGCTTTTCTTGCCGCCGCTGCCGCAGTCGGCCTCTGGGCGGTTCCGCAAGCCCGCACCGGCTTCAGCATTCTCTCGGTTCTCGTCCTGGTGCCGCTATCGGGTTTTTTGCTGGGCGGTGTGTCGGGCGTTCTGGTCAGCAAGTGCCGTCTCCAGCCGTTCATTGTCACACTGGCCATGATGACGTCGGCCTACGGCGCGGCCCGCCTGATTGCCGCCAGCAGCGGATCGGGCTACATCCACTCGCTCTACGATTCTCAGGGCAACGTGCCGCCGGGCGTGGACAGTCTGCGTGTGATTGACGCCGCCCAACTGGCCGGCTGTCTGCCTTCGTGGACGCCGCGCTTTCTCAGCCGTTCGCTCGCCGAAGGCACGCTGCGAAGCATTCTGGAAAACCTCCCTGTGCCCGGTCTGTTTTTCCTGCTCTGCCTTGGCGCGGGCATGTTCATACTCAACCGCCTGCGGTTCGGACGCTACCTGTATGCCATCGGTGGCAACGAAGAGACGGCGCGCTTGTCGGGTATTAATGTGGACGGAGTGAAAACCGCCGTCTATGCCATCTCCGGCATGCTATCGTTTCTGGCGGGCGTGCTGGCCTGCGCGCAATACCGCCAGGGCAAGCCCGACATGGGCGCCATGGCTGAACTGGACGCCATTGCGGCGGTGGTGATCGGCGGCACCAGCCTGATGGGCGGCCGCGGCCGGATGATGGGCACGCTGGTCGGCGTGTTGATCTTCGGCTATCTGACCAACATCCTGTCGCTGCGCGGCGTCAGCACCGACGTGCAACTGTTCATCACCGGCATCATCATCGTCGCCGCCGTGTTGCTGCAGGAAGGCTACATTCAGCGGTTGACATCGCGGCTGCGGTTTTATCAGCGTGGGAAGTGAAGTTTTTCCACCACAGATTAGGAGGATAAGTCCATGCCGGCGTCAAGAATCACTCTGCAACAACTGCTCCAAACGTTGGTTGTTCTTTTCGCAGGTTTGTTTTTCGTCACCGCCTGCGCCGAAAAACCCGCGCCCCAAAAATCCGGCGATAAAACAACCGACACGGCCAAAAAGCAATATGTCATCGGGTTCTCGCAATGCACCACAACCGAGCCATGGCGCGCGCTTTTCAACCGCCTGCTCGAGGCCGAGGCGGCCAAAATGCCCGACGTCAAACTCGTCGTTCTCGACGCCCAAGACCGCACCGAAAAGCAGGTCGCCGATATGGAAAGCTTCATCACGCGCAAGATGGACGCCATCCTGATCTCGCCCAAGGAAGCCCCCGGCCTGACCGAGGTGGTCGAGCGCGCCACCAAGGCCGGCATCCCCGTCATCGTTCTCGACCGCGATGTCAACACCAAGAACTACGCCTGCTGGATCGGCGGCGACAATCTTGAAATCGGGCGCGAAGCCGGTCGCTACGCCGTCGAGGCGCTGGGCGGCCCCGGCAAGGCTCAGGGCGTCATCTATGAAATCTGGGGCGGCATGGCCTCGCCCCCCGCCCAAGACCGCCACAACGGCTTCCACGAAATTGTCGGCAAGGAAAAGGGCATCAAAGTCGAGGGCAACCAAGACGGCGACTGGAAGCAGGAAAAGGGCTACAACATTATGGAAACGGCCCTAAAAACGCTGCCGAAAATTGATCTTGTCTATGCGCACAACGACCCGATGGCCTTCGGCGCCTATCTGGCGGCCAAGGATGCCAAGCGCGAGAAGGACATCAAGTTTGTCGGCATTGACGCGATTCCCGAAGAAGGCTGCATGTGGGTGAAAAACGGCCAGCTGGCCGCAACGTTCGTATATCCGCCCCCCGGCGTCGAGGGCCTTCACGCCGCCCTGAAAATCCTCAAGGGCGAAAAAGTGCCGCCGCGCATCTCGCTGCCGACCCGGCGGATTACCTCTGCCAATGTGGATGAATACCTCGCGAGCCTGAAAAAGTAGAGAGGTGCTCTGCAAAACTCCCCCAAGACATAAAACCCGTAGGCACATTTCAATGGCTTTAGGAGTCGGTCGGGAAACATGATCTGCTTGCACTACGGGGAAGCGCATACGATCCCCGACAAGACCAAAGGATAATTCCCGTGAAGGCATTCGCACGGGCCCGGCCTGCACTCCATTCTCTTGGGATTGTGTTGGTTTTCTGCGCCGGCGGCGCTTTCGCCGCACTCGCCGAGCAGTTCCGCATCGAGTCCGAGCAGAACATCTTCGAGCCGGAATCCGGGCCGTGGTCCGGCAGCCATGCCGCGACCATCGTGCAAACGACCGACGGCACGATTATCGCCGGCTGGAGGCGCGATATTGACCGCGTGTCCAACAACGAGGCTTGGATGTCCACCTACGAAAACGGCCGTTGGACGCTGCCCCGCATTCTCGCCACCGGCTCCGAGAGCGGCGACGATTTCACACTCGAAAACGTCGTCCTCTTTCAACCGAAGGGTGCGCCGTTGATGCTGTTTTATTATGTCGGACCGCAATCCTATCTCGAGCGGAAGGACATGATGAAGCCCCGGGCCAACATGTGGGGGGTGGTGCGCCATTCCACCGACAACGGCCGCACTTGGTCGCCGCCGCGTCCGCTCGGCGAGGACCCGCGCATTGTGGGTGGCAAACTGTGCGGCCCGACCAAGAACCCGCCCATCCAGTTGCCGGACGGAACCATTCTCATTCCGTCCAGTAACGAGCCGGCCCTTAAAACAGCGGAAAGGGAAACGCCGGATCTGACCTGGCATTTTGAGAAATCCAGCGACTTGGGGAAGACCTTTTCTCTGGTGCAGGTACTTCCGCGCTCACCGCTCCGCCCCATTCAGCCGGGCTTTCTTGTTTTGGGCGGCGGCAAACTGATCGCACTGGGACGCAATGAGGGCAAGGGCAGCGACACGCCAATGGCCACTTCCAACGACTGGGGCGCGACGTGGTCGGACATCACCGGCTTGGCGGCCTTACCCCAGTCGCACTCGGGCATTTGTCCGAGGACCCTCAGCGACGGTACGCACATCTGCATTCTCAACACGCCGGTCAATCCCAAGATCCCGCGCGACCAGCTCGATCTGATGGTTTCCACCAACGGTCTGGACTGGAAGCTGGGGTTGACCTTGAATCCCGCCGGCGACGGCAAGGTGGCTCACTATCCGCAGGCCATCCAAGCTGCCGACGGCAAGATTCACGTGGTCTTTTCATACGGGAATCAGGCGGGGGCCAAGGATTGGAGGAAGAACGTTATCCGGCACATAGTCTTGACGACGGAATCCGAGAGCCGTCGAGCGTCTCCCCAAAAGCCGTCCGCGTCGAAAACAGCTCCGAAACCCGGCTGATGAACCAAAACGGCTTTCGGCCGGGCTCCTGAATTCGAAGCGGGTAACGCAATTGCCGCCCGCCGGCCAGTTCCACTCGCAGGTGTATCGGATACAGCCTTGAATCTTGGCACCGTGTATGTGGTATCTTGCGCCGGTGCCTGTCGGTTGGGCACACCCTATCGGACTGGGGTCAACGAATGGAAAGCAAACCCATGACAAGACTCATTCTCACATTTCTGCTGGCGGCCATGGCCTTTTGCCTGTTTGCGCGAGCGGACAAGGCGGCGGCCGCCACCACCGCCCCTACTAGCCTATCCGCCGGCCGTATGCGGGCAAAGGAGCCGGTGGTGCCGAACAAGATTCCCGATGCCTGTCGGCCCGTGGCCTACGCGGCCCAGCGGCTTGATCCGCAGTCCTGCTTGGGCCGCCGCGTGGACATCAACTTTCGCACCGGCCTTTTGAGAACCTTTGATGTGGACCTCTATCTCGACAGTTACGGCCAGAATCCGAAATGGCCCTCCGGCGAATACCTCGGCAAGTTCATGCAGGGCCTTTCCGCCATGTATCTTTATAGCGGCGAACCGGCCGCCAAAGAGCGGTTGGACAAGATCATCGCCGTTTGGCGCCGCGTGCAGGCGCCCGACGGCTGGCTTGGCACCACCGAACGGTTCAAAAGCTGGGATATTTGGGAACACAAGTACGTCTTGCTGGGACTCTTGGACTACTACGCCCTTACCGGAGACGCCGACGCCTTGGAGGCAGCCCGAAAAATCGGCGATCTATTCTGCGCCCACTTTGGCCCGAATCTGAACGACATCATGCAGTCGGGTCATTGGGCGATGGGCTCGGCCAGCATCCTCGAACCGATGGTCTATCTTTACCGCTACACCGCCCAACGCAAATACTTCGATTTCTGCCAGTATATCGCGGATGCCTTCGAGGGACCGACCGGCCCCAAGATCATCTCCACCCTGACCACCGGTTCCAAACGTGTCTGCGACATCGAGGACCCGTGGGCCAGCCGCGCCGCGCGGGAGATCAAGTTCAGCCCCAACATCGGCCAAGTACGCAACCGCAGCAAAGCCTACGAAATGCTCTCATGCATCATCGGCCTGGCCCGCCTGTATCAACTGACCGGCAAGCCGGAGTATCTGGCCGCAGCCGTCAACGCGTGGGAGGACATCGCCTCCAAACGCCTTTATATCGCCGGCTCGAGCGGCGCCGACGAGTGTTTCAAGGACGATCATTGTCTGCCGGCCGAAACTTCCGACGGACCCGCCGAGGGTTGCGTCACTGCACATTGGATTTACCTCAGCCGCCTGCTCTTTGAAATCACCGGCGAGGCCCGCTACGCCGACGCCATCGAAAACGCTCTCTACAATTACCTTCTCGCCAGCCAACGCCCCCAAGACTGTTATCAATCCTACAACACCGGCATGAACGGCGTGAAAAACTTTGCGCGCCACGACCCCTCCGGTAAAGTCCGCGGCGCCCCCTGTTGCATCTCGAGCGTCATGCGCGAGATTGCCCGCACGCCCGAGGCGGTGTGGACGAAGTTCGCCGGCGGCGGACTTGGCGTCGTCCTCTATCAAAAGGGCCGGATGGAGGACACGATCAAAACGGCCGACGGTGAATCGCTGTCGGTCCGCATCGAAGTGGACACCGACTTCCCGCGATCCGGCGAGGCGGCCTTGCGGGTGTGGCCGCAGCGGGCGGCCGCGTTTCACCTCGCCCTGCGTGTGCCCGCATGGGCGAAGGATTTCAAGGCCGCCGTCGCCGGCCGGACTTATACCGGCAAGGCCGGCCAGTTCCTAAATCTGGAACGCGTGTGGCAGCGGGGCGACACGGTGCAGATTACCACGGACTTGAACGAACGCCTTGTTTCCGGAGGGGCGAGTTATCCGGGCTGCTTCGCATTCCTGCGCGGGCCGCAGGTGTTGTCCTTGGTGGCTCGCAAAGAGGGCGAGGCCAACCTCGACCGTGCGCGGGTGAAAGCCAATACCCCCGTGCAACTCGTGCCCGCAGACGGTTTCCTGCCGGGCGGCTGGATCGGCGGTCAGGTTTATGCCAGTCCTGCGCTCGTGGAAGCGCACGGTTGCGCGTTGGTGCCGTTTGCCGACGCCGGCCAGCCCGGGTTGCCGGCTCGCTACCGCACTTGGATTCCGTTGCAACCGGGCACGGGTATGCCGGTGCCGGCAGCCCCTTCCGGCCTCAAGGCAGCGGCGCTGGGTGCCAACCACATCCGACTTGTCTGGAACGACCGAAGCCGCGATGAAGACGGCTTCCGTGTCGAGCGAAGACGTGCCGACGTCGGGATGTGGTTTCATGTCAAAACCACTGCGTCGAACGTAACCGCATGCGTGGACAACGCTGTGAATGTGGTCTTGCCCGGCAAGACCTACACCTACCGCGTGGCGGCCTACAATGCCGGCGGGCTTTCAGCCTATTCAGAGGAAGTAGCGGTCACCACACCCGATGGCGCCGGGCCGGCGGCGGCTTCAGTTTATCAGCGCCCTGAAAAGCCTTAAGGGAGAAAAAGTGCCGCCGCCCATCTTGCTGCCAACCCGATGCATCAATGCCAAAAACGTGAGAAAACACTTCCCGCGCAATCATAAAGAGAAGGGAAGTATGCACAAACAGTCCAGAAAAAGAATTGACATTCGATTTTTCTCTTTTGCAACAAACCCTCATGAATGCCGTTGCTCCTTTTTATTGGGGCCGGCCACTCATTATTCATCAAAGGAGAATTGCATCATGACCCGCTACAAATCTACCTCCATGGCAACAGCAATCCTTGTCTATCTCGCAACCGGCGCGCTTTTAGCCGCAGCGGCCCAACCGCCCCGAAACATCATTCTTATCGGCTGGGACGGTGCCCAGCGCGACCACATCAAAGAAATGATCGCCCGCGGCGAACTGCCCAATCTGGTTGCCCTTTCCAAAGAAGGGACAATGGTGGATATTGACGTGGTCAGCGGCGCAACCGACACCAAGGCCGGCTGGACCCAACTGCTCACCGGCTATACCCCGGGCAAAACCGGTGTCTTTAGCAACGCCCGCTATCAGCCCATCCCCGTCGGCTATTCTATTTTCGAGCGTGTGGAAAAACATTTTGGCGACGACAACATCGAGACCCGCGCCATGATTGGTAAAAAAGGCCATGTGGACAACGACCCGCCGACCACCATCCCTTATGAAAAATGGGAGAAGCAGCAAAAGAAACAAAAGGCGATTGACAAAAAGAAAGCCGGTTTCGGCGACATCCCCGGTGGGGTCGTGACCGAGGAAAACGGTGTGAAAGTTGTCAAAGTCCCCGGCAAGCCCTGGTATAATGCATCGCAAAACATGGACATGTTTGTGAACGGCCTGCGGCTCAACGAGGCGGTCGGCGCCATGGCCCTCAAGAACCTCGAAGAGTGCAAAGACAAGCGCTTCCTCTTTTTCATCCACTTCGCCGAGCCCGACCATGCCGGCCATCAACATGGTGAAAACTCGCAAGAATACACCGATGCCCTCAAATCGGATGACGAGTGGACGGGCAAGATCATCGCCAAACTTAAAGAACTGGGCATCTACGATCAAACCCTCGTCTATGTCATTGCAGATCATGGTTTTAATGAAGGCGAAAGCGGCCACCGCTATGCGCCCTACGTCTTCTGTGCATCCAACGACAAGGCGATCAACCGCAACGGCACACGGGAGGATATTGCGGCTACAGTCTTGAAGCGCTTTGGGCTGGATTTGACGAAGGTCGAACCCAAACTTGACGGCATCCCGTTGGATGAACCGGCTCCTGAGCGCAAGGCGCCGGCGGAAAAACCCGTCACCGAACCCGGGAAAAAGGCGAAAGCCAAAAAAGCCAAAGCCAAGGCCGCTGCCACGGGTACTACGAACGGCTGAGAAAATGCCGCTGAAACGCCTCGTCTTTGGGGTGTTCGGCGTCCGAAAGAAAAACAAAAGGTTCCAAAGCGGGTATATTCTCCGCAGGCGCGACGCATTCACTATCGCCCGCTTTACACCTTGCGTGGGACGAGGTTTGTGTAAGCGATATGCCGGCGTGGTCAATTGTCGGAGGCGGTCATAGACATAAGCGCAGAACACGCAAAATATCGGCTATTTTCCGGCACCTTTTTGCATAAAATAGAGTTGGGTTCCACTTCTGGCCACAGCACAAAAAGCGTGAGCCCTGCGCTTTCCGGCCATTGCCGAAGGAATCGGGACAAAAACCGGCCGTTCCGCCATACAAACAGACCTTCGACGTAGATATGGCCATAGTCCGGCTTAAAAATTGCTCCTATCACTTATGGGATAGTAGGATTTCGGGGAATGGAATCGGCTCCACGTCGGTCGCTGGCTCGTTCAAACCGGCGAACGAGACAATGCCATTCAGGACGAAAGAGGGGTGAGGAAAGAGGGGGGACGTGCAAAAAACCCGAATGTTTCACAGAGGGGTATCAAATGGGGAGACGTGCCTTTGGCACAGAGAGTTTTTCGGGTCGCGGTGCAGTAGCACGAGAACACGACTCGGCAGCAAACCGCGGCGCAACCACATTGCGTGTTGCAAGGAGGACAAACTATGAAGGAGTGGAAACGGGTACTGGGTTTGACGGCCATGTTTGCCGCCTTGGCCATGTTTAGCTTTGCCGCACCGGCTGAGCAAGGTCCGGGAGGCGGACGGGCTGGGGCCGGCGGCGAAGGCCGCGCCAAACAGATGAAGGAAGCCGCCACAATCGTGGCAAAATATGTCGGCAAAGAAGTTGGCCTGACCGGCGACAAGATGGACAAGTTCGTAGCCGCCTATGTGGCTGAGCAAGAGGCCGCGTCCAAGCGCATGATGGAAGCCTTCAAGGCTGGCGGCGGCGCGGGAGGCGATGCCTTCCTGAAGCTGAACCAGGAGAATCAAAAAGCCATGCAGGCCATGCTTCAGGCCAACCTGACTGAAGAACAGGCCAAAAAGGCCGCCGGAATAATCGGCATGGGCGGCTTGGACCGCACGGTAGCCACGTGGCTGGGGGCCAATCTGGAGGAAGCTAAAATCAACCAAGCGCTTCCGGCACTGGCCAAATACAACAAGGCTGCAGCCGAACTGATGCAAAAAATGCGCGAGAAGCAAGGAGCCGGCGGCGAGGAAATGCGCGCAGAATTGCAGAAACTGCGCGAAGCCACCGCCAAGGAACTCGCGCCGATTATCGGCGAAGAACTGGCCACGAGGTTCCGCGAAAGCCGCATGACGATGGGCGGTTTTGGCGGTCGCGGTGGCGCCGGCGGCGAAGGCCGTCGTCGCGGCGGCGAGGGCGGCGCTGCCCCCAAGGCCAAGTAAGACTTCCCCCATATCCGGTGACGGGTGCCCGCGTGTTTTGGGCAAACACGACCGGTCACTTCCCCGAAACCATCCGCGCCCGAAGCGGTCTTCCCCTCCTCCCGCTTCGGGCGCGCTGTTTTTTTGTGACTTCTTAGCCCGCATTTCTCACAGCCACATGGCCCGCAATGCGAAAAACCTTTTTGCGGCAGGTGTTTGCCAAGCTATGGAGGCCATTGCAGATACTCCGGACAGTCAAAAGATTTGCCGACCTTGTATGGCAGTTAAAACTGGCCCGATGGTCCACCGCTTTGCACTGCGCGCAGCCGTGCTGCCGCTTTGCTTTTGTCGCCGACTGCAAAACAAAACGAACGATTTGGTGGAAATGGAAATGCCCGACGGCTGGACGGCCGTGGAAAAGCAAACATTCCTGTTGTTGTAGGGACAAACGCCGCGCGGGCAAGCGATTATTGAAAACCAAAGTGGCAGCACGGCTGCGCGCAGTCCAAAAGGTGGGAAATGTGTGGGCTACAGTTTTTGTGAGAAATCCGCGTATATGCAGAAAGACAAGCGATGGTTAGGCCAAACCCCGGGAGTGTTGGAGCAGCTAGTGACGCAAGCGCATAAGGAGGGCTTCGATTCTCTCGCGTTCCGACGGCGACGGCAGGTGGCCGGCATAGCGCACGCGATAGTAGGTCTCCGTTGCGGCGGCAAGTTCGGCCCAGTCGGGCCGGGTGTCGAGTACGGCGCGTGCGAACGCTGCGGGGGTCTGATCGGGGCGCCGTCGCCAGCCATGTCGGGCCAACGCAGCAAGAATTTGCGCATAGAAGGCGACGCGACAGGAAACGGCCTTGCGGCGCTGGCGCGACGGCGAGGTGCCGTTCCGTCTCTGCCGCCGGTAAATCACCCATGCGGCAACCAGTCCGGCCAGCGAAAGGCCGTGCCATGTATAGCTGCGTTCGTCGGATTTTTCCCGCGGCGTGTTGCGCCAATGTCGCGCATCGAACCAGCGTGCCAAAGGATCCGGACCGCGATGGGGATAGCGCGTGATCCACAAATCGCGCATTCGCCAAAAGAAGCGCGACTGGTCGGCCAAACTGTAGTCCACAACATACCGGCGCCACAGCACGGTCCACGAATCCCACCACTCAATCAGATAGGACAAGAGAAGAAACCGGGCGGGCTCGCTGTGGAGGGCCGAGGGCGGCGTGGGGTCGAATGTCAGCCAGCCGAAGCCGTCGAGCCAGACCTCGACCCACGTGTGGGCATGGCTTTGCCGCACATAAAAGAAATGCTGATAGGAGTTGTATTCGGTGGAGTAGAAACCGTTGACCACGCGGGCGGGCAGGTCGGCCAAGCGACAGAGAATGGCCATGCCGCTGGCCATCAGCTCGCAATGCCCGGAGCGGCTTCGTAACAGAAAATGGCTGATATAGCTGCCCGACGGCGCAGGCTCGGGAGTCAGCGAATAGGTGAACGACTCGTTGAAGAAACGCCAGATACGCAGGGCTTTTTCATAGGGGGTTTGGGCACCAAGGGTGATTTGGTCGGCCAGTGATTGCAACCGCTTGCGGTCGAACATGTTTTCGGGCAGGAGCGTATACAACTTTTTTAACTTTTCCGGCATAATCCATTCGCTTGCAACGTCGCCATCCTCGAAGGTCGTCTGCAGGCGGGAAGCAGCCGCCACCCGCGAAACAATATATGCAGGTGTCGGCTCGACATATGAGTGCACGTGATAGCGAAATCGTTCGCTGGGATAATTCACGGCATGAATGGAATGCGTTTCGGGATTAAAGACTACTTGCGCCCTGCCTTCTACCTCAATGTGGGACAGAAACGGCGGGGCAAACAGCCATTTGGTCTGGTGCATGTCCTGCTCAATCACCAAACTGATGCTCCGATTTATTTGGTGGGCAAACGGGACGCGGAAGTGCCGCTGCGACCAGTTGAGCATGTGCATCTCGGCCTGCGTACGCGCCCATGGTCCGGGGAACCACCGGCTTCCGTTGAACGCATCGAGCGCCACGCCGCGAAGCCGCAGCGCAGGCGGCGGCACCGGCGACATGCCGCCGATCTTCTCCATCCATACCCACATCACCATGGTTCGGTCTTTTTGGATGCTGGCGATCCCGTCCGCATAGACCTGATCGGAAAAACCGGTTACAGCGGGCGAATCAAACGCCCGCAGGGACATAAACGTCTTTCGCACGGCCAAGCGCGGGATAATGATAAAGAACAAAACCGACAGAAGCGCAACCGCCAGACACGTGCCCGCCGTCCATAGAAGAAACGGCCGGGAAAGCATGACCAACCCACTCCGGCCAACGGAAACCGGCCGTATCTCGCGGTCGGCAACGCGAAAAACCGGCGTGCCCAGACCGGCCAGCCGTTGGGCGGCAGACTCGACTTCGGTCTGCCCACGCTTAAATGTCAGCAAGGTAATCGCCACAACGCCCACGGCCAGATAGATGATGACAATGACCAAAAAGCTGAGCTCGGAGGAAACAGCGCCGGCCAGCACCAACTGAAAGAAACTGACCATAAGCAGCCAGGAATAATCCCGGACGGTTTTGGCCCGAATGATCTGCTGCAACTGCAAATACGCCGTGCCATAGACCAGCGTGTTGCCCAAATCATATCGGGCACAGGCGAGCGCGGTCGCAAATACCGCCAGATTGGCGATGCGCCACACCATGGGCGCGATTCGCTCGCACAAGCGCCGCTGCCAGAACACAAAAGCGAAGAGTGCGTAGATCAGGATGGTCGTAAGCCACGTCAGCTGGCCCGTTACGACCAGCGAAGTGAAGCTCCAGCAGGCTAGAAGTCCGGCAATTCGCCTAAGGTCGCGTTCGACATTCATACCCCGGCAGCCTCCGGCTGGCGCCTGTGCACCGGTTCAGCGCGAATACTTTCCCCCGACGCGGCATTCGGGGGCGGCGGGCCAACCACAAACACTTGCGCACCCCGCGGATACCTCACCCGGTCGCCTTGCCCCTCGCAACGGAACACGATCGTCGCTGCATCGGCGCCACCCACCAGCCGTAAGGGCTTTTCGTCGGTCAATACCACCGGCTGGATCAAGGCCAGCGCCCGCAGAATTCGATACCGCTGGTGCGGTCCGGTGTTGTAGGCGATCCGTCCGCTGCGCGTCACCAGTTCCACCTGATGGTCGCTGCGAAGCAGGTGATGGGCGACGGATGCGGTCAGAATCACCGCGTGCTCGAAGGCCTCGATCTGCGCAGGATCACCCGGGTCGTGCAGGCCGTTGTCGAGAACAAGGCAGACGTTCTTTTTTTCTTCGGCCTCGAATTCGCGCCGCATCAAGCGGTCGGTCTGCGCGGTTTTTTTCCAGTGAATCCACCGCGCCCCTTCGCTGGGATGCTGCTCGCGCAGACCGTAGAGACTTGTGCCCGCGCCCTTGCGGCGCGACTCGCGTTCGCCCAGATCGGGCGGTGACTCCAATCCGAGCCGTTCCCACGGCAGTATCTGCGGATAAACCAATACATCCTGGTTGGCGGCGATCGAAACTGACCGTCGCACCAGACCGAACGGGTATGTCGTGGTCACAACGAGGCGATAAAACGGATACAATCCGCGCCGATGAAACACACAGGGGTACACGGCCGAGGCCTCGCCGCGCGGCGGAACGCGCAGGAAATAGCAGCAGCCGGCTACCGTGCCGTCGCGCAACGTGTCGCTGACTTGCAAACCGTAGGAGCAGGCCAAACGTTTGTTGTTGCGGACGGTGACGCGAATGTCCACGGTCTCGCCTGCGACAATGTGACGCGGAAGACTGCGCTCGACCTTGATCTTTTTCAACGTTCGAACCGAAACGAATCCTGAAACAACGAGGAAAGCCAGCATGAGAGAGAAGATCAGATACAGGAGATTGGTGCCGGTATTGGTCGCGGCCAGGCCAATTCCAAAAGCCAATAGAATAAAGATGAACCCTTCCAGCGTCAACGGGCCGGGACGGGCCAACATGCGGCGTAAAACTTTCCATACCGACTGCGCCATGGCCAACCACGCCGCGAGGGGAATCGCCGGCCCAGGCGACAGGGGGGATTTACTGGTTTTTAACTTATCCATTTTTCTCTTGAACCCCTTGCCACCCTATCGCCACTTAGCATATTTGATGGTTGATGTGTTTGCCAAGTTGAATCCGCATGCGGGATGAATACGCACTCCCCCGCTTCGCTTACTCGTACATAAAAAACAGGCAGCCAGCATGAACGTCTTTCTCACGGGTGCAACAGGCTTTGTCGGCACAGAACTTCTTCGCCAGTTGATCCAGCACCATCACGTCGTTACCTGTCTGGTGCGCGCCGAATCGGAGCCGCGTCTTTCTCCCCTCCTTCAGGCCGCTTCCGGAAATGTCAAGGCGGTGGTCGGGGACTGCCTCAATCTTTCCTCTTTTCTGGAGGCTATGCGCGGCTGTCAGGCGGTGATCCATCTGGTCGGCATCATCCGCGAGAATCCCGAGCGCGGCGTCACGTTCGAGCAGCTGCATGTCGAGGCCACGCGCAACGTGGTGCGTGCCGCCGTGCAAACGGGCGTCGGCCGCTTTCTTCACATGAGCGCGCTCGGCGCGCAGGCGTCGGCTTCGTCGCGCTATCACCAGACCAAGTATCAGGCCGAGCAGTTGGTTCTGCAGAGCGGTCTGAAATATGTAATCTTTCGGCCCTCCATTATTTTCGGCCCTCACGATCAATTCGTCAACGTTTTGTCGGGCATGGTGCGGCGATTCATGCCCGCGCCGGTGTTGGGCGACGGCCGCGTGCGCTTTCAGCCGATTGCCGTGGAAAACGTGGCCGAAGGTTTCGTACGCGCTCTCACGCCGCCCGGCTGCCTCAACCGCATCTATGAAGTCGGCGGCCCGCACTCTCTCTCGATGAACGAGATGTACGATGCCATTGCGCGCGCCAAAGGTTTTCGTCGCGCTTGGAAAATTCATATTCCGCTTCATTGGGTCGAACGCTGGTTGCCCACAATCCAGCGCTTCCGGCCCGACCTCCCTCTGACGCCTGAAACGCTCCGGATGCTGCAGGAAGACAACGTCTGCGACCCGCGCGAGTTCCTGCGCACCTTTGCCATCGAGCCGATTGAACTCGAACAAGGCTTGGCGCGCTACCTCCGACGATAAGGCTAAACTCCGGTTGGAGGCAGCCAAATCACGCATCACACAATCTTTATGCCGCCTGCCGGGGTCTTGGTCGCGGAACCGCAAAATCTATTGAGCCGGACAGATGCAATGGATACAACAACGACCTCGACGCCTTCCCAGCCGCAGCGGCAGGGAAAAGCGCCGGCCGTTGTCCGGCATAACCATACCATGGACGGAGGGCTGATTATGTATCCACATAACGTTCTTAGAGCTAAGGTAATAGTGCTGGCATTGCTGGGTGCGGCGGTTGGC
>JAOAGV010000061.1 GCA_026415575.1 Candidatus Sumerlaeia bacterium
GCGCGGCGCCCACCAGCGCCGGCCGCACGCTTCGTAGAGCAGCGTGTCCGGCGACGCGAGCGCCGCCAGCTGCGCGGCGAGCGCCTCCTCGTCGCGCGAGACCGCGCGACTGCCGTCGCCCGCCACACCCGGGCCGCGCCAAGTGCCGGCGCGGCTGAGGACCAGCAAGCCGCACAATTGCGGTACGGCAAATCAGGCGAAAACTATCCTTGTGGGCACGGCATGGGAAAGGTATCTTGAGCCCGCAAGACCTTGCCTTGCGCAAGAGCGCCACGGCACAAAAGATTCTTTATCCAAAATGTTTTTTTGCTGACCCCGCGCCTTTGCGTAAAATCCTGTCAGCGGAAGGCAGAGTGCTGTCCTATTTCCTTTGACAAATCTTCCGCAATTGCAAAGGTCGTGCTCCGAACGCGGGAGCTGAGCGGCGGCAAGTCCGCTTCGACGCATCCCGGCTCGTTGACCTAAACCAGCATTATCTTCTCAACCGAGAAAGGAAAAGGAGGCCAGCAATGGGCAAAATGGCGGCGAGGCTGTGGACGACGCTCGCAGGCTGGGCGCTTTTGTGCGGACCAGCCATGGCGGCAGGCGGCGAAGGCGGCGGAGCCATCGAGATGGTGGCTGATACCCGCAATCTTTCCGGCATTCGATATTTCATCGCCAACCTTTACAATGAAAGTCTTATTCTATCGGGGTTGTTTTGCATGGCCGGCATCACCATCGTCGGTGCGGGTTTGGGACTGCTCATGGATTTCCTGATGAAGTTCACGGGACTGGACCTCGGCAAGACGCGAAAGATCGAACACTGACAACCGGTTCCAACTATATCCTGCCATAAGGAGCGACTCATGGATTTCTGGTATATGTATATGCCCGTTTCGGGTGTGGATATTCTGTGGCCCGGACTTGTCTTGATTGGTTTTTCGGTCGGTGTCATTGGCGGATTCTTCGGCATGGGCGGCGCATGGATGGTGACCCCCGGCCTGAACATTCTGGGATTCCCCATGGCTTTCGCCATCGGCACCGACATCGCCCACGTGGCCGGCAAGTCCATGATCTCGACGTTTCGTCATTCCAAGTTCGGCAACGTGGATTACAAGCTAGGTTTGATTATGATCGCGGGGACGTTCGCAGGCATTGAAGTTGGCGCACAGTTGATCATGAAGCTTGAACGCATGGGCGTGGTCGGGCCGGTTGTGCGCTGGATTTATGTCGGCTTCCTTGCGCTGATTTCCCTGCTTGTTTTCTATGATTATTACAAGGCCACGCGCGGCCGGAAGAAACGCGCCGATTCGGACGATCCCACGCACATGGGGGCCGGCGGGATCAACTGGGCGCCGACCCTTCACAAGATTCGCATTCCGCCGATGATGCATTTCCACACGGCCGGGATTTACTGCTCCGCCTGGCTGCCGATCTTCGTGAGTTTCCTGACCGGCGTGCTGGCGGGGTTTCTGGGCATCGGCGGGGGGCTGCTGCGCATGCCCGCGCTGGTCTACCTGATCGGTGCGCCAACGCACGTAGCTGTCGGCACGGATTTGTTCGAGGTGATGATCTCCGGCCTTTACGGCGCATTCACCTACAGCGTAAAAGGGCGCATCGAACTGGTGGCCGTGTTTGTGATGCTCTGCGGGGCGGCCATCGGCGCGCAAATCGGCACGGTGGCGACCAAATATGCGCGGGGCTACGGCATCCGGCTGCTGTTCGGACTGGCCGTGGTGGCGTGCCTGATTTCGATCATCCTGAAGCAGTTCGGGTTCAACATCGCGGCCACGGTGCTGATTCTCGGCACCATCAGCGTGTTGTGCATCCAAATCATGGTGATCCTGTTTGCCGGTGCATTGGCCGAGCTGCGAGAGAAAAAAAGAATGCTGGGACAGATGGCCGGCGGTGCAGACGGCACCGCAGCATCTCGCCGCGAGATGTCGCCCGCGCGAGCGGCGCACCGGCAGAACGGGCGGGGAAAACTCATTTTCATTCTGGTGGGTGCGGCGTCCGTGCTGATCATGGTGTATGTGGCCCTCGCCAGCAAACCCGTGGATGTCGCTCAAGGGCAGTGCCTCTCGTTCGATCAGACCGGCAGGGCGCTGGTTGTGCAGAACGAGGTGGATCAGCGGCAGATGGTCTTTGACCTGACCGACATTCAGGTCGGCATTGTACCGCGGCCGGGGGATGTGGTCCGCGTGGCTTATCGCTCGACCGGCGAAAAGAACATGGCCCGGCGCGTCATGAACGTTACGCGGCTGGATATTCGCAAGTGAGCTCCGCATGGAGGTCAAGAAACCCGCCCGGGAAAGGCAGCGGTCGGTGAAGGATGTTTTCCGCAGACTGAGGCATCTCTTCCAGCGGCGCCCGGACATCGCCGCTCCTTCGGCGGATCTTTCCGACCTCAAACTGCGCTACCGCGAGTTCAAGGACCTGCTTCAAGCCAACAACGAAGTCCTTGCCCTGATCGCACAAATCGAAATGCGCCGCAGCGAGGACGGCGCGCTGGGGTTGGATTTCATCCGCTCGCGTTATGCGCTGGCCAGTACCAAAGTCCACGAGATGATCCTTCATCTCAACCGTATTTCCGACCACGCGTATCCGAGCCTCTTTGATGCACACAACCGCATTCGGCGGCAAATCGAGCTCGCCTTGAGCCAAGGGGTTTCGGCCGAGAGTCAGGAACTGGTCCTGCCTCTGGCGGCTGCGGACTATACGCGAATACATCAGACCGGCTCCAAGGCGGCCAATCTCGGCTGGCTTCTGGGCATGGGGCTTCCGGCGCGCGATGGATTTGTAATCACGACGGCGGCCTTCCGGCTGTTGATGCAGAAGTCGGGCCTTGCCGATCAAGTGCACCGGGAATGGGCGTTTCTGAAAGATTATTCATATGTCCGGCTGGCCACCATGAGCCGGCGTTGGGCGTTTATCTTGGCCGGTGTTCCGCTGCCGGCGGAACTGGGGGTGGCAATACGGCAAGGCTTGGCCGATCTGTTCGAGCGACTCGGCGGCCCCTGCCGCTTGTCCGTGCGGTCGAGCGCCGTCGGCGAGGATATGGAAGCCTCCTATGCGGGCCAATACCGCACCGAGCTCAATGTGCCACCCGAAGGCATTTTCAATGCCTACCGTGCAGTCGTCGCCAGTATTTACAATCCGCAAGCCATTCTTTACCGGCACCAGATGGGTCTGAGCGCCGCCGACGCCGAGATGGCCGTTCTGGTTATGCCGATGATTTATCCGGTTGTCAGCGGCGTTCTCTACACGCGCGATCCAAGGCAGGGCGAACAGGGACCGATTTTGATTACCGCCGTCTATGGGCTTGCGCGCGGGCTGGTCGAAGGCTGGATCACGCCCGACCACTACTCGGTCAGCCGCGAACCACCCATGCGGATTCTCGACCGTGTTATTGCAAAAAAGACGGTCCAGTTTGTGGCGGCCGCCGACGGCGTCCGGCAAGAAGACGTTCCCCCGGAACTGGCCCGCCAGCCGGCCTTGACGGACGAGCAAGTGGAAAGACTTGCCGCTCTGGGGTTGAAAGTCGAGAGTCTCTTTGGCGAGCCGCAGGACATTGAATGGTCCATGACGGCCGAGGGGAAGTTCGTCGTGCTTCAATCGCGCCCGCTGCGCCTTCTTGAATCCAAACCATCGGGCGATGAGCCTTCGGGCGAATCCAAAGCGTTGCTCTTGAGCGGTGGCCAATGTGCGCGGCCGGGGGCGGGAAGCGGTCCCGCCTTCATTGTAAAGTGGCCGGAGGACCTCCAGAATTTTCCGGATGGCGCGGTCTTGGTGGCCGCCAACTCCTCGCCCGCTTTTTCGTCTGTGTTTAATCGTGCAACCGCCGTCGTGACAGAGGTCGGCGGAATTACCGGCCACATGGCCTCGCTGGCGCGCGAACTCGGTGTTCCCGCAATAGTGGGTATCAAGGGGGCCCTCAAGGCCATCCCGCCGGGCGAAGTCATCACCGTGGATGCCACGGCAGGCCGAATTTATCAAGGGCGTGTCGAGAGCGTATTGGCACGGCGCAAGATTGCTTCCCGCCATCCTTCACCGGGTCGGTCGAGCCGTCCGGGCCCGCTGCACGCGGCCGACCTGATCACGCCCTTGACCTTGACCGATCCGCATAGTCCTGCGTTTCGGCCGGAAAGCTGCCGGACGTTTCACGACCTAATTCGTTTCGTGCACGAAAAATCGTTCACGGAGATGTTTTTTCTGGGCGACCGCATGGGCGAGGCCGCCCGCGAAGAGGCCCGAAAACTTGCCCATCCGCTGCCGTTCGAGGTGTGGGTGATTGATTTGGGCGGCGGTCTGACGCCGTTGGCAACGCCGTCCCGTGAAGTTGTCCTCGCGGATGTTTATTCGCGGCCCGGCAAGGCGTTTCTCGAAGGCTTGCTCGACCCGCGAATCCGCTGGAACCAGCCGCGGCCGGTCTCCCTGCGCGGCTTCATGTCCGTGTTTTCGACCTCGCTGCTCCATACCGATCCCGACGAGGAGATTCGGGAAATCGGGCAGAAGGCTTTCATGATTGTCTCGCCGGAGTATCTGAATTTCAACTCGCGCGTGGGCTATCACTTCGCAGCCCTCGACAGCGTATGCGGTCTGGTTCAAAATGACAACTATATCAGCTTTGCGTTTCAGGGCGGCGCCGCGGCGCCCGACCGCCGCACCCTCCGCGCCGAACTCATCTCGCTCATCCTTTCCCGCCAGGGTTTCTCCGTCGAGCAGGAGGGCGATCAGGTTCATGCCTTCCTCAAGAAATACGATGCCGAGACCACTGCCCGATTGCTTGCCGACCTCGGACGGCTTCTGCTGTTCACCCGGCAAATGGATATGCTGATTGGCGACCGCCGCATGGTGGCGTGGCTGGCCCAAGCGTTCGAGGAAGGCAACTACAATCTGGACGGATGACGGCGGATGCGGGGCTGCGCCTTGCACTTGTCGGCGAGCCGAGCAACTACGGCCCTTTGCCCGCCGGAGTTTGCCGTGTCTCTTCACCCTTCGGCATCTTGTTCGATCTGCCGGATTTTCTCCAAAATCGCCAGAGGCGATTGGGAGAGGGCGGGGCCGAGCATTTCCTGCATCCGCTCCTCTTTGATTCGAGCCTTGTTCATGACGCGGCGCTTGTAGGCCTCGGCCACCACTTCGAGCAGACGGTCCAGTTCACAGGGTTTCTGGAGATACGAATATGCACCCGACTGTGTGCACTTGACGGCCGAGTCAATTGAGCCGTGGCCGGTCAGGATGATGACTTCCATCCACGGATGGCGGGCCTTGAGGGCGGCCAGTGTTTTCTCGCCGTCAATGCCGGGCATTTTGAGGTCCACGATGGCAATATCAATGGTGTGCTGGTCGGCGGCTTCGAGGGCTTTTTCGCCGCAGGCGACGGCGGTCACTTGAAATCCGCGCACTTCCAAGCGTTTGGCCGTAGCCCGAAGGAACTGCTCTTCGTCGTCCACAATAAGGAGGTGTATTCTTCGCGTGTCCGGTGACTGCGCTGTCATGGTTCGGGTCCTTTCTATGCGCCGAAGACCTTTAAAGGTTTTTCAGCGCGGGTTAAAGAATCGCGTTCCGGATGAAGGGGCAAGACCACGGTAAAGGTGCTGCCGGCGCCCGGCTGGCTTTGGACTTCAATCCGGCCGTTCATGGATTCTACAATACTGGCACTGATGCTGAGGCCCAGACCGGTGCCTTTTCCAACTTCCTTCGTCGTGTAAAATGGCAGAAAGATTTTGTCCATCATTTCCGGCGGGATCCCGCTGCCCGTGTCGGCGACGCTGGCGCGGATGCAGTCATCGGTGAAGCGCGTCGTGAGTGGAATGGTGCCGGATTCCTTGACGGCGTCGCCGGCGTTGTTGATGAGGTTGAGAAACACCTGCGACAAGCGGTCGGGGTCGGCCAGAATGGTTGGCAAGTCGTGCTGATAGTCGCGCACCAGTTGAATACCGGACAAGAGGAACTCGTGCTCTTTGAGGCCGCGCACCACGCCGTCGAGAATGTCGTTGATGTTGCACGGCACCAAAGTCGGCTGGCTCTTGCGTGCAAACCCCATCAGCTGCGTGATGATGCCGCGCGCGCGATAGACCATGGCGTCAATTTCATCCAGTTGCTTGAGCGTCTCCTCGCGCGACCATTCGAGGCCGAACCGCGGGTCGAGCATGTCGCGCAAAAGGCCCGTCGTGGCGGCAATGGCGGCCAGAGGGTTGTTGATTTCATGGGCGACGCCGGCCGCCAATTCTCCAATGGCCGCCAGTTTGGAAGCATGAAACAGCTGCCAACGGAGTGCCTCGCGCGACTCGGCCGTGGCCTGCGCCCGCCGCAGCAGCCGGTCGGTGGTCAGCCAGATTCCCACTCCGGCGATCAAAACAATCATGGCGGTCATGGTCATCATAATCCGCCGCACATGATACATCTCGGCATAGGCCAGACGAAACGGCTGCGAGACCACCAAGACCCAAGGTACGCGTTGGAACCACGCATACGCGGTTACAATGGAATCGCCGTTGGCTCGGATTTCATGGGCGCCGACGGCTTTGTCCGCCGGCGGACGATAGCCGGCCGGTGCCAGCAACTCGCCCCGCTTGGGATCAACGGCCTGATAGAGTCCCTCCTTGTTGAGGATGGCCGTGTCGGTGCCCCGGCCATAGCCGATTGAACGCAGAAACAGATAGAACTTTTCCGGATCCAGAGTGGCGCGCGCGACCAGCAGGCGCGACTCCTTGAGGCGCTTGGCCGCCACCGTAAAGTGCGGCTTGTTGCGAAACCCCAGATAAATGTCGCTGATATGATACTCGCTGTCGCCCTCGACCAGCGAGCGAAACCACGCCTCGCGGCTGTAGTCGCGCCCCTGAAGGTCGGGGAACGGTCCCGCATAGCTGGTCTGGATGCCTTCGGCATTGAGCAGCCCCACATCCACAAACGAATCACAGATCCGGCGCAGGCGTTGCAGGCACACTGTCATGGTGGCAGTGGCGGCCTTGGCGTCCTCGAAATCCTCCAGCAGGTCCATAATATTGGCTACGCGTTCCTTGAGATACTGGTCTATCGTATTTCGCTGGCTTTCTGCCAGAGCCGCCAGATGGACCTTCGCACTGGTCTTCAGCGTGTAGGTGAACTGGATATGAAAATAGAGCGACAGAACGGCGAGCGGGGCGAGGACGGCGAGCAACAACGTGGCTTTTCGCTGGAAGCGCAAGCGGCGGAAGTATTGCTCGGTGCGGCGCGTCACCGCCGCCTGCGGATCGCCAGGCAGCTGGTGGGGTTTGGTCATGGATGCCCTGTCCGTCCTTTGTGCCGCCTTGTTTTGAGCCCCCTGAGGGAAAGCACCAACGGTCCCAAAACCCGTTTGGCTTGTGTGGTTTTCCCCAGAGCCTCTGGGGAAGTTTTTTCCGGAGCTTGCAGCAATTGTCAACGGATGATTCTTTCCGAAATATTTGGCGCAGCTCGATGCTGAGGAAATCATTGACAACACCAACGCGAAATTGAAACCGTGCTGGCGGTAAGGATTGATTGCGCAGCCGGGCACCTTCGGGAATCGAGAACGCGATGAAACCATTCGGCGATGGGCGCAAGCAGCGCGAAGGTCCGGTATGGCTGCCACGGGCAAGGCGGCCGAATCTTTGGAGTCTGTCGAAAAAACCTTGGAGCATTATGTAGGATACATTAAGTTCCTACGTTAGCGGGATTTTTCAGGGCCGATTGCCTACCACGGGTGGAGAGACGGCCATTGCAAGGCAGAGCCCGAAACGGACAAATATAAAGTCTCCTCAAAAGCAAGGACAGTCGGGCTTCTGTTATTCCGGTTCCGGCAATACCACGCAAACTGTTTGTATGACAAAAGCTGTACAGGAAAGGCAGACCTTTTCGCCATGGAAATCAAAACCGCCGAGCAAATGATGGTGCCCATCCAGCAGTATCCGCATGTGTCGGAAACGACGACGCTGCGCGAAGCGATTCAGTTGCTCAACCAGTATCAGATCAAAAAGCCCGACGGGCGGATTTCCAGTCCACGCGTGCTTCTGGTCATCAACGACGACGGGCAGATTGTCGGCATGGTTCGGCGGCGGGACATTTTGCGCGGCCTTGAGCCGTCCTATCTGGTTTCGCAGCCGGTCGAACATCCGCGCACGGCGTTTGCCGTCAAGCCCAACACCGATCTTCTGGAGCTGTCCTACGATAAGATCGCCGACGGCATGCGGGCGCGGGCCCAGAGGCCGGTCAAGGAGGTCATGCGGCCGATTGTCGCCACCATCCGCCACGACGACCCTATCATCAAAGCCATCAACGAAATCGTGGAATCCAATATCAGCATTTTGCCCGTGCTCAAAGGCGATCGCGTCATTGGCGTGGTGCGCACCATTGACGTGATGGATGAGGTGACGAATCTGTTGACCATATTGTAGGCCAAGGCCGATTCACTCCCGCCAAAGGAGGAACTCTGTGTCCGACGACGCCGAGGTTCTGCGGACCCCGCCGGTAAGCGGCATCCTTTCGCCCGCTTCGTCTGTGCCGGATATTACCGTCCGGAAAAAACCCACCGACTGGAAACGCATCGCATCCATCCTTTTGGGGGTAGCTTTTTTTACCCTGATCTATTTTTCGCCCCCATGGGGGGATGCCATAGACCCCAAGCAAGAGGCTTTTCCTCTGACCCATGAGGGCAAAGCCGCACTGGCCTTGTTCGCACTGACGGCGACGTGGTGGGTTCTGGAAGTCATCCCGATCGGGGTGACCGCGATTGCCGTCGGAGTTATCCAAACTCTTTTTCTGATCCGCCCGGCCAAGACCGCCTTTGGCGACTATATGGACCCGTCGGTGTGTTTTATTCTCGGTTCCATTGTGTTCGGGCTGGTGTTCACGAAGACGGGGCTGGCCAAGCGTCTGGCCTACAAGATGCTGGTTGTGGTGGGCGAACGGACAGTCATGATCTATTTGGGCTGCTTTTTGATGACTACCTGCCTGACGTTTATTATGGCCCATACGGCGGTTGCCGCAACCATGTTTCCTTTGCTGATGGCCATTTATTCGCTCTATTCCGAGGACAGCGCGCCGACGCGATTTGGCAAAGGGTTGTTTATCGGAATGGCATTCACTGCGGGGGCGGGCAGCATCATTACACTTCTGGGGTCAGCACGGGCAGTAGTAGCTCTCGGTTTCTTCAAGGACATGGTGGGACGCGAGATAAGTTTCTTTGAACTGACGGCCTATATGTTTCCCTTGGGCATGGCCATGGTAATCATCATCTGGGCATTCGTTGCGATAATGTTCCGGCCGGAGCGCAAAACCATCCCCGGCCTGCGGGAACGAGCCCGAAATCTATACGAGCGTTTGGGCAGAATGAGCGGGCCGGAAATCGGCGCACTGGCCATTGTTCTTGTCGCAGTGGCGGTCATGAGCCTCCAGTCGTTTGTTCCGGCGCTGGCCAATCTGAACAAGAGCGCGGTGATTTTGTTGGCGATGGTGCTGTTCTTTATTTTCAAGATTCTTGACCTCAATGATCTCGAAGCCATACCATGGAATATAGTTCTTCTGTTCGGCGGAGCCATGAGCATCGGGTTCTGCTTGTGGGAGACGGGCGCGGCGAAGTGGCTGGCCGTCAAGTGGCTGGTGTTGTTCCAGTCGGCGCCGAAGCTGGTCTTCATTCTGGCCATCGCCTTTTTTGTCATGGTCATGACGAATTTCATTATGAACGTGGCTGCGATTGCCATTTCACTACCGGTGGCGATCGTGCTGGCCCAATATCTGAATGTCGCCCCCGAGGTCATCCTGTTTGCCTCGCTGGCCACGGCCGGCATGCCTTTCATCCTTTTGATCGGGGCCGCGCCAAATGCCATCGCCTATGGGAGCGGACAGTTCAAGTCCACCGAATTTCTGATGGCCGGTGTTCCTGCCAGTTTGATGCTAATGATTGTCCTCGCGATATTTGTGCAATTTATTTGGCCGTTGATGGGCATGCCGGTTTTTCTGCGGTAGAAGCCTTTCATAAATCGCCTGCAGTTTCCACGTTGGTGGGTTCTCGCGCCGGTCGCCCGCCCAAGTGTGTACTGCAAGCGTTTTCCGGCGGGTTCGGGGCGGAGGATATTTGCAACTTTCCTGTGCGGCAAAATCCCAACCAGCAATACGGCGCAGTTGCCCAATGCGAAATGCAAAATCTGCAATCCAAAGTCCTTGCGGAGAGGATGGCCCGTTTCTTGCCCTATGCTCAAGAAGCGAGGTAAATCCATGCCGGAAACGAGTAAAATGAATCATTTGCAACACGAAACGAGCCCTTATCTGCTTCAACACGCGCACAACCCCGTGGATTGGTATCCGTGGGGAGATGAGGCGTTCGAACGGGCCCAACGGGAAAATAAGCCAATCTTTTTAAGTATCGGCTACGCCGCCTGCCACTGGTGCCATGTCATGGAGCGGGAGACGTTCGAGAACGAGGCCATCGCCCAGTGGCTCAACGACTACTTCGTTTGTATCAAGGTGGACCGCGAGGAGCGTCCCGATGTGGATGCCATCTACATGACGTCGGTTCAATTGATGGCCGGCATGGGCGGCTGGCCGCTGTCGGTGTTTCTAACCCCGGATCGAAAACCGTTTTTCGGCGGCACTTATTTCCCCCCAACCGACCGACAGGGTATGCCCGGATTTCGCCGCTTGATTGAAGAAATCGCCCGTCTGTGGCGCGGCGACAATGCCGCCGTAATGCGTACGGCCAATGACATGAAAGCTGCTCTCGAGCGGTTCTGCAACCTTGCGCTGCGCGGCACGGCGGATTCCGCCCTCACGCGCAATATTTTTTTACCTGCATTCCGCGACATTGCCGCCGCATTCGACGGCGACTTCGCCGGCTTTGGCCGCGCGCCCAAATTCCCCCAGCCCACAACTTTGGCCTTTCTGCTTCGCTATGCCTCGGCATTCCGTGAACCCCATGCCCTCGCCATGGTCGAACTGACCCTCGAGGCAATGGCCCGCGGCGGTATCTACGACCAGATCGGCGGCGGATTCCACCGCTATGCAACCGATGCGCGCTGGCTCATTCCCCACTTCGAGAAAATGCTGACCGACAATGCGTTGCTGGCCCAAGTCTATCTCGACGCCTGGCGCCTGACCGGCAAGCCTCTTTATGAGCGCATCGCGCGCGAAACGCTCGATTTTGTGCTTCGCGAGATGACTCATCCTGCCGGCGGCTTTTTTTCCTCACTCGATGCCGACAACGGCGAAGGCGAAGGCGCATTTTATGTATGGTCCGCCGAGGAATTGCAGCGGGCGGTCGGCCAACCCAACGCCGAGATTCTGCTGAGGCATTTCGGCATCGAGGCCATCGGCAATTTTGAGGGCGACCGCAGCGTTCTTTCCGCGGCATCTACCGCCGAAGAAATTGCCCGCCAACTCGGACGCGAGCCCAACGAGATTGAGTCGGCAATTGCCGCCGGCCGCCGCACCCTCTTCGAATGGCGCAGGAACCGGCCTGCCCCTCCGGCCGACGACAAAATTGTTGCCGCATCCAATGGTCTGATGATTTCGGCGTTGGCACAGGCAGGCAGCGCTCTGGAGACTGCCGGCTACATCGAGGCGGCCTGTCGCGCCGCCGATTTTGTTCTCTCGGCTTTGCGGCGTGACGACGGCGGCCTTTGGCGCTCTTGGCGCGAGGGCCAATGCCGCGCTCAAGGGTTTCTAACCGATTACGCCTATCTGGCCGGCGGTCTGATTGATCTCTACGAAGCGACCTTCGATCCCCGCTGGCTTGAAGAGGCCATTGGTCTGGCCGAAAACATCATCGCGCGCTTTTGGGATGAAAATGACAATGGGTTCTTTCTCACCGAGCAGGCCCATGAACCGCTCGTCGTTCGCCCCAAAGACAGCTATGATAATCCCGAGCCGTCGGGCAATGCAGCGGCAGTGATGGATTTGTTGCGCCTGAGCGAAATCACCGAACGCGAATCTTGGCGAAAGGAAGCCGTCGAGACCCTTCGCCTTTTCGGTCCGTTGATGGTACGCTCCGCTCCGAATATGGGCCAGATGCTGTCGGCTCTCGATTTCCACACGGCCTCGCCGCGCACTGTGGTTATTGCAGGCGAACCCGGCAACGCTCGCACCCAAGCGCTGATTCGCGCAGCCCGCCATCCCTATTCGCCGAACAAAGTTTTGCTTTTGGCCAACATAGGCGACCGAAAAGCGTTTCATGCCCTCCTGCGGCTGGCGCCGGCGCTGGAAGGGAAAACCGCCCCGCATGGGGAGGCCCTTGCGTATGTCTGCCGCGGGCGCACCTGCGGTGCTCCAATTGCCGACCCGGCTGCCTTGAGTTTGGAATTGAAGAACAGCGTCGGCTAGCCGTTTCCCATGGCCCGCAACCGGACAGGGTTCCTGCTGCATTTAGTGGCAAATATCGCGCCGGAACGTCGGCGAGAAAATTGCGCTTGAGTTTTGCGTTCTGTTTTTGACAGGGTTGCGTTGTTGACCGGTCAACATGCCGGAGTGGCGGAACTGGCAGACGCACCGGACTCAAAATCCGGCGAGCCTCAAAACTCGTGAGGGTTCGACTCCCTCCTCCGGCACCATATGCTTTTGGCACTTCCGGCGCAAGCGATGCAAAATCAATCGCATGCGCTTTTTTATTATACGGCATTATAGTTCGGTATCCCCGCCGCTTTTGGAATGCGTACTGCCCCATGGAGGGTCGGGTTCCGCCCCGACCGTATCAAAAAATCGGCAGCGCTGCGGGTGTTTCGCCTGACCTTTGGACAAAATGCAGGTAATACCAAGGGCATTGGCACGGGGAAAACTCAATGGCCTCTTCAAGGGTGTAGAAAATTCCGCGCAGCAATGAACGTTAAAATGCATGCCATTGGTGTGGGTCGCCTGAAAAACGCTTGCACATGGCGACAACGGGCCATAGGGTTTGCCTTTGTTGTTGCCGCCAAGATGGTTACACCTGATTTCTGTTTGCCATTTTTGCTGTGCGGCACCAACGAGGAATCAAATACGTGAGGCCGCGGGCCTTTTTGCGGGTTGGAGGATTATGAGCAAGCTGGACGTCATCTTTGAACGTTGCATTGGGTGCAACAAGTGTTTCGAGGTTTGTCCGTTTGGCGCGGTGGAAATGCGTCCATGGGAAATGGGCGAGGTCAGCGCCGAGGTTGCCAAAAAGTCCAAGCAAAAAGTCGTCATTCTGGAAAACTGCACGCTCTGCAATCAGTGTATGGAAGTCTGCCCGACCGATGCCATAGTTTTGGAGGCACAGTTGACGGGCGGGACACCCGACCGCGACTCTTACAAAGGCGTGTGGGTGTTTGCGGAGCAGCGAAAGGGCACCATTTGCGGTGTTTCGTATGAGTTGATTGGTGAAGGCGCGAAGCTGGCGGCCAAACTGGGCGAGCCGCTCTGCGCCGTTTTGTTCGGCTATGGCATCGAGGAGCAAGCACGGGAACTGCTTCACTACGGCGTGGATCACGTATATTATGTGGACGACAAGCGTTTGGAGCATTTTTCCGATGAGCGGTATGCCGAGACCATGACGCATCTGGTTCGACGATTCAAACCGAACATTCTGCTGACGGGCGCCACGGCGGTTGGGCGCACGTTTATCCCCCGCGCCGCCGTCAAACTCCGTTCGGGCCTGACGGCCGATTGCACGGGTTTGGACATCGAGGACTCGACGCGGTTGCTGCTCCAGACACGCCCGACATTCGGCGGCAACCTTATGGCCATCATCCGCACGGAGCGCTACCGGCCGCAGATGGCCACCGTACGGCACAAGGTGATGAAGCCGGCCGTCCGCCGCGACGAGGTCAAAGGCGACATTATCAAGGTCGAGTTGCCGGACTCGGCCAAGCGGGCGAAGGTCAAATTGTTGCAGAGTGTGGATGAAGTGGCCGACATGGTGAATCTGGCCGACGCCGACATCATCGTTTCGGGCGGACGCGGTCTGGGCGATCCGAAGCATTTCGAGTTGATCGAGAAGCTCGCCAAAGTGTTGGGGGGTGCGGTTGGAGCCTCGCGCGCCGCGGTAGATGCCGGCTGGATTTCCTATTCGCATCAAGTCGGCCAGACGGGCAAGACCGTTTGTCCGAAGCTGTATATTGCGTGCGGCATTTCGGGGGCGATTCAGCATCTGGCCGGAATGGGCTCGTCGGAGATCATTGTCGCCATCAACAAAGACCCCGAAGCGCCGATTTTCAAGGTGGCCACCTACGGCATAGTCGGCAGCCTCCATGAGGTGGTGCCGGCATTGATCCAGCGCTTCTCGGATGGGCGCTGAGCGCAGAAGGCGTGCACGATGACCGATAAGGTCGGTCGCAACGTTTCGCTGATTGCCTTGATCACGCTCCTGGCGATCCTGCCGTTCGAGGGTCGGGTTGACCTGCCCTATCTGATTGCCCAGATTGCTGTTCTTGCGGGGTTTTTGATTCGGCTGATCCGGCCGATGCGCTGGCAGTTCTGGGCTGCGGCTGTGGCGGGTTGGCTGGTTTCAATGGGCGTGTTCGCAGGCATTACAGCGTTGTGGGTTCAGACGGGCAAGGCCAACTTCACAACGTTTGAGATTTTTAGAACTCTCCTGATCGAGGTCGGGTTTCTATACTTTTGCATTATTCTGGTCTTCCTGACCCAGTTTGTGTATCGGCCGGATGGCTGGCGTCAGCACAATGGATTGACCAAGACCATTCTCGCCCTTGCTTACGTATTTGCCTTGGTCGTACTGATCTCGGCGCTGTGCTCGCGCCATCCGATGGCCAGCCTGCAATATGTCCGGAAATACACCGCTCCGTATCTGCTGATTTACCTCATCACCGTCGAGAGCCTGTATTCTTGGCGACAGTATCGGCTGGTCATCACGACCATTTATCTGACGGGCGTGATTACGACGTCGGTGTCGCTGACGGCGCGTTATCTCTATCTGCACGGTGGGCATGAGTGGAAAAGCGAGTTTCTGCGCGCCGAAATCCTCCGCGAGGAGATCAATGCCGACGGCCAGACCGAATTGCGCAACCAATGGCCGTTCAAGCATCACAACCGGTTGTGTTCGTTTGCGCTTCTGGTAACGCTGTTTGTCTGGCTGCAATTCTTTTCCACACAGAACTGGGAGTTGAAAACATTGACGGCCATTTCGACCGTCGTGCCCGTCTGGTGTATTCTGGTCACGTTGACACGCGGCGGATATGTGGCGTTGGCGGTGGCGGCGCTGGCATTGATCCTGATGATCAACTGGCGAAGCGTGTGGATTTTTGCCGCCGTCGCCGTAATGGGATGGTTTGTGGCGCCGACGCAGGTGCGCGAGCGGCTGCTTTCGATTTTCGACCGCAAGACCTACACCGAAAACCAGACGACGTTCGGTCTGCGACGGCAGTTGTGGGCCTGGTCGTTGGACATTATCCGCCAGCATCCGCTCTTGGGCCTCGGTGCCGGCTGGGAAGTGTTCGAAGATTATATCAAGACCACTTATCCGGAGCGCGCGGCCCAAATGGAGACGCCGCATGCGCACAACAACTTTTTGGAAATCGCCGCCGAGTCGGGGCTGATTGCCATGAGCGTGTTTGCCGCCTTCACGGTGGCGCTGGCGCTGCAGATCGGTCAGGCATGGCGGGCCACGCAGCGCCAGACCAAGCGCCGGTTTGTGGTCGCCGGGTTCTTTGCCCTGCTCATTGCCATCACTGCTTTCGGCATTACCAGCTACTCGCTTCGCTACACCATAGGCCTGTTGATCTGGGTCTGCTTTGCGCTAATGACGCTTCTGCCTACGGTGGCGCGGGCGATCCCCGAAGAAGCACCGCGAGGGGCATCGGCACCGAATGCCGTTTAGGAGCCCGCCAGAGGGTGACGTGGTTTTTCATTACACTGGACGCCCCGTCATGGAAGCGAGGAAAATGGAGAGGTTACGGCATGACCGATTGCTTTTTCTCAACTTTTGCTGCTAATCTCTCAGCTGTATTTTCAGACGCCGTGAAAGGCGTCCCTCCATGAAGGGTCGGGTTCCGCCCCGACCGTATTTGCGGTTCAGAGTAGTTCCCGCTTTATTCGCGGGCAATTGGAACCACCGCCATAAAGTGGGAACCGCATAAGCTCCGCGACAGGCTTGTAGATGATTTGGCAACGCGATTTGGCCGACAAGGTTCCCGCCGATGGCCGCCAGCGACCGCCAGCAAGTCCAAGAACGCCGCTACACATTCCCCTACCACTATATCCCGACGTGCGAGGAGGGAGACTTCTCGCTGACGCGCACGTGGCGATGGGGCTATGAATACCTTTCCTATCTTCGCTTTGTGATCGGTAAAATCGAGTCTCAGCCGTTTCGATCACTCCTCGATGTCGGCTGTGGAGACGGGCGGCTTCTGGTCGAGCTGCGGGCGCGTTTCCCCGACCGGACACTGGTTGGCATTGACCGATCGGAAGCGGCCATTCACTTTGCCCAAGCCTTTTGCCCGGATGTCGAATGGGTTTGCGCCGACTTCTGCGGTCCGCTGGCAATGCCGCAACAATTCGATGTCGTCACGGCGGTCGAGACCCTCGAACATATTCCGCCGGAAAGCCTCGCGGCTTTTGTGGAAGGCCTGCACCGTTCGCTCCTGCCCGACGGCCGGCTGATTGTGACCGTACCCACGCCCAACGTGCCCGTGCCGCGCAAACACTATCAGCATTTCACGGCCGACTCGCTTCAGCGCGCCCTAAAGCCGTATTTTGTCATGCAGGACATCGCGTATCTCAATCGAAACGCCCGCGCTGTCCGGGGCATCGAGTGGCTGATATGTAACCGGATGTTTGCGCTCCAATCGCGACGGCTGCTCAACACCCTATTTCGGCTGTATGAAAAGCGGTATCTTCCGGCCAGTCCGAGCGATGCCAAACGAATCTGCGTGGTTCTGACCCACGGCAGGATGGAACAGCCGCAGTAGTCGGCGGGATAAAGACCGAATTCTCAGACTTCCCACCTGAAGTGGCCAAGACGGAAAAGAAACCGATGGCGGGGGAAATTTCTGTCCCATGCCTTGCCTTTATGGTCGCTTGGACTTATTGGGGCTGGAACACAGAAGTATTCCCCCTCATCATTTGGCCCGCCTGATGTCCTATGCTATATTCTATGGCTATGCATTGTTTTGGGACGCAGGGGGGAGCATGATTTTGCTATACGCACCAAATCTGTATTTTGTTTGGAAATCTGTTTGACAGTGTGTTTGCAAACCGGCACGAACTGCCATTCGGTAACCGCTTTTTTGCGTGGCCAACACGACTTAAAGGTGATTTTTCTTGGAGTAACGATGGGTTCGACAGAACCGCTTTCCTATGGGTTTGCGAACATATTGCTGTTTCTCGCCGCGGCTGTCGGGTTTGTGATTTTTAATTTGACGTTGGGCAGTTTTTTCCGCCGCGACCGCTTTGACCCTGAAAAAATGAGAGTCTATGAGTGCGGCGAACCCGCCATCGGCACCTCATGGATTCGCTACAGTATTGCTTTTTACCGTCTGGCTCTGGTCTTTCTGGTTTTCGACGTTGAAGTGGTTTTTCTTTTCCCCGTGGTCGTGGTGTTGAAACGCCTCGGCTGGCTGGCTTTTGGCGAAATTATGGTATTTGTTGTGGTGCTGGTCGTGGCCCTGATTTATGCATGGCGGTTTGGCTGTCTGGAGTGGATTACCGCCGGTATGGAAGAAACCAGCACCCGCCCACAATCGGGCGGCACATTGGCGGACCGAGCACGTTCATGATAGATCGAAGCGGCGAACAACCGCGGGTCATCCGGCGGCTGGACGGCGAAATCGCCCGAATCCAGGCAAAGCCGCCGGCGGAGCGCACGTTTCAGGAACAGCGCATTCTGTCTCTCTATGAGCAGCTGTGCGAGGGGCAGATGGAGCGCAACGTGTTGGTTCTGCCGGTGGACGCCGTTCTCAATTGGGCGCGCGCATGGTCGCTGTGGCCCGTGACGTTTGGACTGGCCTGCTGCGCTATTGAGATGATGGCCGCCGGAGGACCAAAAACCGACATAGACCGTTTTGGGGCGGGGGCGTTCCGACCGTCGCCGCGGCAGTCGGGCTTGATGATTGTTGCGGGCACGCTGACCTACAAGATGGCCCCGCGGCTGCGGCGCGTCTATGATCAGATGGCCGAGCCGCGCTACGTGATTGCCATGGGCGGTTGCGCCATCGCCGGCGGGCCCTATGCCCGTCACGGCTACCACGTGGTCAAGGGTGTGGACCGTGTGGTGCCGGTGGATGTCTATGTGCCCGGCTGTCCGCCGCGGCCGGAGGCATTGCTCGACGGGATCATGCGGCTGCAAGACAAGATTCGGCAAGATACGATACGGCGCGTCTGGCGCGAGGGGTTTTGGCCGTGGAAGCGAAAGACATCTGCGAAATCCTGATGCGCCATCTCCCGGACGCCGTCCGGGAGTTTTGCATAGACACGGCCGATCCTTATCTGGTCATCGAGCCCACGTGCATCAGCGATGTGGCGGCCTTCCTGAAGAACCATCCTGATCTTCAGTTTGACATGTTGCAGCTGATCACGGGGGTGGACCGCTGCCAGTCGTTCGAGGTGGTGTATCATCTTACATCGCTTCGGTTCGGCCACAGTGTAACGCTCAAGGCGATGATTCTGCACGATAGACCGCGTATTGCCTCGATCGCGGACATCTATCCGGCGGCCGACTGGCACGAACGTGAAACCTACGATTTGTTGGGGATCGTGTTTGCGGGTCATCCGGACTTGCGGCGCATTCTGCTTCCCGATGACTGGGAAGGCCATCCCTTGCGCAAGGACTACGTTGCTCCCGAATCCTATCACGGCATCTCGAATGCGCCCCAATAACGGGCGGAAACATCCAGTACGGAACTCCGACTCTCTGCGATATGGTGCAGTCGCTGAAAACAGATGAAATCCTTGTGAACATGGGCCCGCAGCATCCCAGCACGCACGGGGTGCTGCGGTGTTTGTTGAAAACCGACGGCGAGTGGGTGCGCGAGGTCTGGCCCTACATCGGCTATCTGCATCGGTGCAAAGAGAAAATTGCCGAAAAGGTCAGCTACATTCAATTCATGCCTTACACCGACCGGCTGGATTATCTGGCGTCGGCCAACAACAACCTCGGCTGGGCGATGGCCGTCGAGCGCCTGACTTCGATCGAAGTGCCGGAGCGGGCGGTGTGGTTGCGGGTGCTGGCGGCGGAGCTGAACCGGATTGCCAGCCACTTGCTCTCGTATGGAACGTTCGGCATGGAGGCCGGCGCGTTCACCCCGTTTTTCTACGGGTTCCGCGAGCGCGAAACCATCGTGTCCATCTTCGATCAATTGTGCGGCGCCCGATTGACGTATCACTATGCCCGAATCGGCGGGGTCATGCGCGACCTGTCGCCCGAAACTGCCAAAGCGATTCGCCGCTTTCTCGATGAAATGGACCGCCGGTGGGTTGAATACAACACGCTTCTCAGCGACAATGAGATTTTTGTTCGCCGAACGGCCAACGTCGGCGTCATCCCGGCAGACCTTGCCATTGCCTACGGGCTGACCGGGCCGGTGCTGCGCGGCTCGGGCGTCGCCCACGACATTCGCAAGGCCGCCCCCTATGCCTGCTATCCGAAACTGGACTTCAAGGTGTGTGTGGGCGAGGGTCTGAAGGGCACGGTCGGCGATTGCTGGGACCGATACTGGGTGCGAATGCTGGAAATTCGCGAGTCGGTGAAAATCTGCCGCCAGATTCTCGATGGTCTTCCCGAAGGTCCGTACCAAGCCAAAGTGCCACGCATCCTGAAAGTTCTGGCCAACGAGGCCTATGTTCGCACCGAGGCGCCGCGCGGCGAACTGGGCTTTTATATCATCAGCGACGGAACGGACAAGCCGTGGCGGTGCCGTATTCGTGCACCGTCTTTCTGCAACCTGAGTATTTTGAACCGCATTGCCCGCAATTGTTTGGTGGCCGACGTCATTATGATCCTCGGCAGCATAGATGTCGTCATGGGCGAGGTGGACCGGTAGGCCGCCGCAGGACTGTTCGCAATGCCCGGAACACTGACCGATATTATCAATTACGTTATTCAGACCGCGCTCGGAGTGGTCGGCTTGGACTATGCCCGCGTGCCGGAGATGCTCCGCATCGGCGCGGCGATGTTGATTGCCTGCGGGGCGATGTTGGGCTACGTGGCCGTGGTGGCGTTGTTTTTTGGGTGGGCTGAGCGCCGGGTGGCTGGACGCATCCAAGCGCGTCAAGGGCCGAATATCGTCGGGCCGTTTGGCCTGCTGCAGCTAATCGCCGACGCCATCAAGATTCTCGTCAAAGAAGATATTATCCCCCAGACCGCGCATCGGTTTCTTTTCCGTCTGGCACCGATCCTCGTTTTCATGGGCGCTTTTGCTCCGTTTGTAGTGCTGCCGTTCAGCGAAACTCTTGTCGTGTCCAACTTGTCGTTGGGTGTCTATTATGCCCTTTCGTTTGCCGCCCTTGAGGTGGTCGGGGTAATCATGGCCGGTTGGGCCTCGAATAACAAGTGGTCGCTCTACGGGGGGATGCGTCTGGCCGCGCAGATGATGAGTTATGAAATCCCGATGGGACTGGCGGTGCTGACCGTGGCTGTGTTGTCGGGCCATTTGAACTTGCGGACCATTGTTTTGGACCAACAAGGATACTGGATTTTCAGCTGGAATGTTTTTCGCGGTTTCCCGTGGGCATTCCTTGCAATGTTTGTCTTCTATCTGGCCGGTCTGGCCGGCAGCAAGCGGACGCCGTTCGATCTGCCCGAAGCGGAATCGGAAATCGTGGCGGGCTATCACACGGAGTATTCCGGCATGCGGTTTGTCATCTTCTATCTGTCGGAATATGCCACGATGTATGTGGTGTCGGCGCTGACGGCGGTGTTGTTCCTCGGCGGCTGGCACGGACCGATCCCGCACGTTCTGGCGTGGGACGGCCAAGTGCACTGGGAGGCCGGGCCGGTTCTGAGCGCGCTGATCGGAATGGTCAACATGATTGGCAAGTCGTTCTTTCTGATGTTTGTCATGCTGTGGTTTCGATGGACATATCCGCGTGTGCGCGTGGATCAAATCGTCTATCTTTGTATGAAGGTTCTGGTGCCGTTGGGGATTATCTGCCTGATGGGCGCATCGGCATGGGCGCTGGTGTGGTGAGGATTTGGGTGATGGTTGCTGCGGGGATACTGGAGGCGGTTGTTCTTGAGTAATCAGGTCTCAGCATTCATTGGATACTGGAAAACCGCCTGGCGTGCGGTCGTGAGTTCTACGCTCGGTTTGGGCGTGACGCTGAAGCATTTGTTCTCGCGGCCGGTCACTGTCGAGTATCCGAAGGCCCTGCCGGAAGTGCCCGAAGGCTGGCGCGGCTGGCATGCCTACGAGAGCGACCGGTGCACGATGTGCCGGTTGTGCGAGCAGGTCTGCCCCGTGCAGTGCATCCGGCTGGAGGTGGAAGGGAAAGGCAGGGAACGCAAGCTGGTGCGATATGAGATCAACTACGGCTTGTGTTTGTTTTGCAATTTGTGCGCCGAGGTATGTCCGACGGCTTGTTTGTGGATGACGGCAGACTGGGATCTGGCATGCTATCGGCGCACCGACTGCACCATCCGGTTCCACGAGACCGACCCCAACGAGCAGCGGCAGCGGCTGTGGCCGGGAATGAAAGAGCTGCCGGCGCGTGCACCCAAGAAACCGCGCGAGGCCGCACCGGCGGAAAAGGCCCAAACCCCATGAGCCCTGAAATAGTCCAAGCGGTGATCTTCTACTTTCTGGCGGCGATGCTGGTGGTTTCGTGTGCGATTGTCGTGTTCTCGCACAGCATTGTGAATGCCTGCTTTGCGCTGTTGTTCACCCTGCTGGCTGTGGCGGGGTTTTATGCATTGCTGGGGGCCGATTTCCTCGCGGTTACTCAAGTGGTAGTCTATGTCGGCGGCATTCTGGTTCTGCTGCTTTTCGGCATCTTGTTGACCAGTCCGCTGCCCATTGTTCTGGGGGTTGCCACACGGCGGACCTATTATCTGGCCGTGGCCGCCGGCGCGGCAGTTTTCGCGATGTTGATGATTATCGTCCGGGCGTTCTGGGCCGGTCAACCGGCAGTGCCGGAACAGCAATCCACTCTCGAAGCCTTGGGGATGCTTTTGCTGGGAAAGTATCTGTTTCCCTTTGAATTCGCCTCGCTGACTCTTCTGGCCGCCCTGATCGGCGCGGCCTATCTGGTGCGGCGCAATGATCGTTGAGCGAGAAAGGCTGTCATGTATCCGATAACGCTGACCCACTATCTTGCCGCCGGGGCGTTTCTGTTTGCCATGGGCGTGGTGGCCTGCATTGCCCGTCGAAATGCCGTCGGCATTCTCATCGGCATCGAGTTGATCCTGAACGCGGCCAACGTCAATCTTGTGGCGTTTGCGCGCTACTGGAACAATCTCGACGGGGAAGTTTTTGCCATCATCGTCATCATCCTCGCGGCGTGCGAGGCGGCGGTTGCTTTGGCCATCATCATCAATTTGTTCCGCGGGTTCGGCACGGTCGAGGTGGACTACGCTTCGAAACTGAAGGAATGACAGGCAACGCATGGCTATGGCCGACTATTTCATCCATCTCTGCATCGCCATCTTTCTGCTGCCGCTGACGGCATTTGTTGTCGTTGCGCTGTTCCACCGCCGGCTGCCGCGCCATGGCGACTGGATCGTCATCTCGTTCATGGGCGTTGCGCTGATTCTTGCACTGGTCATTTTCGCGGGCGCGTTGAACGCAGCGGCCCACCAACAGGCGCTTCGCCAGCATCGCAGCTGGGAATGGCTCCTGCTGAACTTCCCCAAGGCGAACAGTGCAGAAACCGGTGTGGCTGGTGCCGCCGCGCCTTCGGCCCTCGAGGGCGTATCGCCGGCCGGTGCCGTCCGCGTGGGGATTCTGCTCGACGGTCTTACGGCGGTCATGCTCGTGGTGGTTACGGTTGTTAGTTTCCTCGTTTTTCTCTATTCCTCGGCCTACTTGAAAGGCGATGTGCGCTATGGCCGCTACTACGCCTGTCTGTCCCTGTTTGCCACCTCGATGCTGGGGCTGGTGCTGTCGGATAATCTTTTGACGTTGTATATTTTCTGGGAGTTGGTGGGTTTTTGCTCCTATTTGCTGATCGGCCATTGGTTCGAGCGCAAATCGGCGGCGGATGCAGCGATCAAGGCGTTCATTACGACCCGCATCGGCGACGTCGGCATGCTGATCGGCATCCTCTTGATCTATTCCAGCGTTGGCTCGTTCCGCTACGAGGACATCTTCCGCTACGTCCAAGAAGGCGGCATGTCGGATTCGGTGAGTATTCTGGGTCTCGAAGGGTCGCTGCGCTTTTGGGCCGCCGTCGGTTTGTTTTTCGGCGCCATGGGCAAGTCGGCGCAATTCCCGCTCCACGTCTGGCTGCCCGATGCTATGGAAGGTCCGACACCCGTCAGCGCCCTGATTCACGCGGCGACGATGGTGGCCGCCGGCGTTTATCTGGTTGGCCGGATGCACCCGTTCTTTCCGCCCGAAGCGCTCCTGTTTGTGGCGTACATCGGCGCCATCACGGCGGCGCTTTCGGCGACGATTGCGCTGGTCATGGATGACATCAAGAAGGTGCTGGCCTACTCGACCATCAGCCAGCTGGGCTACATGATGCTCGGGCTGGGCGTGGGCGGCGAGGTCGGCGGGGTTGCCGCCGGTTTCCTATTTGGCCTTTTCCATCTGACCACCCATGCCTTTTTCAAGGCCGGACTGTTTCTGGGGTCGGGGTCGGTCATACATGCGGCCCATCACGAACAATCCATGTGGCAATATGGTGGGCTGGCGCGGAAGCTGCCCGTTACCTTTGCCACATTTCTCATTTTCACGCTGTCGCTGTGCGGCTTTCCCTATCTGACGTCGGGCTTTTTTACGAAGGACGGGATTATCGGCGCGGCGTTGCAGTTCGGCATGCAGCATCCGTCGCACAGAATTCTCGGCTGGACGGCTCTCGGCGCCGCCGGCCTGACGTCGTTCTACATGTTCCGCCTGATCTTTCTGACTTTCTTCGGCCGGCCGCGAAACGAGCACCTCTATCACCACGCCCACGAGTCGCCTTGGGCGATGGTTCTGCCCCTGCTCGTGCTGGCTGTGTTGTCGCTGGGGTTTGTCGGCAGCAACCGCACCTTCGGGCTGCTTCACGAGGACAGCTGGTTCTCGACTCTGGTGAAGCGGCCTTCGCTGGTTGCGCATCCGGCGGAATCCGCTCTGCCCGCTGAATCGGCCGCCGCGGCCCATGGGATGGAGCCGGTCGCTGCAGAACATGGAGCGGGGCATACAGCCGATTCAATCCACCTGCTGCCCGAAGCCCACCATCAGGCGCTGGTTGGCTCCATTACGGTCTTTCTGGCGGGTCTGATCGGAGCGGCCCTTGTGTATTATTTTCAGTGGATTCGCGCCGATGCGATTGCCCGAATCTTCCGGCCTGTCTATGTTCTTTTGTTGAACAAATGGTACATGGACCACCTCTACCGCGCGTGCGTGATTTTGCCCTATTTGGTGTTCTGCTATTTCATCCGGCTTGTGGACACCTACGTGATTGATGCCGTGGTGAATTTCTGGGGCTGGGCCGGGCGGGCGGGAGCGTGGCTGGTGGGCCGCATGGACTTGGAGATTGTGGACGGCGCGGTCAACGGCACGGCGTGGAGCACGGGATTTGCCGGCCGGATTCTGCGCCTCACGCAAACAGGCCAGGTGCGGAACTATATTCTGATTCTGGTTGCGGGGGCAACGGCCCTGCTCCTGCTGTTTTGGAAGATTTAGAATAATCAACGAGGATGCGTTCCATGGTGGTTCCTGATTCTCTTTTGCTGACATTGATCACGTTCGTCCCGATTGTCGGGCTGCTGGTGATCTTGTGCATTCCCTCGCGGGCCGCTGCGGCCATCCGCTGGACGTCCGCCGGATTCACGGGCATCGTGTTTGTTCTGACCTGTCTGATGCTGGGAAGATATTTTGCTTTGGGCGGGCCGTCGTCCGGCGGCATGTTCTACTTTGTAGTCAAGGCCGATTGGATCAGCACGTATCATATTCAGTATTACATGGGGGCTGACGGCCTGAGTGTTTCGCTGATTTTTCTGACCGGCCTGCTGTCGTTTCTCGCCTGCTTTGCGGCATTTGGCATTCAGAAGGGCGTCAAAGGGTTTCACGCCATGTATCAGCTGCTGGTCTGCGGCATGATGGGGGTATTTTGCGCCAAAGACCTGTTCCTGTTCTACGTGTTCTGGGAGTTGATGCTGCTGCCGATGTATTTCTTGATCGGCGTGTGGGGCGGCCCGCGCCGCGAATATGCCGCCATCAAGTTCTTTATCTATACCCTCGTTGGCAGCGTCCTGATGCTTCTGGCCATGCTGGCCCTTTATTTCCAATATCGCCACACCGGCCGGCCGTTCGACATTGACTTCCTCATCGAGCAACAGCCGTTCCGCACCGCACTCGGTATCCAGCAACTGCTCTTCTGGGCGTTCTTTATCTGCTTCGCCATCAAAATCCCCATGTTCCCCTTCCATACTTGGTTGCCCGACGCCCACGTCGAGGCCCCGACGGCCATTTCCGTCATCCTTGCCGGCGTGCTTCTGAAAATGGGAGGCTACGGCATTTTCCGCATCAATCTGCCCATGTTCATGGATACCACGACGGGTACAACCCTTGGCGTTTCAACACTCTATATCATTGCCGTCTTCGGGCTGATCAACATCATCTACGGCGCGTTTTGCGCCATGGCGCAGACAGACTTCAAGAAGCTGGTGGCCTATTCGAGCGTCAGCCACATGGGCTATGTGTTGCTGGGAATTGCAGCCATGAATCGCGCAGCAGTGAACGGCGCGGTGTTTCAGATGTTCAATCACGGCTTGTCGTCGGCCATGCTGTTTTTGCTCGTGGGCGTGATCTACGACCGCGCCCACCACCGCGAGATCGCGCGCTTCGGCGGCCTTGGCGCCCACATGCCCCGCTATTTTGCCCTCGCTATTATCGGCTTTTTCTCCTCGCTGGGCTTGCCCGGCCTGAACGGCTTCATCAGCGAGGTGATGGTGTTTCTTGGCGCTTTTACAGCGGACGAACGCATTCTGCCCTACGCGCGCGTCATTACGCTGATGGCTTCCGTCGGCGTTGTGCTGACGGCGGGATACATTCTGTGGTGTATGCAGCGCGTTTATCTCGGCGAACTAAAGCCCGAATACAAGGCCTTTCCCGACGCCAACGCCATCGAGATTTTCACGCTGGCGCCGCTGGCCGTGCTGTGCATCGTGCTGGGCATTTTCCCCAATCTGGCCTTGCGCGTATTTGACGGAACAATGGTCTCGCTGATTCACCAACTCTATCCGGTCGCGTCGGGATTCTGAGACCGCCCGATTGCGGCCCGAGGTTGCTTGCTGTGACATGGCAGGAAATTCTCAATGACCTGTTGCCGGGATTGCCGATCCTGCTGCTTTGTGCGGCGGCAATTCTGGTGATTGCCGTGGATTGGTTTCTGCCGGCGAGGCGTTCCTATCTCACGGGTCTTGTCGCTTTGGCGTGTCTGGGAGCAACGCTGGCCTTGTTGGCCGGCTTGCTGCTCAATCTGGCGCCGGCGTGGGCTGCGCATCCGCTGGAATCGCCCGCCCCGATTTTCGGCCAGCGCCTTATTCTCGACCGTCTCGGCCTGCTCTTGACCCTCCTCTTTGTCACGACCGCACTGGCAACCGTGTTTGTCTCGCTGCAGGCCAAACCGATGCGCGGCCAGCGCTCGGGCGAATACTATGCGCTTCTGATGCTGGCCACCGTCGCCATGTCGGTGACGGCCGCCTCGCGCGACTTTCTCGTCCTGTATCTGGCCATCGAAACCATCAGCCTGCCCTCCTACGTTCTGGTCGGGTATTTTCGCACGGACCGCCGCGCCACCGAGGCCTCGCTCAAGTATATCCTCTACGGCGCGGTGGCCAGCGCGGTCATGTTGTTCGGCATGTCCTATCTGTATGGAGTCACCGGAACAACCACCCTGCCGGACCTTTATCGCGTGGCGCCGGAAAAAGCCGCCGCTTTGGGCGTCGGGCTGATTTTTCTTCTGGTGGGCCTCGGATTCAAAATGGCCCTTGTGCCGTTCCATTCGTGGTGCCCCGATGTCTATGAAGGCGCGCCGACGGCAATCACCGCCTACTTGTCGGTCGCATCCAAGG
>JAOAGV010000062.1 GCA_026415575.1 Candidatus Sumerlaeia bacterium
GCTGAGAGGAAAACCCACGCTTGGCAGGTTTGAACTTGGCGCAAACCAAAGCGGCAGCATGGCTGCCGCAGTCCAAAGCGCACACCCAAAGCGTACGCTGATTTGTGCATAATGACAAGGGCGCGACCTCGGCCTTTTCCTTTTCGCCCTTCCCGCCCCAATAAGGCCACAGCATGATCGAACAACCTCTCCCGATTTTGGGAGAAGCTCCCGAGACCTACTGCTCCGCGCGGTAGCCATTGACGGCGCCCTCCGAATAAATCAGTGTATAGCGTTTGCCATTCAGGATCAGCACGCGTTCGGGCGCGTAGCCGACCGACAAGATGTGCGGCGGATAGACCGGCGGCGCGAGTGCGCGCGATGGATTGCGCACGCCGACGTGCTCGAACCGCACGGGCCAGTCGCCAATGATCTCCTGTGCAAACCAGATGCTGAACTCCGGGGCGTCGCCGTAGAGCAACAGCCCGACATGGCGGCAGCGGTTTTCGCCGATAAACTGGAGCGCGGGCAGGAACACCTCCAGCGGATAATTGCGCACGATTTTTTCGTGCTTCGGGCCGAGGAACACGCTGTTGCCGCCGAAAACCGGCCGCGCCCGATGCAGCGCCGCCGTCGGGAATGCCGCTATGAGCATCAAGGCCACGGCCGGTCTTCCCAGCCACTTCCAAACCGCCGGCTGCGCCACGATGCGTCCAAATACGGGTGCGGCCGCCAGGAACAGCGGCAGATGGAGCCGCCCGTGCCATGGCTGCCATCGCAAAAGCAGACAAAAGAGAAGGGCCGCTCCGGCAAGGCAGGCCGTGTAGACTAGCGCCGGCCGCGCCGTCGCGCTTTTTCTCCGCGCGCAGGCATAGAGAAATACTGCCAACGCCGCCCCGAACAGCACGGTATGAAGGGGGTTCCCGCCAAAGTTTTCATCGTGGCGAAACGCGACCCGGTATTTTTCATGGAGCCAGGTGGTTCGCGGGTCGTCGGGATTGGCGCCGATCGCGCGGTGGATTCCCACGGCGGCCCGATAGACAGCCTGATTCCACGCCGGCCATGGCGCTGAAAGGTGAAGCGTCAGGTTGCGCACGGCATTGGAGAGCAGCGGCCGGATTCCATAGGCTTCGTTGCGGTAGATATAGACGTCGTTGTCGGAGGCTTCACGGCCGGGGCCCAGCGGCGAGCCGAACAACCGGTAATTCCGGATATAGTGTCCGCCATTGACCAGCAAGATCAGCCCCGCGGCAATGGCCGCCGCCCGCCAGACCGACCCGCCCATTCGCCGCGCCAGCGCTATCGCGAACCAAACGCAAAACGGAAATGCGAACAAATAAACTGTCCCTTTGGTCAGCAAGCCCAACGCCAAAGCACCTGACATCAGGATCAAGTGGCGCAGCGTCGGACGCTCGATGGCCTGCAGACCGAAGAACACAAAGGCGGCCAACCACAGGCCCGCCACGTAGTCGTTCTGCGTGCTGGTGGCTTGAAAAATCCCCATCGGCAGCGTTGCGGCAAAAATGGCCGCCGTCCATTGCCCCCATGTTTCGGCCCCCAGATGTCCTGCAATCCGTGCGACCCCAACGAGGGAAACCGTCATGGCGGCCCACTGCACCAAATTTACCCACTGGTAGGAGCCGCTCAGGAGCCGCGTCTGAAGCAGGCACCATTCGGCGAACGGCGGCGGGTGGTTCTGCCGCAGAATCGAGGTCGGATAAAAGGCAATACTGCGGTTCTGCTCCCAGTGCGCCACGCGCGCCAAATGATAGGACAGCGAGTCGTAGGTGTTGGGAACGGCCAGAAGCGCCACCACGCCGAGAACGGTTGCGAGAAGAATCATCAGGACCGCCGCGGTTTTTTCAAACCAGCCGAATGACGCCGGCAAGGTCAACGCGCGCAATGTTGGCCGCGCAAATCCGACCTTCCAGCCGACCGCCACAACGGCTGCGATTGCAACGCTCCAAAAAATGGCTAGCGGGATTCGGCCCAGTGCTTTGAACCCGCTCAGCGCTTCCGTGCTGGCCGCCACGCAAAGACCCGCAACCACCGTTGCCGCGAGCAACCCCTCGCCCCAGCGATCCCCGCTTGGGCGGTCCTGCTTTTGCGTGCGCGACCGGGCGAGGATTGACCACGTCAGAAGTAGAAACACAACCGGCAACAAGAGCGTCATGCGACGGGCGCTCCTATGAATTTGGATTCGCCGCGCGTTTGCCTTCCATGACAAACAAGGCGGTTGCTGCGGCCAGAATCAGAACCAACGCGGGCGTGGCCATGAACAGCAGCGGCACGCGGCAAACCGACACTTTGTGGAACACGGAAAACACGGTCGAGGCATAGGCCAACGCGATCAGAACTATCCAGATGTTCCAATATAACGCGCGCGCCGGATTGTCCTTTGCCGCGGCGGGTGGTTTCGTGCAACTGAAATACAGCGCCAGAGCCGCCGGCAGAAACGACAGCGTATAGTCGTTGCTCAGGGACGGAATCAGAAGGGCCGCCGCCGTGCAGCCGACCAGCAGGTGCGGGTGGAACCCTTCGCGCCGGCGCACGTAGGCAAGAACAACGAGAGCGGCCAGCAGTCCGAGCGTTGCGGCAAGCAGCGGCGCCGAAATCACCCACGCCGGCACGCCCAGCCACTCGCCCGTCAAAGTCGCATAACTGTGGATTGAGTGGTTGCCCGGCCAGATCGGCGGGTCGCTGACTTTTTTCACCGTGCGGCTGACAAATTCCACAAACGGCCCCAAGCCCAGTACGAACAGACAGAGAAAATTGCCGGCGGCAATCAGCCCCAGTCGCCTGAGGTTGGCCTTCCAGTCGCGCCAGTTGTCCACCAGAAGGAGGACAAATATTGCCGGATAAACCTTGAGCTGCACCGACAGGGAAAACAGCACGCAGGCAGGAATGCGAAGCCGCCGATGAACATGAAACAGATAGACGCCACTCCAACACAACGCCATGGCGATCAGGTTGAACTGGCCGCGCTCCAGCTCGAACAGGAGCCCGTGGGAGAAAAGCCCCGTCGTTACAAAAAACACCGTCGGGGCGGTCAGCGCCCTGCGCGGCTCGGCCAGAACCGGAAGGAGCCACGTAATGAGCAGAAAACATCCCGTGCTGGCCAGCGTGAGAAGGTAATAGGCGACCGGAAAACTCACGTATAAAAATGGAACAAAGAACAGCGTTTCGAGCGGGGGATAGGTGTTGGTGAGAATATACGGCGACTTGTGTTCGACGGCCCACGCGCGGCTGAATTGCAGAATTTCGCCAAGGTCCATGCCAACGTAAGTAACCCGCGCCACGGGGCACACCTCTCCCATCACATGCTCTTTGTTAAAGAACACGGGCACGAGCAAAAAGGGAACGTAGAGCAGAAGAAACCCGCCCAGAAGCCAGACCGTCGGCGAAGGTTCGCACCGCGTTGAATCCGGCGCGGCTGTGCTGTGCGGCTCCGCCGCACGGCCCGCATCATTCGCGGCGACTGTTGTCTCGCCCTTCTTTTTGCTCAACCCCGTTCCCCTTCTGTGTGTTGCGGACGACGGCGGTCCTGACGCTTGCTGCGAGGTATGGGAACCGTCCTCTCGCGCCCTGCAATTACCCGCGCAAAGCCTTCTCCCCTGCCATGGCTATGGGTTTGGCCACTGTCGCGTGCGGCTTGTCCATGACAAAAAGCATCGTGGCGGCCAAGAGAATTAGCAGCAACGCCGGCGTGGCCATCGAGAAGAACGGTCCGCACACGGCTTCCTTGTGAATGATCGAAAAGACTGTGGTCGAATAGGCCAGTGCAATCAGAAATACCAGAGCCTTCCATACCCATAATTCCCGCGGCGTTCCTTCGGTCGCGCTCCATGTCCGGCTGAAAAACATGGCCAGCGGCGCGGGCAGAAAGGACAGCGTGTAATCGTGGCTGAGCGATGGAATAATCAAGGCGCCGATCGTGCAGCCCACCAGAAGATGCGGATGGAACCCTTCCCAATTGCGGCGAACGGACAGCACCATGATCGTCGCCAAGAGCGCGAGCGTTGCGAGATACAGGACCGGCGAAAGTAGTGCGCCGGGAATATGCAGCATCTGTTGCGCCGTGACCGAAAAGCAATGGATCGAGTGATTGCCCGGCCATAGCGACGGATCGCTCATCTTTTGGATCGTCCGGGTGACAAATTCCACAAACCGCCCCGGCCCCAGAATAAACAGGCAGGCGAAATTGGCCGCGCCGATCAGCCCCGCCCGCTTCAAGTTTATTTTCCAATCCCGCCAGCGGTCCACCAAGAGGAAAACAAATATGGCCGGATAGACTTTGAGCTGCACGGACAGTGTGAACAGCGCATAGGCGGCCGGGCGCCACCGCCGCTGAAAATGGAACAGATAGACGCCAGCAAGGCACAGCGCCATGGCGATCACATTGAACTGGCCGCGTTCCAGCTCAAAAAGGAGGCCGTGCGAGAACATGCCCGTGCCGACGAAGAACAGGATTGCGGGCGTCAGACGCCGGCGCGCCTCCATCAGAACCGGCAGCATCCAAGTAATCAGAAGAAAACAGCCGGCGCTGATCAGTGTAAGCACTGCATACGCCGCATGGAAATTCATCCCGAGCAACGGCACAAAAAAAACCGCTTCGAGCGGCGGATAGGTGTTGCCGCGGATGTAGGGGGTATTGCCTTCAACCCACCACGAGCGGCTGAATTTCAGGATTTCGTCCAAATCCATGCCCACCGTAGTGAGCTGAAAAACCGGACAGACCTCGTTCATCACGTGGTCGCGGTTAAAGAACACCGGCACGAGGAGAAAAGGAACATAGGCGGCGAGCAAACCGGCCAGAAGCCAGACCGTTGCGGACGTCCCTTTGGAAGCCGGGGCGATCTTTTGCGGGCTGGCGGGGAGAGGTCTTCCCGCGTTTGCCGCCGGTTGTCCTTTCGATGTTCGACCCAATGCACTATCCTTTGTTGCCGCGGAGCCGAATTCCATCTGCGCATCCGACGTCCTTTTGTCGGCGCCTGCTCCGGTTTTGTTTTTCCAGCTTTTAGACTCTTTCGTCTAAAGATATGGCCTTTTTGCGTAGATCATGGCCACAGATGCTCTGCCACCGGTACACGCGCGGCTGAATCGTTCGCTTCTCGATGGGGAGGTTTTTCTTTGGCCCCGAAAGGGCGCGCTAACGACGGCGGCGGCCAACGTTAGAGCGCCCTTTCAGGGCTTGCCAATCTAGATTGCGGCTTTCCCCAGGGCGTTGCCCTGGGCTAAATTAGATGGCCCTTTCAGGGCCGGATGAAGTTTTGTTATTTCATGGCACCCGTTCGGCCCTTTCAGGGCTGGAAAAAAACCGCCCTTAGACTGAAATCACAATTCCCCTATTTATATTTTCCATGCACATTCTCCATATCCCTCTGTGCGTATTGTTCATATGCCTCTGTGCCCATTGCTTTGGTTGTGGCCAAAGGCCACGCTAGCTTTGGAGTGCGGCAGCCATGCTGCCGCTTTTTCTAATCGTCCGTTGTGAAAAGAAACGTTCCTTTCCCCAGAAAAGGCCTCGTTTGGCTGGTTTGAGTTCGCCGTAAAGCAAAGCGGCAGCATGGCTGCCGCACTCCAAAGTCTAGGCCAAATGCATAACATACTTGGACTTTTCGGTCTAAACATCCAGCCAATTTGCGAAGACCGCTTCTAACCTCTAACCTCTTGCCTCTGACCTATTGCCTCTAGTCTCTTTGCTTGTGGCCAAAGGTCGCGTTAGAGTTTTCCTGCGCGGCCGGAGATTGGTGCTTCGACTATGCGCCCGGCTGCGCGTCACGCGGCTTTTTTCTTGCCGGTCTTGCGGCCCTCTTTCGTCCCGCCGGCTTTCTTGGCTCCAGCTGCAAGGGCCGGTTCGGCAGCGGCAGCGGCCAGCGCGTCTTCAAAGATTTTCATCGTGGCTTTGACGGCTTCGGCGTGGTCGCCTTTCGGCCACATCTCCAAGCCGATGAATCCGTTGTAGCCGGTCTGCGCGATGGCTTTGAAGACGTTGAACCAGTGAATCTCGCCCGTTCCCGGTTCCGCGCGGCCGGGAACATCGGCCACATGATAATGCCCGATCTTTTTGACTTTTTCGGGACTGGTCGCGTTGCGAATGATGTTTCCCTCGGTGATTTGCTGGTGATAGATGTCGAACAGAAGCCGGACGTTGGGGCTTGCGACCTCGTCAATGATCTGAAAGCCCTCGTCGGACGTGGCCAGGAAATAGCCCTTGTGATTGACCAGCACGTTGAGCGGTTCGAGGCAGAGCGTGACGCCGGCCTGTTCGCACAGCGGGGCGCCGGCCTTGAGCGCTTCGACGATATTGTTGTGCTGAGCCTCGCGCGGCATGTCTTTAATCTCTTGGCCGACCGTTATGATCATCCGCTTGGCCCCAAGTTTATTGGCGACCTCGAGGCTTTCCTTGAGCGCCGGCAGGAATTTGTCCTTGCTGCCGGGGGCGACCAAAGCACCGCCCGCGTCGCATGAGAAGGCCGCCACGGTCAGGCCCAGTTCGTCCTTCTTTTTCGCGAGGGCGTCGAGCTCTTTGGCCTTGTTCCGCCATCCCCAGAACTCGAAGGCGTTCAGCCCCACTTTCTTGACCTCGTCGAGCCGCTGGACGAAGGGCACCTTTGTAAAGAGCGCCTCGATGCAGACGGACAGCCGCGGCTTTCCGGCAGCCGCCTCCGCAGCCGATGCGGTAGTCTCTTGGGACATTTCGAAGATAGCCTTCAACCCGGCAGTCGCTGCCAGCATGCCGCCGGCAAATTCCCGTCGTGATACGCGATACGGTTTCATGCGATTCCCTCCTTGTGATTCATGACTCATGCCGGTGTTGAGTATGAGTTGGCCTGCCCGCTGAATCAAGCAAAATGCCGCGCCCGCTTTCGGTTGACACCGTCTTAGGCAGAGGGAAAGAATCCGGCTTGCGGGTGTTTTGCAAGTTCAGAGAAAATCCAAATTGACACCGTCCGAGGATCGCCGCCATGCACTTCGCCATCTGCAACGAAACGTTCCAACAAGGCGGCCAGCAATGGCCCATGGAGCGCATCATTCCCTATTGCGCCGAGGTCGGCTACGAGGGCATCGAAGTCGCGCCCTTCACACTTGCCGCGACGGCCTACGACGTGACTGCGGCGCAGCGCGCCGCCATCCGCGCAAGTGCCGAGAAGCATGGCATCCGTATCATCGGGCTGCACTGGCTTCTGGCCAAGGTCCCGGGCGTCTATCTCAATCATCCCGACGCTGCAATTCGCGAGAAAACCGAGGCGTATCTGCGCGAACTGATCGGCCTGTGCAGCGACTTGGGCGGCGAGGTCATGGTCTTCGGCTCGCCCGCCCAGCGCTCGGTTCAGGACGGCTGGCCCTATCGCCTCACGTGGCAGCGGACGGTCGAGACGTTCAAGCGGCTGAGCGATGTGGCGGCGGCCAAGAACGTTACCTTCGCCTTCGAACCGCTGACCACCAAGGAAACCAATTTTATCATCAGCATGGAAGACGGCGTCGAGCTGGTCGAGGCCGTCGGCCATCCCCATTTCCGGCTGCATCTGGATGTCAAAGCCATGGGGGCGGATTCGCGGCGGTCGGTGGCCGACACGATTCGCGCCGAGGGCGGAAAATATCTTTATCACTTCCACGCGAATGATTTGAATTTGCGCGGGCCCGGATTCGGCGACACCGATTTCGTGCCCATTTTCCGCGCCCTGCGCGAGGTCGGATACAACCGCTGGGTCTCGGTCGAGGTCTTCGACTACACACCCGATCCCGAAACGATCGCCGTCAACAGCCTCGAGTATATGAAGAAGTGCCTCGCGGCCGCACAGCAGTGATCGCAAGCAAAGCAGCCCGTGCGCCATACTTTCGAAGTCTCGCGCGGAGCGGCGCATGTGTGAGCATCCTGCCAGTCCCCGGCGTTGACCCCGCAGGTCAACTTTCAATGCAGAGCCCACAATTCTGCGAACGAAATCCTCAGGCCGACAGAATAAGAATCCAATCACCTTCTCCCGACGTCGAAGGACGCCGCCCAGTTAAACGAGGGTTGCCTTTTGCGGGGCGATTGTGTTTCATTCCCGTCCGTTGTGCGCCGAATGAAAAGAGGGAAAATCTTTCATACGCGTATAGAATCCGGAACGATTCAATAGGCATACCACACCATTACCACACAGTTTCGGGAGTGTCGCCATGAAGTCAGGATGTTTTTTCCGCTATCGCCATCATGCCTTCGCAGCGGCCGCGGTCGCGGCAGCGATGATTGCCGTTCTGTGCTGTGCCCGGCTCAAACGCACCCCTTCACAACAATGGGAAGGCGGGGGCGTCAGGGCATGGGTGATCCGGCCCGGCGAAACCGTCGTTCAGGGTCCGACGGCCGCAGCGCGTCCGGGCGATTTCGCCCTCAGCGACGGCGCGCTCCGCGTGGTGGTCAGCCGCACGGCATCGGGTGGACAGTGGGTGGATGTGGGTCGCACTGCCGACCACGGCTGGGACTATGTTCGCTTTATCGCCCCGATTTACGATCAGCAGGCCGAACTACCGTATGTTGTGCAGTCGGTGGAGGTTGAAGCCCCTGCCGCGCCCGAAAACGCGCCGGTGATTGTCATCCGCGCCGCTGACCGCAAGCGTTTGGGCCTGCAAATGACCACACGGTTGGAAATCCTGCCCGCTTCCCACACGGTCGTCATGACATCCACGCTGGCCAATCGCTCGAGCGATACTCTTGCGCCCCTGACACTCGGCGACCGAATCGGCTGGGCCACCGACAATGTGTTCATCCCGTACTATGGCAACCTTTGGCGGCCGGCCAATGCCGAGGCCGGCGGCGACTATGTCACTTGGCTGTGTGCGTGGCAGGACAACTTCACGCTTGGCCTGACGCCGTCCGAAGGGGGGATGCGCGTTGTTTTTGGGAAAAACGACGCCGCGGTGATTTATCGCGAGGCAAAACTGGGGCCGGGTGCCGAAGTTAGCTGGCGGCGCTATTTCCCTGTCGGCGACCGGCAAATGAGCGCCGTTGCTGCATTTGCCGCCCGACTGCGCGGCGCCGCCCTCGGTTCGCTCGAAGGGGAAGTTCGGGAGACCGGCAGCGCCAAGCCGGTGGCCGGCTGCCGCGTCGAGGTGCTGTCGTCGGCCCGGTTGCCCGCCCCGCTCGATGCCAAGCCACTGATGTGGGCATACACCGACGCACAGGGGCAGTTTAAGATTCCGCTGCCCGGCGGACGCTATTTTGTTTGGACCGAGAAAGCCGTTGCGCGGCGCGGGCCGGGAACGGGTACCAGCCAGGATGTAACGTCGGGCGCCGTCACGCGACTCTCGCAGCCGTTACAGGTTTCGCCCGAAGTGGTGCTGCAGTATGAAATCCGCGACGGGGACACACAACAGCTCCTGCCGGCGAAGCTTCGCTTCGAGCCGTTCCCCAATGTGCCGCCTTTGGACTTCGGCAACGAGAGCCGCGGGCCGGCCGCCCGCAATGTGGTCTATTCCGCCACGGGGGCGGGCAGTGTGACGCTGTCGGCCGGCCGCTATCGCGTCGTGGCCAGCCGCGGGCCCGAATACGACGCGCAAGCCGCGGAGATTGAGGTTGCCTATACGACCAACAATCGCGCGCAGTTCACCTTGAAACGCATTTTCCGCATGGAGAACTATGTCAGTCTCGACATCGGGGTTCGGACGTCGGCGTCGGCCAACTGCTGCGTCAGTCCTCGCGACCGCGTCATTGCCGCTGCGGCCGAAGGCCTCGATGCATTGGTCAGCGGCGATGTGGGCACGGCGACGGATTTGAATGAGGCGATTGCGCAGGCCGGCCTTGGACAGCATCTTTCGGCCATCTGCGGACGGCGGGCCGAATGGTTCGGGCCCAACGACGCCCGTGGCGAGGCGCTGATTTTCCCCTGCAAGCCGGGGCACATTGCCGCGACCCAGCTGGCGCGCGAGCAAAACGCAACCGCCCCCGGCGATTTTCTCCGTGCGCTTCGCCAGTCTGCTCCACGAGGACTGATTGTGCTGTGCCGGCCGCTCGATCCCGTTCGCGGCTATTTGCACACGCTTGGTTTTTCCATAGATTTGGCCCGCCCCTTCCCTCAATTGCCGCCGGAGGCATCGGGATTTGATCTCATGGAAGTGATGACAAGCGACGACCGCCAGTTGCTTGAAAACCGCCAGATGCTGGCGCGCTGGATGCGGGAGCGCGGGCGCATGGGGCTGTCGGCCGGCTCCGATTCCCGTTTTCTGTATGGCGAGGAGTGTGGCTATCCGCGCGTCTATGTCGAGCGGTCGCCCAAGGCGGGGCCGGCGTTGTTCGATCAAATCCGCGATGCGCTGACCTCGGGCAGTGTGCTGGTAACCAACGGGCCGTTCATCCGGCTTCTGGTCAACGGCCGCGGGCCGGGGTCGTTTATCAAGGACGGCGACGGCCAGATAGACCTGCTTCTGGAGGTGCGCGCGGCGCCGTGGGTGGATGTGCGGACGGTGGCGGTGTTTGACGGCGAATTCCCCGTGCGGCAATTGATCCTGCCCAGTTCCACGCGGCTCCAGCGCTTCCCGCGTCAGGAGAACGATTCGCCGGAGTTCTCCCTGCCGATCAAGCACGACGTGATCATCTCGGCGCAGGCGGCCGGACAGAACCCGCTGCTGCCGGCGGTGGCGCAGGACGAGTTGCGCGGCCATTTTGGTTTTCCGTTTGCCATCACCGGACCGATCTATGTGGACTTTGACGGCGACGGCAAGTGCACCCCGCCGAATCTCTATGAACAGGCCGTTCGCTCGCAGAAGTTTTAGTCCGGCCGCAGGCGGAGTTCAGGTGATGTAATCGGCGGCGAAGGCGCGGACGTGGTGGCCGTCGAGGATGTGGAAGCGCCGGATTTTGCGCAGCATGCGGCGCGAGAAGGTGAACAGCGGCAGATAAATGATCTCGCGGCCGTAATAGCCCGCCATCTGCCGCAGCGAGGCCGGCGGCGGGGTGGGTGCGACGTAGGCAATGTAGCGTTGGTCGGCGTAAAGAATGGCTGCGGCCAGAAGCTTCTCAGCGCACGTCGGATACTCCTCGATCAACGGATAGCTCCAGACGTCGGGGATGTGCTTGGCGGGGAAGACCGACAAAATGCCGCGGAAAAAGGTGCGGCAGATGCCGGGCCCGACGACGTGCTCGCCGAGCGGCTCGGCATAGAAGGAGATGTCCGACTCGTTTTGATGCTCGGCATAGAGGGTCACCCGCCAAGAGTCGGGGCGATCCATTGGTTCGTTCTCGAAGATAAGGACGACGGGGCCGACCTGGCCGCGCGGCGGCGGCGTGTATTGGACGTAGAGTTTGCCCTCGTGCCAGTTGCGCATGGTTTCGCGGATGTCCAGCCCGTCGTAGAAACTGGTCGAAAACTCCATCACCTGTTTTTTGTCCTCCGAGACCACCTGCAGGGCGCGCTTGCGCACATAGGCCATGAAGTCTTCCTGGATTTTGTCTTCCGGCGGCCACGAGCAAATGCCCCAGTGAAGGCTGCGCCTCCAGACCTCTTTCCAGAAACGCTGTTCGCGCGGCGTGGGCCGGCGTTTGAAACGGATGGGGATGGTGATTTCCGGCGGACGCGGCGGACGGGCCTTGAGCCAGTAATGCTCTTCATTGTCGCCAAAACGGCCGCGTTCATTGGGCAGCAGTTCGAGGGTAGGTAAGGGACTGAAATCGCGCTGCGGGGGATAGGACGAGGCCAGTTCGTGAACGACGGCGCCGTAGTCGCCGTCCACGACGCTCTTGGCGGCCATGACGGTTTCGTAGAATTCGGGACAGATGTTGAGCTGCGTCAGCGCGAGGTTGCGCGTATATTGCAGGAGCGTGCGCCATTGCGTGAGATTGATCTGTTCCTTGTAGGTTTGAGTGTAGGTTTGCTCGGCGGCAAGGAACAGTGTGCGAATGGCTTCGAGTTTGTCGAATTTCCAGCCGCCGGCCAGCTCTCCGGCCGCGCGCATTTGTTCATAAAGATGGACAACATAGGGGATTTCGCGCAGGGCGCGCGTCATCGAGCGCGGATGTAGATGAGCCAACTGCACATCGAGAGGCGGGACGCAGCGGGACGCCAGAACGTTGTCGGTCAGGTAGAACTGGAGGATGCGTCCGAGGTGGGCCAGACCGCAGACAAACAGGACCGACGGACAGCGCGCGCGCAACTGTTTCAGCCGCCACGCCATGTGTTGCTCGCGAATCCAGGACAATTCTCCCGGCTGGCTGTGCGAGAGCGACGACAGAACGAGGCGCGTATAGAGTTCAAGGCCGATCCGTTCGATGACGTGATCGTCGGGCATGGGCGCGGGCGCTTCGTCGAAGGACTCGACGTCGAGGTCCACAAACTCGACGGGTATGCCGTATTCGAGGCCGAGCCGGACGGCCTCGATCATCGAATCGGCGGGGCTGACGGGCAGCCAGCAGAGGCGGCCCTCATCGCGCGGCTCGCGATAGCAAACGGCGGCAATCTGGGGCAGATAGTCTACGGCGTGCAAGACGGCGTCGCGCAACCCCGGCGGCAGTTCGACGGCGATGCAGGCGGGCCGGATTTGCCGGAAGGCGCGGCGGACCTGTGCGGCGAACATCAGGCGCCCGTGCACCGACGGCACCACACGGATTTGGTCGAAATCGAGAAGTCTGGGCGGCATGGGACGGCCATCCTCGGAGCCGACGCCGTGAGCATTTGACAAAGAGAATTGTGCGGCGAGCGGCCGGCCGGTGTCAAGACCGCGCAGCGGGCTAGGGGTGCGCGAGATGGCGTATGAAAGCAGGTGCGGGCGCTGCGCTACTTGGATTTGCCCGCGGATTTGCGGCGGTCCTCGACGGGCGCGGCGGCCTCGATTGCATTGCCGTCAAGAACGACCTCGCCGACGGTCTCCTCGATCAGCACGCCGACGGTCTGCGTTCGCGACGGTTCGGGCCGTGTGTCGCGGATTATGTTGTTTTTGAACACGAGGCCGTAAGCTTCGCCGCGAATACGGATGCCGGCGGCGGGCGTTTTCGACGTGCCGTTGTCCTCGATGAGGTTATCCTCGAGCCGGTTGCGGTGCGGGCCCATGCCGACAGTTTCGTTGCGGAAGAAGACGCCGGCCGAGCGGTTGCGCCGGACCGTGTTGCGCCGCAGAAGATTGTCCGAGTCTTTGTGGCCGATTGAGATGCCGAACTGGCCGTTGTTTTCGAGAAGGTTTTCCTCGAACAGGCCGTGGCGCACGCGCCAGCAGAGAAACAGGCCGTCGGTGCCGTTGCCGCGGGCCGTGCAATTGCGCACAACCGGACGCTGCGAACCGCTGCCCGGATGGATGCCCAGTGCCGCGTTGTCTTCGCTGACGCAGTGTTCAACCGTTACATCGTTGCAAGCCTGAAAGCTGATTCCATCGCCGTTGAAGCGGCGGACAGTGCAGCCGCGAATGACAGCGCCGTGTGCACGAAACAGGTAAATGCCTGCGCCGCGGCAGCCGTTTAAGGCAGCGTTCTCCGCACGGTTGCCGTCCACCGTGAGGTCTTCGATTCGCACGCCCTCGACGTTGCACGCACTGACGACGGGGAAGACCGTCGCCGCCTGCGCCTTGTTGGCCACCATGCAGTCGGACTGTAGCGGAACGCTGATGGCGAAAGTGTGGGCGCCGCGCCGGCCGATGATTCGGGCCACGGTGGTGTGAAAACCGCCCGAACGCGAGTCCCAAATGGCTACGCCGGCGCCGACGACAAAGCCGGCCGGCTCGACGAGGGTAATCTGCTCCTCGCCGTAGTCGCCGTCGAGCGCGAGGGCCGAAACATGGCCCGGCGCCTTGCGGAGAATGGTCTTGTCCTTCTGGCCACGCACGATGACGTTCGCGCGGAGATGGAGCGAGTCGTGCATCACGAATTCGCCGGGGCCGATTTCGACGGTACCGCCGCCCAGCTGCGCAATGTAGTCCACGGCGGCCTGCAGCGCGCGATTGTCGGCGCCGATAAGGTCGGCGTTTGCGCGGCCGACGGAGATTCGGGGCCCTTCATCCACCGGTGCGCGCATGGCGCGGGGCAGCTGCTGTTCGTCGGGTCTGGGTGAAAGATCGAGAGGGAGTTGGGATTCGGCGGCCAAAGGTGCACGCACGAGCGCAACGGCCGCCAGAAGCGATGCAGTAAGTAGGCGAAGCATGGGGGCCTCCGTTTGGTGAAATGTGAAGTCAAAGGCAATAAAATTAGTCGTGTTTCGGGCTAACAGATATGACGGCACTTGGATAAAGCAGGGGGAGCGAACTTGCCCATGGCGTCCTTTACCAAATCACCCCGGTTTGCATGGATTGAAGATCGGGCGATCCGACGTGAGAATCTGCAAGTGCGCGGCGCGGGCGAAGAATGTTAACGGCGTTGCTCTCCATCGTCTCGAGGCGCCCGTTCAATCGAATCACATCGCCTTTCTGCGTTTGCAATTCACGGCTTTGGTCTGCGTAACGCACCTTGCAGGGGTTGCCGAGGTTGGAGCGCAAAGTGGCGCGCTGCAGTTTCCCGTCGCGCCAGTCGAGGTCCACCTCGAATCCTCCGCGCGCGCAAAGCCCTTTGACCGAACCGTTGGGCCAGGCTTTCGGCAGGGCCGGCAGCAGATCAATCGCGCCGCGATGGCTTTGCAAAAGCATCTCGGCCACGCCCGCCGTCGCGCCGAAATTGCCGTCTATCTGGAAGGGCGGATGGGCGTCGAAAAGATTGGGATAGGTGTTGCCCGCAAGGGCATCGGTCAGGAGTTTGTGGGCGCGGTCGCCGTCGAGGAACCGGGCCCAGAGGCTGATTTTCCATGCCTTGCTCCAGCCCGTTCCGGCGTCCGTGCGGAAAATAAGCGATTGGCGCGCGGCGGCAAATTCCTTTGGGGTCTCCGGCGTAATCTCCCAGCCCGGATATACACCCCAAAGATGCGAGACGTGGCGGTGACGCTCGTTGGGATTGTCCTTGTCTTCGAGCCATTCCTGCAGCTGGCCGTAACGCCCGATTTGATTGGGAGCGATCTGCTTGCGCAGGTCGCGCAACTTGCCGGCGAAATCAGAATCCACACCCAGCAAATCCGCCGCCTCTGCCGTGTTCGCAAACAGATCACGGATAATCTGATGGTCCATGGTCGGACCGGCGACCAGTCCGCCGATCTCCGGCGAGTTCGACGGTGTGCTGATCAGCCAGCCCGTCTTGGGGTCCTTGACCAGAAAATCCACGAAGAACAAAGCAGATTCCTTCATAATGGGATAGGCGCGGCGGGCGAGAAACTCCTTGTCGCCAGTGTACAAATAGTGGTCCCACAGGTGATGGCACAACCATGCACCGCCGGTCACCCAGATACCGTGGTTGGAGGCGTTGATCGGCGCCGTGCCGCGCCACAGATCGGTGTTGTGATGGAGCACCCAGCCACGGGCGCCGTAATGGGCCTGCGCGGTTTTGCGGCCGCTGAGCACCAGATCGTCCATCATGTCGAACAGCGGCAGATGGCACTCGGCCAGATTGGTCACATTGGCCGGCCAGTAGTTCATTTCGGTGTTGATGTTGACCGTCCACTTGCTGTCCCACGGCGGTTTGAGCTGGTCGTTCCAGATGCCCTGCAAGTTGGCCGGTTGCGAGCCCGGGCGGCTGCTGGCAATCAGCAAATAGCGCCCGAACTGGAAATAGAGCGCAGCCAAATGGGGATCGTCGTGTTGTTTGACAAGTTTGAGGCGCTGGTCGGTGGGCAACCGCGCGGCGTCGGTTGTGCCGAGATCAATCGCCACACGGTGGAAGAGACGGGTATAATCGGCAACATGATCGAGATAGAGCGTGCTGTAGCGCTTGTCGCCGATCTGTTTGAGGGTGTCCTCGCAGCGGGCGGACGGATCGGCACTGATGTCGCGGAAATTTTTGTAACTGGTTGCGGCAACAAGAATCAGCGTGGCAGCGTTGGCATTTTCGACCGCGATGCCGCCGTCGGCAACCCTGACCGTTCCGCCGTCAGCCCTCACGCGCAGCCGCGCCTCGAACTTCAGGCCCCCTTCTTCGACTTGCCCGAAAAGAGACAGCAGCTGCTCGGTGCCGACCGTCCGCGTTCGGGCGCTCTTGTGCGGACTGTCCAGCGCGGCATTGAAAGTGAGGCTGCCGGGCTTGCGGCTCTTGATGACCATTACAATCGCTTGATCGGGATGGCTGGCAAACGCCATGCGCTCGAAGCCGACGCCGTCCACCTGATAGCTGACCCAGACGGTGGCGGTTTCGAGGTCCAGTTCGCGGCGATAGCCGGTGGCGTTTTCATGCCCGGGAAAGTGAAGACGGATATTGCCGAAAGGCTGATAGGCCATTTGACGAAGGGGGATGCTCATGAATTCGGCCATGGCGAGTGTTTCGGCCTCGCGCTGTTTGCCCTCGGCCAGCAGGCGCCGGATTTCGGGGAGAAATTTTACCGCCCCTTCGTGGTGATACTCATGCGGCTTGCCAGTCCAGAGGGTGTCTTCGTTGAACTGAAGGGTCTCGTTGGCGGTGCCGCCGAAAATCATCGCGCCAAGCCGTCCGTTGCCGATTGGCAAAGCCTCTGCCCATCGCGCAGCCGGTTTGTCATACCAAGCGGCAAGCGACGGGGGCGAGAGTTGGGCGGTATGGGTTTCGCCGGCGGAAAGACAGCTGGCCCCCAAAAGGAAACACAATGCCGCAGCAATCTCTTGTGTTTTCTGCAGGATTTGACTCATAAGCATTCCCCCCGGAGAGAATTTGAAAACCACTTTTTTACGGCGCGGGTGCGGCTTGCTGTGCGGGCGGAAGAATCTGAATCGGCTCAAACAAGGGTGTAGCGGCGGGCTCTTTTTTCGCCGCGGCCGGCTTGCCGCCTATGGGCATAATCCCGCCCAAATACGGATTCACATAGAGCACGGTGTTGGCCTCGGTGCCGGCCGCCGCCGGTTGCGGATCAAACGCCAGAGCCACACGCCACAGCAGAAAACCATTGTCGGCCTCGAGCAGCAGCGCGTCGGCGCTGGAGACCGTACGGCCCGCATGGCGCTTGGCAATCTCGATGGCGGTTTCCTTGAGCAGGATGCCGTCGCGGTCGCGCTGAAGTCTTGGCGGGCCTTCGACCTTGAATGCCTCGGACTTCGAGATCACAGGCGCCAGCTCCGACACCGCTCCTTTGGGCGCGGGATGGTAAATTCCCAGAATGTGATAATCGCCGGGCTTCTGGGTGACCGTTGTGAAGACAAACGCGCGCGCCCGGCGTTCGGGAAGGGCGTGGCCGCCTGCCACAGGATACGTAAGTCCCATCGGTTCGAGCTTCGAGACAACAGGACGGGCGCGTACCGCGCCGGACGGCCCCGACACAAAAAACTCGACACTGGAGGCGTCGGGCATTTGCAGCGTAAGCGTGCGGCGGCTCAGGTTGCGAACCCACGCAAAAACAATCAACGCGTCGTTCGGATGCAGATTGGATTCATTGAGCTGTAACGTGAATGTCAGGGGCGAAACGTCGGACTCGCCATTCAGTCGCGCGCACGCGCCAAGACCCGCCAAAAGAATCGCCCCTGCAAGCAAGAAACCGGAATACCGGATGAAAACCCAAAAAGGACAACATCTACCATGCATGGAAGGGACTCCCTTTCTCGATGGCCCAATCACATCATGCCGGCAGCGAACCCTGCCACCCTACAGTACTCTTACCGGGCTGTTGTTTGCCCGATGAGCCAGTTCACCCACGCATCAACGCCTTCGCCCGTTCGGCAGGAGACGCCGAACAGGGGTACATCGGCGTTGATCGTGCGCAAGTCGCCCTCGAAACGCTCGCGGCGGAAATCCGTATGGGGGATCAAATCCACTTTGTTCAGCACGACAGCACAGCACTGGCGAAACAGCATGGGATACTTCTGCGGCTTGTCGTCGCCCTCCGCGACGCTGATCACGGCAATCTTGCCCGACTCGCCAATGTCCAGTTCGGCGGGGCAAACAAGGTTGCCGACATTTTCGATGATCAAGAGTTGTATGCGTTCCAACGGCAAACGGTCCAGAGCCTGCAAAACCAGATGGGCGGGGACATGGCAGCCGGTGCCGGTGTTGATTTGGACGACCTCGATGCCGAGGGCCTTGATCCGCCCGGCGTCGCGGGCTGTGGCACAGTCGGCCTCGATAACGGCGACCGACAGGCGGCCGTGCAGACGCGGAAGCGTCTGTTCGAGCAGCGACGTCTTGCCCGCGCCGGGTGCACCGATAAAATTAAGGGCAACCACGCCGGCGCGTTCGAGCCGGGAGCGGACTTGGGCGGCCATCGCCTCGTTGGCCTCAAGGATGTTCTGCAGAACAGGAATTTCGGCCATTGTCAATATCCACGGACTTCAGAATCAGTTCGTCGCCGGACAGCGCAGCCACATCGCCGTGGCCGCAGGCGGGGCACAGATAGATCGGCTCGTCCAGCTCACTTTCGGCGTTGCACCTGTGGCAGTGAATCCGAATGGGCACATGTTCGACCACGAGGTCGGTTCCCGCGGCAGCTGTGCCGGCGGCGGCACCCTCGAAACCAAAGCGCAGTATGTCGGGAACGATGCGTCGGAGCCCGCCGATCGCAACCACCGCGCTGCGGACCATGCAGCCGGGATGTTCACGGGCAATGCGCTCAATCTGTCCCACCAAGGCTTCGGCTATTGTGTATTCGTGCATGAAGGTTCGCGGTTGTCTGATCTGATTCGCCGCAGGCTGTCCTTCCAGCAGCGCACGGGAATGTTTAGGAAAACAACCATCGGCGTCAAGCTCCGGCCGCAAGACTATTTTTCTTGCCGGAAACAAAGCCCTTCGGGCGAAAGTTCAAACGGCCAAACGCCGACGCCGGTTGCAGGGAATGTGTCGGCAAGAATCGGAGCCATGCGGGCGGCCGCCCCGCCATCGCGGGCGAGCAGAAACAGGAACCCACCCCCTCCGGCCCCTGCGGGTTTTCCGCCCAGCGAATACGGAGCGCAGACCTCGAACAGACGCTCGATGAACGGGTTGCTCATGCCCGGGTCCATGCGTTTGTTCAGCGCCCAATGGTGGGCGAGAAGTGCGCCGACAGCGTCAAGGTCGCCGCGTTCAAGGGCATCGCGCTGGGCCGCTGCGATGTCGCGAATCTCCTTAAGAATGGCCGTAACTTCGGGGTCACGCGACATGAACCGGCCCATGACATTGCGCAGGATGCCTTTGGCCAGACGGCGCTGGCCGGTGTAAATGACCACCAGACAGTTTCGGAGCGCCTCGGCAGTATCGGCGGTCAGCCGAACCGGTTCGATGCGCGGATGCTGCGGCAAGCCCGGCGCCGTAGTCGCCAGTTTGATGCCGCCGGTCAGACCGCCGACCTGATCCTGCCAGCCGCCGCCGGTGGTCAGCATCTGTTCAAGACACAGCACTTCGTCAAGAATGCCCTCGAGGTCCATGGGTTTGTCCAGCAAGGTCCGCAGGCAGGCCAGAAGTGCGCCGGCGAGGATGCTGCTGGTGCCCAGTCCCGACCCCTGCGGCAGCGCCACTTCGGTTGCAATGCGCAAGCCGCCGTCGAATAGAGCCGACAGGGAGGAATCAAGAGGGGGGAGCCGGCGCAGTCCGTCGCAATTCCGTGGCACTATGCCGGCCAGCACCGCGGCGGCCTTGTGAAGGGCCAAGGGATCGCTCGGATCATCGTAACGGAGAATGGGTTCAGCCGAATGGAAGGTGCGCGAAACACCAAGATCGCGGCTTTCGAGTGTCAGAGTCGGCGAGGGCACCACCTCGCATTCGACACGAACCGGCAGACGGCGGGGCAGGCGCACGGCGGCGTTGAGGACCGTTCCGCCGCATTCAATACAGAAGGGCGGCGTGTCGGACCACCCGCCGGCAAAATCAATGCGGGCCGGAGCCTCGACCACCGCGCGACGTTGCACGCGGGCCGGCTTTTCCGCAACATCGGAACAAGAACGCGGGCGCGCAGTGGACAGGATCAGGGCCGCCACAGTGTGGAATGCGCGGTCTTCATAACGCTGGGCGGCATCGAGACAGGCGCGCGAACCCTTGAACATACGCAAGGCATCGGCCAGCGCCTTGAAGCCGCGAATCGGCAGCGTCGGGTCGGAGGCATGCTCAAAGCAGCGGGCAGCCAGTGCCGCACGGCGCCGGACTTCCGCCGGTTGATCGCCGAGCGGCAACACGGCTTGCGCGCTCGGCATCTCGCGCCCAACCGCTGCGCAGAATTGCCTGACGCGCACGTCGTCGGCCAGATGATGCAACGTTTCGAGTACGCCTCTGACCTCCGCACAACGAGCCGCTTCGGCCATTGAGAACCGGCGGGCGCGTCGCCAACGGCGCCGCAGTTGGTTGTCGAGCCGACCGGTGGGATTCTGCATCCACAGCGTCAGATCGAGGCTGCCGTCACGGTCGGCGGCAAGCGGAAACAGCCGCGCGGTCCACAGCGACTGTTCAGACTGTGTTGCCCTTCCGGCCTTCCGGTTTTTGCGAAGTTTCGGCCAAAGATCGTCGGGCGAAACACCGGCCTCGCGCAGCCATTGCGCCCACGGGCGATTGCAAAACGTGGCTGCCGGCAACTGTCGCGACAGCTTGGGATTGTCGTTCACACCATAGACGAGTGTGACAAAGCCGGCGGCTTTCGGGCGGTGCGGGGCGGCAACGGGCAGTTGCTGGACGGCAATTCCCGCCCCGACGGTCAGGTCGCAGCGGCTCCAAACATGGGAAAGAAGGGATTTGGGACCAATTCTCACCGTGCCGCCCAGAGCGCAATCCTCAATAACCCCGCTGTACATTGAGTCGGAACAAATCGCTTCGACGCATGAACCAATAATCACCGCGCGGTCTCTACTTTCCGGATCGGCAACAAAACCGGCTGCCGGGCTTTTCCAGCCCAAGGGAGCGCGGCTTGTCAGTCCGCCCGTCATCACCTCGACGTATTCGGCCGTGGTGCCGAAATGAATGAACTCGACCGGTGAAAGTGCCTGCACATGGAACGGCAGGCCGCGCAGGGCGTGCCAGACCGTGCGCCGAAACCGGCGAACGACAGGCGTAGGCGGACCGTCGCTCTGGTCGGCCAGATAAGCGGCGCGCTCGGTCTCTGCGGCCAGCGGCATCAAAAGATCGCTGTAGAGATTGAGCCGCGAGTCGGTGCGGAAAAGATCGGCAAACGGATTGTTGGGCGGCGATGCGCAATGCGCGGATCTCGCTGCGGAGCCGCTGGAAAGGCCGGCAAGTTCGAGCAGACGGGCCGCCGCCGTCCCGTCGAGCCAGACCATGCCGGTGTCAATGGAAACGCTGCCGGCTGCGTCCAAGGCGCCGGCCGCGCGCAACTCATCGAACGGGGCCTTGTGGAGAAAGCGGCGAACGACACCGGTTGCGGCCTCGGCCACATAGACACCGTGGCGGGTGCCCAATTCGGCGGGAGCGCGGGCAGCCACGCCGACGATGCCTTGGCGCGCAAGGTCCAGTTGCGCGGGATCAAACAGCAGCAGCACGTCGCCCGACGCGATGAACACGCCTTCGTGCATGCAAAAAGGCAGGCCGGAGAGCGCGATCAGAAATTCATCAAATAAAGTCGAGGGGCGACCGTCGGGCAATTCCCGAGGGACGCGGGCAAAGATTTTCCCAAGTGCAGCGCAATGTGGGAGGCGCCGGCTTTCGCCGCCCGAATGGAGAAGCAGAACGCGGTTGCGCCGAAAGAAGTCCGCCGGGTCGGATGCCCGTCGGGAGCCGGCTGATTGGTTGTGCCGGAACAATTCCGCAAGCGCGTGAAGGGTCGCGCCGCCGCTGCCGACGCGCCGGCCTCCCGGATCGGGCACCACGCAAAACCGGGTGCGGCGCGGGAGTAAGCCGGCTTTGCGGCGCCACTCGATTTGTGCTTCGAACGCGCAGGTTTGCCGCCCGTCCGCCGCGGTCAGCACAATCCAATCCCAGCGCGGTTGACTGGGCCCGGCCGACACCAACGATTCGCAATAGCGTTCCCAACTGCGGCGATAGGCTTGAGCAATAAAGTCGGAAGTTGCGGAGCCGGTTTCGGGTGCAAACAATTTCATGGATTGCAATTCCTCAGCGGCGGGCGCCGCGACGATCCAAACTGCCGAATCCAAGCAAAGCCGGACGGGGCTGTCAATGTGCGCGTGAGTTGACAAAGAAGGATCAAACGGCATGCGCCCGGAGTGGAATTCCCGTTGACTTGGAAAGCGGCCATGCAAACTAATCGGCGCAGGTAAAACGGAGAAACGTGCGGGGGTTGCCGCGATGAAGATCAAAGGCTGGATAGTCGTTCTGCTCTGGATCGCCGCCGAGAGTCTTGCCCGGTGCGCCGGGGCCTTTCGGCTCGAAGACCGCGTCGTCGAATACACGCTCGACAACGGCATGAAGTTTTTATTGGTGCGGCGCGAAGGAGCACCGGTGTTCAGTGCCAACATCACATTCCGCGTCGGCGGCGTGGACGAAGTGCCCGGCATCACTGGGCTGGCGCATCTGTTTGAGCACATGGCATTTAAGGGCACGCGCACGCTGGGCGTCACGAACTGGCGGCGCGAGAGACCGTATCTGCAGCGAATTGACGAGGTGGCCGAAGAGCTCACCCGCGAGCTTGCCAAGGGCGAGCGTGCGGATCCGAAACGTGTGGCCGAATTACGGCAGAAGGTCAAAGACCTCGAAAACGAGGCCCGCCGCTTTGTGGTCAAGGATGAACTGGACGACTTGTATGTACGCAACGGTGCGTCGGGCCTCAACGCTTCGACGGGCAAGGACAGCACCAACTACTACGTCAGCCTGCCGTCCAACCGGCTGCCGCTGTGGGCTTGGATCGAATCCGACCGGCTGCTCCATCCGGTGCTGCGCGAGTTTTACTCCGAGCGCGATGTGGTATGCGAGGAACACCGACTCGGCATCGAGACACAGCCGATGGGCTGGCTGTATCAGGATTTTATCGCCACGGCCTTTCTGGCGCATCCGGCGCGCTACCAGACCATCGGCTGGATGTCAGACATTCAGGCGGTGACGCGGCGGCAGGCCGAGGAATTTCGCGACAAATACTATGTTCCGGCCAACGCCACGGTGGCTCTGGTTGGCGATCTGGACCTCGAAACCTGCAAAAAGATTGCAGCGCGCTATTTCGGCCGGCTGCCCAAGCGGCCGCTCCCGCCGCCGATCGTCACGCAGGAACCCGAACAGCGCGGCGAGCGCCGCGTCGTGGTCGAGTGGGAAGCCAAGCCGTGGCTGATCATCGGCTGGCACAAACCCAGTCCGCTGCATCCGGACGAGGCGGTGTTCGACGTCATTGACGCGGTGTTGTCGCGGGGCCGCACATCGCGCTTTTATCAGACCATCGTGCGCGACCGCAAACTGGCCACCTCGGTCAGCTGCTTCACGGTTCCCACCAACCGGTATCCGAACCTGTTCGGGGTCGAGGCCACGCCGATTCATCCGCATCCGACGCGCGAGGTGGAACAGGCCATCTACGAAGTGATGGAGACGCTGATCACGAATCCGCCGGACGGCGAGGAATTGCAGAAGGTGCGCAACAATCTGCGCGCCGATTTCCTCCGCGGCCTTCAATCCAACCGCGGGCTGGCCAACCGGCTGGCCTATTATCAGGCGGTGCTGGGCGACTGGCGCATCATGCAAACGCATCTGGACAAAATTGATGCGGTGACGGCGGAAGATGTGCGGCGGGTGGCCAAACAGTATTTCACGCCCACCAATCGCACCGTCGGCGAAATCGTGCCGATCTCCCCAAGCGAAAAGAAGGAAAAGAAAGGAAAGGACGATGCAAACCGTTGAGTCTTCCGGCCGATGGGTCCGACTGACGCGCCTCGCAGCAATCCTCGCCGTCACGGCACTTTGCGCGTGCTCGACCATCCCGCGCCATCCGCGCCAGCTGCGGTTCGAGCCGCTGAAGTTCGACCGCCCCAAGCCCGTCCGCACCGTCCTCAAAAACGGCATGGTCGTTTTTACGCTCGAAAACCATGAACTGCCTCTGGTGTCCGCGCATTTCAAAATCCGCACGGGCGGACTCCTGGAGCCGGCCGACAAGGCGGGACTGGCGGACTTGACCGGAACGGTGCTGCGAACCGGCGGCACCACCACGCGCAAAGCCGAAGAGATTGACCAACGTCTGGAGTTCCTCGCCGCTTCGATCGAGTCCTCGATTGCGCGCCAGGAAGGCGCGGTGAATGTCCAGTGTCTGAGCAAGGACCTCGACGAGATCCTTGAACTGCTGAATGACATGCTGCGCCATCCGCTGTTTGCCGAAGACAAACTGGATCTGGCGAAACGGCAACTGATGGAGTCCATCCGGCGCGAGAACGACGATCCCGACACGATTGTCGCGCGCGAGTTCGACAAACTGCTCTACGCCAGCAGCCCGGCGTGGGGCCGGCGGCCGGAGCTCGAAACCGTCGGGCGCATCTCGCGCGACGACCTGCTCGCATTTCATGCGCGCTACTTCCATCCCAACAACATCATCGCGGGATTTGCCGGCGACTTCGACACCAAGACCCTCATTGCCACGCTCGAGCGCCTGTTTGGCGACTGGCCGAAGGGCGATCTGGATTTTCCGCCCATTCCGCCGCTGGCCGACCGCACCGAGCCGTCTGTCAATCTCGTGCACAAAGACCAGCCGCAGGCCTACATCCAGTTTGGCCATCTCGGCATCCGCCGCCACAATCCCGATTACTACGCCGTGACGGTGATGAACCGGATTCTCGGCAGCGGGATTTTCACCTGCCGCCTCGGACGCGAAATCCGCTCGAATCGCGGCCTTGCATATTCGGTTGGCGCCGTCCTGACCGACGACACCGACCGCGGGCGGTTCATGGCCTGGTGCCAGACCAAATCCGAAAGTACGACCGAGGCCATTTCGGTCATGCAGGAAATTATCCGGCGAATGGCGACGGACCCCATCACCGACGACGAGATGGAACGCTCGAAGGCGGCGTTGCGCGACAGCTTTGTCTTTCGATTTGAAACACCCCAGCAGATCGTAACCGAGCAAGTGCGGCTGGCCTACTACGGCTATCCGGAGGATTTTCTGGACACCTATATAGACAAGATCAATGCAGTGAGCAAGGAGGCCGTTTTGCGCGCGGCGAAGCAATACCTGCATCCCGACCAAATGATCCTTGTCGTGGTGGGAAACCGCACCGACCTGAAAAAGCCGCTGGAGAAATTCGGAACCGTCAACGAGATTGCCTTGAAGACCTACGATTAGGCTCTTCGTTTCCTCGCCGCGACCATGCGTGTTGGTTTAAACAGAGTTTCTCCGCGGCCGCATGGTGTGGATAGAACCAAGTTCTCCCCTTTACTTTTCAGAGAGCCCTTTTATTTTTCTGCATCAATTTCAAACGGGCACCGACAAGCCTGCAACACCATGGATATTTCGACCATGCTGTAACACCTTGCCGCCGTGCTGCGGGTCACCAAGGTCTTGCTTCTCTCCGTCGTCATTATCTCTGTTTCCCTCGCCGCGAAGCCACCCGCCGCCAAGGCGCCAAAGGCCATAGCCTAACGGGCCGAGCCGCCCACGCAGCCCTTCTCCGTCGAAACGTTTATCCCGACCGACGTGGATTGGGTTCATCCGGTCTATGAAACTTGGTTTGACGACCGCGCCGCTCACGCCGATTGAAAAACAAGGAGAATATCTACCCGCCGCCCATTCTTTCCCGCAACGGCGAGTCCCGCCAGTATCACAGCGGCAACACTACCAGCTATCCTATTGGGCAGGCAGCCGCGGCACAGCCAATCTCCGCAAGAACAGGAGAGAAGGGAAGAAATAAGGGACCATCCCAAGTCGTTTGGAGTTCAGACTTTCGAGGCACCTGCAGAAGTTGGACCGCCGGCGGCTCGCCGGTGCTCTAATTGTGCGTCGTGACGAAGAATGCGGAACTTGGGGCAAAAAATGCGGCATGACCGACACCCAAAGCCTATCCGAAAACCGTTCGACCGTGGCTTGGGCGTTCCGCCCAAGTATCTTGGCCGAGACGGCCAAGCCGCGTTTTCGGATAGGCTCTTAAAGCACCGGCGAGCCGCCGGCGGTCCAACTACCACAAGCGCCTCATCCATTTGGAGGTAGTTACGAAAAGACTGGCTGGATTGGTCGTGGTTCTGCTTGCTTCATCGCTGGCCTTTTCGGCGGCGAAAGATAAATCGCGCGCGTCCCCGGGAAACCGCAGCCCGAGAAGAAGGCCGCTGCGCCCGCGGCCGTGCGGCCGACGCTTTTCCAAGAAGGGCTCACGCAGCCTGAGCCGCACAAGATCCTGTGGCTCCTTCACGCGGCCAACCAGATGGACGCGGACGAAGCGGCGCGCACGGCCCGCCTTCGCACGGCAAAGGCCGAAGCGCGCGTGACGTGGCTTTTGCCTGAAAAAACCAGCTTTTCGCAGACCGACAAGTTCTCGACGCCGCCTGAAATCCGGCGGCCTGAGCACAAGAAAGCCCGGTATCCCGATCAGTGGCATCTCACGGCCGAAACGGCGGAGAAGGCGCAGCAACACACGTTTGTTACGGTCATCCAGCCGTGCCACGCAGGGGAGTACGGGAAACTTCAGCCGCCGGGGTGTACTCTCGCCGGCGATTGCACTATAGGGT
>JAOAGV010000063.1 GCA_026415575.1 Candidatus Sumerlaeia bacterium
TTCAGGCGCAAAGAAAAACCTCGGCATCGCGAAGCGAACGATGCGTCCACGCGTGCACCGGGGGTAGAGCATCTTCCGCCATGATTTGCGCAAAAAGGCTATATCTCTAGAGAAAGAGGCTAAAATCCAAGACTTGGAGAGACTTTTATGGCTAGACAAGACCTGATCATCAACGGGGTGTTGCTGGCAGCGATTGTGGGCGTCACCTATCTGTTCGCCTCGTATGAAATGGAGCGAAAACGATCGGGCGACCTCGAAGCGCAATTGCTCAGGCAAGAAGATTTTGTGCCGACGGAAACCGGCGCGGTGCGGCCCGCCATTACACCCGTGGACCGCGCTCTGGTCGCTCAGATTAATCCTTTTCGCACCATTATCACGCCAACCCCGACGCCCACGCCGCCGCCTCCGCCCACGCCCACGCCGCTGCCGATCAATTTGGTGCTCGGTCAATACCAATTGGTCATGCTCGACCCGCCCCGCAGCGTAACGCTGCTGGACCCCAAGACGCAGCAGCAGTTTGAATGGCTCGCAGGACAGACGCGCCGCATCACTGTGGGCACGCAAAGTCTCGATGTTACGCTGCAATCGGTGGACCCAAACGAATTCAAAGCCATCTTTGTTGCTCCGAACAATCAAACCTTTTCGTGGGGGTTCTTCGGAGCAGGAAAGTGATGGGGGATGAAAGTCGTGGGTTGCGTGTCGTGAGTTGCGGGGCGTGAGTTGTGAATTGTGAGTCATGGATTGTGAGTTATGAATCGTGAGTCGTGGGTTGAGAATTGAGGGGTGGCAGTTGTGAGTTGTGTGAGGTGAGAGGAATAGCATCGGCCATCGGGAGAAGGTTGGAGAGAGACCAGGTTTTGGACTGCGCGCAGCCATGCTGCCGCTTTGCTTTAGTCGCAGCGCTTTCCGCCAAACGTTGCCATGAACCCCAAAAGCAAAAGCAAAGGCAAAAACAAAAGCGAAAACAAAACGACAGCGGGGCTGCATGCAGTCCAAGCAAAAGAACAGCCTTTTCGCGAAGTCGCGACCACCGGCCGGAGCAAAAGCCATAGGGAGTTTCCACTTGCAAGCATCGCTCCATCTTCGCTAGGAAAAGAACGCGGTTGGGTCTGGCGACAGGGCAAATTCGCCTCAGGCGTTCGTTGGACAGATAAGGAGTAGCCGCAGATGAAGAATCAAACACACGGTGAGGCCGGGGTTGCGAAGCTCCATCGGGCCAGGTTCGCGGCTCTAACGGCGGTATTTGCGACCGCCCTTCTTTTCAGCGCCCCAGCCCAAACGCCTGCACCGGCCGGTGGAGCCCCGCCCGGCGGTGCAACGCCGCCCGCCGCTTCGGCCGCCGCGCCTCCGGTGGTTACCGCAGGTCCGCCGCCGGTCACCTCGGGTGCGCCCGCCGCTCCCGAAACCACGACCGCCCCCATCCGGCGCTTATCGCCCGACGGCAAGCCGCTGGTCAACTTTGCCATGCCGCCCAATACGCCCATCGAGCAGGTGCTGGCGATGATTCGGAACCAGACGGGTGTAACGGTCATGGCGCAGGGGGCGGCCAAGGGGCAACCGGTCGCCGCCCCGCAATTCAAAGATGTCACCCTCGAAGACGCATTGAAAACCATTGCAACACCCCGCGACTGGGTCTTTTACAAGGAGCGCGGCACCGGCAACTATGTCATCTGCGACAAGGCGTATTATGAGCAGAACGTGCTCAAGCAAAACGTGGTGCAGCGCGTCATCCGCACGCAGAATATTCCCGCGGCCGACGCCGCCAAAGCCGTCGAGCGCATGAAAACCACCGTCGGCGACATTCAGGCCGATGCCCGCACCAACCAGATTTTTGTCACCGACCTCCTGCCCGTGGTCGAGGCCATCGAGCGCACCATTCGCCTGCTCGACCAGCGTGTTTTTCTCCGCGTGTTCACCATCAAAAACGCCGACCCGAAAACCGTCCTCGATGTCATCTCGCAATACAAGTCAGCCTCCGGCCGGCTGGACCTTGTCCCCAAAATGCGCCAGATTATCGCCGAGGACACCTACGAAAACATCCAGCGCATGGAAGTCATGGTGGACATCCTCGACCGCGGCCCCGAAATGCGCGTCTATGACCTCAACAACATTGATTTCGACGGCAAGACCATCCAAGACCTCGAACAGTACCTCGACAAAGACATCATCACCGAAGGCGCCTATCTGAAGTTCGACCCGCAGAACGGTGTGATGATTCTCATTGATCTGCCGTCGGTCCACGAGAAGGTCGAGCAAATTCTTAAACACGTGGACAAGCCGGCGCGCCAAATCTACATCCAAGCCGAAATCGTCGAGACCAACTTCAAACACAGCTTTGAACTCGGCGTCAACTGGACGGCCACCGATGAGCCGGCCGTTTTGAGAGCGTCGGGCTCGGGCGGCACCGGCGGCAATCCCGGCGGCGTCCAAAGTTCCGTTGGCTCTTTGGCCAGTCAGCTGGGGTTTCGGGAGGCCGACAACACCACGCTTTCCACGCTGCCGACCGAGTATTGGAAACTGCAAGGAGGCGGGTCGGGCCTGATTCTGGACATCCTCAGCGAAAAAGCCCGCGCCACCTTCAAGGCCGTCATGGAAGACAGCGAGACCCGCATCCTCGCCCAACCGCGCGTGCTTGTCAAAAACCAGCAGCCCGCCACCATCACCGATGGCGGCACCATCTCCTATGCCACAACCACTTACTATGGCGGCTACGGCGGCTATTATGGCCAGCCGGGCTATACCGGCTATGGGGGCTATATCCCTTCGGTGGGTTCCGGGTCGGTGCCCACCGGCGTTACGTTGGCTGTGGATCCCAGCATCATGAACAACGGCCTGATCGAAATGCGCGTGACGTTGACCAATGTGTCCGGAACGCCCGTCGAGCGCGATCTCGGCACCGGCAATAAAATCACCCTTGTGGACACAACCAATCAGACCCTCGATACCATTCTGGTCATTCCCGACGGCCAGACGCGAATGATCGGTGGCATGATCGAAAACCGCGAGACGGACATTGTCAACGGCATCCCGTTTTTGAAAGACATTCCATGGGTGGGTCCGGTATTTTTCGGCAGCCGCAGCCGCAAGCCCGTTGTGCGCCGAACCCTCCTGATGTTTATTACGCCGACCATCGTGCAGGAGCAGCCGCGCAAGTATCAAAAGCCTCCCGACGAGGATGAAAAAACTCCGCCCACATTCTACGAGCAAGCCTCGTGGAGCGCCGAGGCCGTCAAGCGTGCGGTGGCCGAAGGCCTGAAAATCGCGGAGGAAGAGGTTCCTGCCTACCTGCGCGGCCGGCAGGAGCCGGAGAAAACCGGCCGTCCCGTAGAGTTGCCCGATCTCGCTCCTCCGCTTCGGTTCTCTCATACGACTGAGACAAAGACCACCACCGGGATTGAAAAAGCTGAAAAGCCCGCGCTGCCTGTCCGCGAGGAGCCGGTGATGATCCTGCCGGCAATTCCTCCGCCCGAAGAAGTCGAGTCGCCCGCGTCGCCGACGCTTTCTCGCATCGAACCCAAAGCAGTTGCCCCGCCCACGTCGCCGACCGCACTGCCGGCCAAACCGCCCGCTGCGACGCCACGCATCACGCCCGGTCCGCGCGTTCCAATCGGCGAAACCTCGCCGACCGTGGCAACCGGCAAGCCGATAGCCCCTGAGAAAACCCCCGCCCCCACGCCGGCTGCCAAGCCCACGTCGCCGACGGCGACACCATCNCCGACGGTGTCTCCCAAGCCTTCGCCAACTCCGTTGCCGAAACCGACCACTGCGCCGCTTCCGGCGGCCATGCCCAAGACCACGCCCACGCCTGCGCCCGCTGCCAAAGTTTCTACAGGGCCGCTTCCTGCTGCGACGCCAAAACCCTCGCCCACGCCCGCGCCCGCTGCCAAACCTTCCACGGCGACCGTGCCGTCGGCGACGCCCAAACCCACCACAAAAACTGTTTCCCTCGAACAAGGACCCGTTCGAGTTCTCAGCACGGGGCGCCGCCCCAGCGATTTGCCGGAACCAATTCCTCCCCCACTGGGCAAGGGAATTGCGCGCGCCCCTGCAAGCACCGGCGAAGAAGCCCCGGAACTGTCCTTATATGAAGTAACGGTCGTGGGAAAAGACGGTCGTGCCGTCAAGGCGCGCGCCACGGGCGAAATGCTCGAGCCCGATGCCCTTGGCAATGTTGAAATTCCCATCTCCACCTTGACCGCTCCGCCGGTTGCCGCGGCTGCACCAGCCGCACAGCCCGGTGCGCCACCGCCGCCGGGTGCCCCCGCCGGAGCTACGATTGTCGGCATGCCCGCGCGAGGAACCCCCTCCGGCGCACCGCCCGGAACCGCCGGCCCCACAGGAATCCCCACGCGCATCACGCCCGTGCCGGCAGTCGGAATGCTGACCCCTTATGGCGCGCGACCTGCCATTACCCCTCTCCAGCCCCTGCCGCCGCCCGGTTTCCAGCCGTTCACGCCGGGCGCGCCCTATCGGCCCACGCCGCGTTCCCGAACCTCTCGTTAGGGAAGGGGGTCGGGCGATGAGCCATCTCAATGGCGATGGACAAAGCAGACGAATCTCTCGAAAACCGGTCGCATGTGCGCTCGCCCTGTTTTTGGCTTTGCGTATTGGTTCCAACGGGCTCGGTGCAACCTACGAAATTTGGCAGCCCGGCCTCGTGCAATTCGGCAACAGCTGGCTTTTTAACTCCAACGAAAACGGCGCTGCCTACCAGATGCAATGGCAGGTCTTGTCCACCCGCACAGTCGGTGGCCGCACCACAACCCTGCTGTTCGAAGACTCCCGCCCGTTCTGGACGTATACGCGCGATGTGTATCTCGACTCCGGCGCCCTCGGCCTTGTCCAAAGCATTTTGGCCACGTCCAGCCCTGTTCGCCACCTCAAGATTGATTTCTCCAGCAACCCGCTGGAGTGGTTTCCGCGATTCGTGTACTCGACCGATGCGTCGCGCGAGTTTGGCCAGGGCTATGCCACGCTTTCGTATCAGGAAGTAACCACACCCACTTGGGTGCGTTCGCAAACGCAAAAGGTCTCGTTTCTTTCGACCGGCACGATAGACCTGCGCTTCGGCGCGCTGACTGTGCCCTTCGACGTCGTGCAGTTTCGCATCGAGGAAAGCTGGCGCTACACCGACAACTATTCCGGCGTTCGAGCACGCACCATTCTGATGAGCCGCACTGTCGGGCCGCTCGAAATGGTCGAAACCGAGGAAAACTACTATCCCACCGGCGGCCTGTATTTCCGGCGAACCGCTTCACACGCCATCCGCACGATTGCCTCGCTTCAGCCGGAATTGATTCCCCAGCGTGTGACGTTCAATCCCCCGCAGGTGAGCGCCGGCGACACGTTTGCAATCCAGTGGCGCGAACTCTGCCTGCTCAATCCCACGCTGCGCACGCACAGCGCCAGCATTCGTCTGTCCACCGACACCGTCATTACGGCGAAAGATACGCCAATTGCCACGGCGACGATTCCCATTCTTGCGGCCAATTCCTCGAATGAGTTCTCGACCACGGCCGCAATCCCGCTAACCCTGATCGGCGGCTCCTACTATGTCGGCGTTCTGCTCGATCCGGCCGGTCAGATTCAGGAAATGGACGACGGCAACAACGGTGCCGCCAGCACCGGCCGTCTGGCTGTAGCCGGAAAGGCCGACCTGTCCGTCGGCAGTGTAGCTTTTTCGCCGACCATGCTGGCACCCGGCGCCACGCTGAACGTTACGGGTGTCATCCGCAACATCGGCGGGGCGACGGCCCCGCCCTGCTGGGTGCACGCCTATCTTTCCACCGACACGGTGATTTCGGCGCGCGACTATCCGCTGATTACCGGTGTACAAACCGGCGATCTTGCTCCGCAGGCACAATTCAACTTCAATCGCAATGGCGTCGTGCCGTCTTGGTTTTCCTCTGGAAACTACTACGTCGGCCTCGTGGCCGATGTGTTAAACGACGTGGTCGAACTCAGCGAAGCCAACAATTCGGCCCATGCGGGGCAACTCTTGTCCGTCGCCATGCCCGACCTGCAAGTAACCGGCGGAAGCGTCGCTCCGACCGCTGTTTGGGCGGGAGCGGGCATTTATGTTCAGGCCACGATTCAAAACACCGGCCTGCAGACCGCCCCGGCCAGTTGGGCGCGCCTGTATCTATCGGCCGACAGCGTTATCACCACAGGCGACATCCCGCTGATGGCCAGCGTCCATCTCAGCGCACTGAATCCCGGCATGAGCACCACCATTTACGGCAATCCGACGCTGCCTGCGGTTTCGGCGGGCTACTATTACGTCGGGGCCTATTGCGACGTGGCTGGCGAAGTGGCCGAAAGCAATGAAACCAACAACGGCGGCGTGGTTGGCGCGCCGCTCCTGATCAAAACGGCCCCGCCCGATCTCCGGCCGATCCATTTCGACGTCCGGCCAAAGGCTGTTTATCGTTCCTACTCGACGCAAACCATCACGCTGGCATTGTCGGGCTTCATTATCAACGCCGGCGGGGCGCCGACGACGCGGCCGGCGGTCGTTGAGTTCCGCGCCTCGCCCAACGCCGACCTCTCGCCGCCGGTTTATCCGTTGTGCAATCCCACAACCGTTCCGCTATTGGGCATCGGGGACCGTTATGGGCTGGCGACATTGAATCGCACGCTTTCACCGGCGGCCGTCCTTCCGCCCGGCGTCTATACGGTGGCGGTGTCAGTGGACGTGCTAAACGATGTGGCCGAAAGCGACGAGACCAACAACCGTCTGGCGGCCGTTGGGCAACTTTACATTAATCGCACACCGCCGAAAGGCCCTGCCGCCGTCGGCCGCTGGGAAAAATACCGGTAGGCTCCGGCCTCGCCGGCTGCAAGTTTCATTCTTCTTTTTGAGGCTTATCCAACATGAACACACATCATGATTCCGCCTCAAAGGACAGCGACTTGACGATGGATCAACTGCGGTTGTTTGTCAGTCTGCGTTCCTTGCATGAAGGCAAAAGCGATCCGGCAGCCCTGCGGACGGTCCACGATGAACTGACGCGGCTGGAAAGCCGCCTTGCAAGCGCGGGCGTGACGCCTGAGCCCTTTCGCCTGACGCAGGAAGACTTGGACAACCTGCACATGCTCAAAGTGCGCCAAGACCTTCTGGCCGAGGGGCGCATCATTCACTTCGGCCCGATCCGCTGGCTCTATAATCTGTTCCGCCGCCTGTTTTTCGGCACCCAGCGCCGCTACAACGAGTCGGTGACGTATCTGGTCCGCCGCCTCTATGCCACCGCGCTTCTGACCCGCTACTATCAGTTGCGCTCGCTGGACTTGGAACAGCGCGTGCAAGCCGTTGAGTCGCAGCTGGCCGCCCTCGAAAACCGCCCGCCCTCGGAGAAACCCTCGTGAGAATCAACCTGATGACAGCCTGTCTGGTGGCCGGCGATGCCATCGGCAACTATATTGAAATGCTGCGGTCGAACCTTGCCCGTCGCCACGAAGTGGCCGTGTATGCCGACCGCGGCACGGGCGAGCGGCCCTTTCTCCCTGCGTGGGGCTACACGGCGCGGCCGGCAGAAATTCTGTGGTTTCACTACTCGATCTATTCCGAGAATTTTGCTGTGCTCGACCGCCGCGGGCCGGAGTTCAAAATCATGGATTTCCACGGCGTCTGTCCGCCCGAGCACTTCGAGCAGGACGAGCATGAGCTCAAGCGCCTGACCGCCCGTGCCCTCGACGAACTTCCCCGCAAACGCCATGTGTTCGACTTGTGTCTCGCCCATTCCGACTACTCGGTGCGCGTGCTCCAACAGGCCGGCTATGCGCGCGTTGTGAAAACGCCGCTGGCCATCGGCCGGGCTTTGGCTGACGCGCCGGAGCATCCTCATCTGGCCCGCCTTCTGCCGCAGTTGGAATACCTCCTGTTTGTCGGCCGTGTCGTGAAACAAAAGGACGTTCTCGGAGTGATTGAAGTGTTTGCCCGCGTGCGGCAAAAGCGCCCGGGCCTGAAGCTGTGGGTTATCGGCGACCGTACCGCCTCGCCACTTTATCAAAAACAGATCGAAGATCGCCTGACCCGGCTGGGCATTGAGCGTGACGTCGGCTTTACCGGACGCCTGACCGACCCTGCGCTTCTGCGCGCCTTTCTTCGCCATGCCGCGCTCATGGTAATTCTCTCGCGATGGGAATCCTTTTGTGTGCCCGTAGTTGAGGCGATGGGCTTCGGCGTGCCGACGGCAACCAGCGAATCATGCGTGGCCGAGATCATTGGCGATTCCGGTTTGATTGTTCCGGCGGGTAACTACGACGCGGCGGCCGCGCAGATTGCTGCGCTGCTGGCCGACCGCGGTCGCTATGATGCACTCCGCCGCCGCTGTCTCGAACGCGCACCGTACTTTACCGAGTCGCACATGATGGCCACGCTCGAAGCGGTTGAGAAGGAGCATTTTCCCGCAGGGCAGCCGTTGCAGACCGCAGAAAAAAAACCTCACGAAAGGAATGCGAAACAATGAACCGGCTGACGCGAAAAAACTTCCTCACGGCCACCGCCGGTGTTGCGCTCGCCGGCATTTCTGAAAAATCCGCCCGTCCGGCAACCCCGCCCCCGCCGCGCATCATTGACTGCCAGAGCCATCTGTTCATGCCCGAACTGGTCGCGCGCATGGCCCTGCGCAAGGAAGACCCGACGGTCTATACCAAGGACGGCGCGCAATATGTCAAAATGCGCAACTGGCACCGCAGAATCCTCCCCAACCACATGGATGTTGCCGCCAAGATTGCCGACATGGATGCCAATGGAATCCACCTGACCGCTCTCAGCATCAACGACCCCGGCCCCGAATGGTTCGGCGACGACGGTCCGGCGGTTGCCCGCGAGGCCAACGACTTCATCGCCGAATTGGTCAAACGGCATCCCGGCCGCTTTCTTGGCTTGTGTGTTCTGCCGTGGCAAAGCGTCGAGGCCTCATTGGCCGAACTCGACCGCTGCGTGAACCGGCTCGGCATGAAAGGCGTGCTGCTCTACACCAACCTTGCGGGCCGGTTCGCCGACGAACCGCTGTTCCGTCCCGTCTTTCGTCGCGCCGTCGAACTCAACGTGCCCTTCCTTCTCCATCCCGCCCTGCCCGTCACATCCGATCAGGTCGAGGCCTACGAAATGATCAGCAGCCTCGGCAACATGTTCGACGACACAATTGCCCTGACGCGCATCATCATGTCGGGGATGCTCGATGAAATGCCAACGCTCAAGATCATCTGCCCGCATCTCGGCGGGACTCTTCCGTATATCATCGGCCGGCTCGACCACCAGACGCAGGTTCTCAAGCGCGGCCCGAAGTATCTGACCCGCCCGCCCAGCGCCTATCTCAAGCAAGTCTGGCTCGACATCGTCTCGCCGCTGCCGCTGGCCATGAAGTTTGCCTACGACTTGGTGGGGGCTGACCGCCTGATTTTCGGCAGCGACCATCCGTGGGTGGACCCGCGATTGATCCTCGACGGTCTGCGTAGCCTGAAATTGCCGCCCGACGACGAAGCGAAAATTCTCGGTGGCAACGCCGCAAAGGTTTTCCGGTTGGATTGAACGGTTCGTCTTCCGGCTATGGCGGGCACTCGAACTCGCGCCAGTTGGCCCTGGCCGTCAAATCCGGTTGAACGCGGGAGAGCCAGCCGAAGTATTCCACAAGCAGGTTGGGAACGAAGGCGTAACGGCCGGGCTCGGACGGCGCCTCGACAATCATCTGAATAGTTGCCGATGTCCCGCGGGCCAGCTGCGGCGGCACCGGCGAAAGGCGGGGATTGTCTTGCCGCACCATGCGCCCCGTTGCCGGTTCCACAAGATGATAGCTCAGCTGCACGACGCACGTATCGCTGGTCACGGCCAGCCAAGGAATGACACTTCGATTGGTCACGGTCACGGGAACGGTGAACGAGGTTCCGGGCCGGCAGGTTTTTGGATAGTCGCCGACTGTGATGGTGGTCGGCACGCATAGAGCAAGCGACGGCGGCCACTGGCGATACGTGTTGGTTGTCGGTACAACGATGTGCAGCCCGTGGACTTTGGTTTCTTTCCAGCCGATCCCTTTTTCTTTCAATGCACCACACAGCAGCGTGGTCATGCGGGGTGCGGCAACGTAGGCAATGGGCTGCGTCGTGGCCCGCACCCGATCAGCAAACGGCTGATAGCGTTCGGGGCCGGGATCGCCGTCTGTGCATGCGAGAATAGTCTCGCGGCTTTCAAAAGCCAGACGGTAGCCGAGATAGTAGTTGGTAAAAATATGCGTGGCGTTGTTGCTTTCGAGGATCAAACGGACCATGTCAAGGTCGGGCGGCACGCGCAACTCGTTCAAGGAGGGTTGGATGACAAGACGGTCGGCATGACGGTAGCCGGCCACGTGCACGAGCAGAAGGGCGGCCAAGGGGACGAGCGCCAGATGACGAAACATGTTCTGGACGGTGTGCCATCGTGCAAGGCCCACTCCCGCCAGAACCGGCAGCGTTGCATAAAGCGGCAGCAGGACGTGCGGGTCGCGCGCTTGGCCGCGAAAAGGACCGGCGAGCCAAACCCCAAGCGCCACGGCTGAAAAGAGCAAAAGGATGGCAACGGCGCGTCGGCAGGTTGCCGGGGCCCGACGCAGCGTCAACAGCGCGGCAAGAAACGCCGTACCATAGGCGGCGACGGCCCAGAGGACAAAAGCCGGCCCGAACGATTGTGCAGCCTCGGTCTGGCGCGCCCCCAGAAGAATGGGCAAGGCCACCGCAACGGTTTCATCGAGACGCTCCGGCAGGTTGGCCCATCGCAGCGCATCCTGAACGCCATTCGCCAGAACCGCCAGCGTTCTCCAAGAATACTTTATGTTGTAAAGCCAGAATGGCGCGCTTCCAACGACAAAGGCCAGCAGCGCAACGGCCACACCTGTCGCCTTGCCCCGCACACCTCTGCCCCACAGCACAACTGCCACAGCTGCCGTGGCAATGGCAGGGAACATCGTCAGGTGAGTCCACCAACCGAGTCCGAGGAGGAAACCAAGCAGGGCAAACCACAAGATTGTGGATTGTGGATTTTGGATTGTGGATTGGGCGGAAGGCGAGGATGGAGAGGATTCGGATTCAGGAACGTTTGTTTTCAGATCAAGAACGATGTCGGATTGCGCAGAGACCTCTCTTCCCAAGGTCTTCAGGAGCGCCCAGAGGGCCAGAGCCGACAGTGTGGCCACTTCGAGATGGCCGCCGCGCGGACGCAGGCTCCACTCGATCAGATAGAGCGGTCCGAGGGCGGTCAGGAGGGCTGCAAACAAACCCGCGCGGCGGTTGCCGTCGGCTGCCGTGCGCGCCAGCAGATATACGGCGCCAACGAGCAAAAGCGACTCGACTCCGGCGGCCCACTTGAGAACGGGCGTGGACTGGCCAAGCGCGGCGAAGCACAACGCAATCCAGTGAGCTTGCAGTGTGCCCAGATAAGGCAGCCCGTAAGTGAACACCTGGATTTCGCCGCCGAGAATATGGCGCGCGATCAATCCCTGCAGCGCCTCGTCGGCATGGAGTAAGTCCTCGATCCGAAAATAGATCAGCCCGCGCGCAAGCAGCGCCAAAACAATGACGACCGCGGCGACGCCGAACGAATACACGGCGCGCGGCCCAGAATTGCTGTTGGACTCCGTCGAATTCACAACGCCACTCCATGGATAAAAATCAGTCAAACAGGTGGATTGAAAGATGCACACGGGCGAACTGTCAAGAAACGCCGCATGTCATCGGGCACCGAGCCCGCTTCCGACAGGGCCTCTTGGCAGACCTTCAAGGCGAATTGGATGCATATCAAAGTGCATGCAGCTCAGACTTCAAAGGTGCCCTGAGGAAATAAGGTATCGCGCTGCGCACCGCAAGCACAGACCGGTTCAATAGCCAAAAGCGAATTCCCAACAAAAATTGCAGAATACAGGTTTTTCGCTTGTTTGCCAAACGAGGAAAATTTGAACAACGCACAAGCAAGCATCCACCTCGAAGACCGGTGAATGCCCCAGCCGACCGCCGCGCCCCCAGCGCTGCAAGAGACGCGACAGTTTGAGTTTCTTGCAGCGCCACCGAGGAAAGCCGGTTGACAAGAGGCCCGGCGCGCCGGTTCAATCCCAATCAGATCGGCGGCTGTTCCGATGAAGCGCATAAATATCCCGCCGGTACGCAAATAGTGTCCATGTTGTTCCATGTTGTCCGGACAGCAAATTCAGGAGAAAACCATAGATTCAATCGAGCCCGCACCGGTTTCGCGCACGATGCGCCAACGCGCGTGGCTGGGCATTGACCTGGGATCGGTGACCGCCAAGGTGGCGGTGCTGGACGAAGGAAACCGGCTGATTCATTCGGAGTATGTGCGAACCCGCGGCTGCCCGCTCGATGCCGTAAAAGAGGCCTTGCGCCGCACGCGCGAGGCGGTCGGCCAGACCATCGAGGTGGTTCGGGCCGGCGTAACCGGCAGTGGGCGGCATTTGATTGCGCGCGTGGTTGGCGCCGCTGCGGTGAAAAACGAAATCACCGCCCACGCCGTGGCTGCCGGCACATTGGTGGACGGTGTGCAGACCATCCTCGAAATCGGAGGCCAAGACTCAAAAATCATCCTGCTGCGAAACGGTGTCGCGGTGGACTTTGCCATGAACACGGTCTGCGCCGCAGGGACGGGTTCGTTTCTCGATCAACAGGCGGCACGCCTCAACCTTCCCATCGAGCAATTCGGCGAACTGGCCTTGCGTGCCCGACACCCCGCCCGAATCGCAGGCCGCTGTTCCGTATTTGCCGAAACCGATATGATCCAAAAACAGCAAAGCGGCCACGAGCCGGCAGACCTCGTGGCCGGTTTGTGCCGCGCGATGGTGCGAAATTACCTCAACAACGTCGCCAAAGGTAAAGAAATTCTGCCCGTGGTCGTGTTCCAAGGCGGAGTAGCCGCCAACGTCGGCATCCGCAAAGCCCTCGAGGACGAACTGGGCCTGCCGGTCGTTGTTCCGCCCCACTTCGGCGTGATGGGGGCCATCGGCATGGCGCTGATTGCCCGCGACGGCAGCGAGGTTTTGGGCGGTTTGCGGGGAATCCGGGGCCGCGCGCTGCGGAACGCCAAAGAGGAAGGCAATGACAGATTTCGCGGGTTCGAATTGTGCGACCAACCGCTGGCCTCCCGGACTATCGAGTGCGAAGGGTGTCCAAACAGCTGCGAAGTCATCGAAGTGCGAAGCGAAGGCCGCGCCTGTGCATTTCTGGGCGACCGGTGCGGGAGGTATTCCAACAGCCAGCAGGATGTTTGAGCAAGGGACGGAAAACGCATGAGAAGGATTCGCGGTGTTTTTTTCGACGCCTTTCGGACTCTGGTCTATCTTCACCCGACATATCCCGGAGCCTTTGCCGACGTCGCGCGCGATTTTGGCTATCCGGTGGACGAAGCCCGTGTGGCCGCCGTGCTCGATTCCATCGAACGCGCCATGGAAACGCGTTGGCGTGAAAAGGGAGATTTTCGCTGTTCCCCCGAAGAATTGAACCGGCGCTGGCGGGCGCTGAACCGGGCGATCTTCGAGGCCATCGGCATTGACGGCGACGCCGACCGGCTCTCGATCGAAATGGAGCGGCGCTTCGATTCGGGGGAATATATCCGCACGTATCCCGACACGCTGCCCATGATCGAGGCACTGCGCGAAGAGGGCTTCCGACTGGGCGTGATTTCCAACGGCACCCCCGGCGTGGCCCGATGTCTGGAATTTGCCGGCATCACGGAGCGGGTGGAATTTGTTCTGGTCTCGGCCTTGGTGGGTTGGGAAAAGCCGGCCGCCGAGATTTTTGCAATGGGGTTGCAGGCCGTCGGATTGCAGCCCGGCGAGGTGGTCTTTGTCGGCGACCACTACGAGGCCGACATTGTGGGAGCGCGGCAGGCAGGAATGCAGGCGGTGCTGATAGACCGCGAAGGACGGGCCTCGGAGAATGACTGCGTGAAGGTGCGCAACCTGCTCGAGTTTCGTCAATGGTTGCAGGCGCAGACTGCAATGCCGTAGCCCGAATGCCCGAACGCGCGCCGGGCGCAATCCAGCAAATCATTTTTTCTTGCCACTTGGCACAGGGTGCAATATAAACTACTATGCAATTTGGGACGGTAAGAAAACTGAAAAAAAATGCTAAAACTGAATTGGACAGAACTAAAAAAGAAATGGAGCGGGATACGGGATTCGAACCCGCGACTCTCAGCTTGGGAAGCTGATACTCTACCAGCTGAGTTAATCCCGCTCCGGTGCGGCGTTTGACAGAGGAGATTCCGCCGCCAACCCTACTCTGACGTCAAGAGAAATCGAACAACTATGAAGATTGTCTGTACCCGCGGTGCCCAGAAATCCCAGGAATGGGAAGTCGAGGATGCAGTCGTCAGTCTCGGACGCGACCCCCTCTGTACGATTGTATTGGAGGACCCAAAAGCCTCGCGCATTCATTGCGAACTCCGGCGTGTGGACAGCCAGCATATCCTTGTGGACCGCAACTCGACCAATGGCACGTTTGTCAACGGGCTGAAAGTCAGCCGCCACACGCTGTCCGTCGGCGATACCATCGTCATTGGTTCCACAGAATTTCGCGTCATGCCGACCACGCATCTCGACGAGGTGCGCTGGGAAGACGACAAAGACCCCAGCATCACGCTGACCATTCCTGTGGAGAGCATGGCCACCCAGCTGGAGGGGGTTGAGAAAGCGGCCAGCCAGGTTATTCTGGCAATGAAAACCCCCGCCGCTCCCGAACGGCGCGACGGCACGGCCACGCTCATCCGCACAAAACTGCTCACGCACCTGCACATCATCTATGAACTGGGACAGACGCTCAGCCGGATCATGAGTGTGGATGAAATCTACAATCATCTCAGCGAAACCCTGTTCCACGTGTTTCCGGACGTCGAGCGGTTTTGCATTGTCCTGCGGTCGGATGACGGGGCGTATCATCCGGTGACCGTCCGCTCGCGCGATGCTGAAAAAATGGACGCGTTCCCGCTGAGCAATGCCATTTTCGAGCACGCGCTGCAGAAACAGGTCGGCATCCTGGCCCGCGACGCCCTGCACGACACCCGCTTCCAAAGCGGCCAAAGCATCGCCTCGCTCAATATCCGCTCGGTTATGTGTGCCCCGCTGATCAGCAAGTCCGAGGCCATCGGGGCCATCTATGTGGATAATCGCACGCGCATCAACTGCTTCGGCGAAGAAGATCTCGAACTCCTGACCAGCATCGCGGCGCAGGCGGCCAACGCCATTCAAAACGCCCGTCTCTACGAAAACCTCCAGCGCGCCTATCACCAGATCATCCTTTCGCTGATCACGGCCATTGAAGCCAAAGACCCCTATACCTATGGCCATCACAAGCGGGTCACGGAATACGCCATGGGCATCGGCCAGGAAATGCGCCTGCCGCCCGACAGCCTCGACCGGCTTTACCGCGCCGCCGAACTGCACGACATCGGCAAAATCGGTGTCCATGAACAATTGATTCACAAACCCGGCTCGCTGACCGACTCGGAAGTCATTCTCTTCCAAACCCACGTCCTGACCGGAGAAAAAATCCTCAAGCCCGTGGACTATCTCCGCGATATTGTCCCCGTGGTCCGGCAACACCATGAACGCTACGACGGCAAGGGGTACCCCGATGGTCTGCGAGGCGACCAGATCCTAATCGAAGCCCGCGTGCTGGCCGTAGCCGACAGCTTTGACGCCATGACCACCCAGCGCACCTATAACCATCCGGTGTCTTTCTCGCAGGCGCTGGAACGCTGCCGGGAGAAAGCTGGAACGCAGTTTGATCCTGACGTGGTTGACGCTCTGGAAAGATACCTGAAGCGCAACCAATATGAGAAGATGGTCGAACAGGCTCCGGAAGCTGCCTTGGCCGTTACATGAGCGGGGATACGGAAGGCGGTTCGCTCCCGCAGAAGCCAACCTCTCGCAGAACCAACGCACCGGCTTTTCTTCAATTCAAACGCCAAATGCCAATGCCCATGATACGAAATCTCTTTCTTTGTCTCGAATACGACGGAACGTCCTATCAGGGCTGGCAGCGGCAGGCCCATTCGCAAACCGTCCAAGGCGAGGTCGAGCGGGTCTTGCGCGAGATACTCGGACAGCCGGTCGCTTTGCGGTCGGCCGGCCGGACCGACGCCGGCGTCCATGCACTGGGCCAAGCCGCTCTATGCCGCGTGGAAACAGCGCTCCCGCCGACAGCGATTCTCCATACGGCCAACCGGCAATTGCCCGATGACATTGTGATTGTGCGCATGGAGGACGCGCCGCCGGAGTTTGATGTCCGCCGCCATGCCATTCGCCGCCATTATCGCTACCGCCTACTGCAGCGGTCCATCCGGCCCGCCTTCGAGCGCCACACGTGGGCGCACATTCCATACCGCTTCGATGAGGCGCTGCTGCAAGAGGCCGTGCAATGTTTCGAGGGCACTCACGAATTTGCGGCATTCCGGTCTTCGGCCTGTCGCGCGCCGCGAACCCGCTTGACCATGGAAACCAGCCGCGTCAGCATCGAAGGCGATCGCGTGATCTTTGATTTTGTCTGCCGGTCCTTTCTGCATCACATGGTGCGGGTGCTGGTCGGCACGGCGCTCGATGTGGCGCGGGAAAAGATCGCGCTCGACGACGTGAAGCGCCTATTGCGGGGCGAAGGCGGGCGACAAGAAGCCGGTCGGACGGCTCCACCCGAAGGGTTGATCCTTGTGGGTATTGAATATGCCGCGCCCTATCAACACTTCAGCACGATTGACTAATGGATGCAAACCTCTATTGACCTCGGCCCCATTTTGAATTGTCCGTCAACATTTTCATGCTCGGCGCACTAAGGCGACAGGGAGATTCGTCGAATGCCGGATATTGCATATATACAAGGGAAATACATTCCGCTGGAGGAGGCCCGTCTGCCGCTGACCGACCGCGCCTGCTACTTCGCCGACGCGGTCTATGAAGTGTTCGCAACGTTCGGCGGCAAGGTCTTTTTGTTCGACGAGCACATGGCCCGCCTCGAACGCAGCCTTCAGGCTGTCCGAATTCCCTTCGCCCTCGATCGCCAATGGATGGCCGAACGGGTCGCCGAGGGAATTCGCCGGTGCGGATACACGGAGACACTGATTTATTTGCAGATCAGCCGGGGCGAAGCCTTGCGCGAAAAAAAGTCCCCGACCGCCAGTCCGCCCACCCTTTTCATGACATTCCGGCCCAAGCCGCAGATCCCCCCCGACGTCCGTGAGCGCGGCCTTTCCGTTCTCCTTGTACCGGACGACCGCTGGGCCCGCTGCAACATCAAAACCATCATGCTCCTGCCCAACATACTTGCGCACCAGAAGGCGCTCGACAACGGTTTTGACGACGCCGTGTTTTACGACGCACAACGAAATGTCCTTCATGAAGCCAGCAGCGCAAACCTCTTCCTTGCCGCAGGGAACCGTCTGATCACTCCGGCCGAAGGCCCCAAAATCCTCTCCGGCACGGTGCGCAGCTATGTCGTGCGACTGGCGCGCGAGAACGGAATTGCCGTCGAGGAACGGGATGTTGAGGTGGGGGAGATTCTGCGGGCGGATGAGGCTTTTCTCACGGGCACAACATCGGAAGTCCTCGCGGTCGTGCGCGTGAACCAAACCCCCCTCGGCGACGGAAGACCCGGACCCTTGACCCGCCGGCTGCACGGACTCTTCCTCGAGTCGCTGAAGCATTTATAAACACCGGCATGCATAGGGCTTTTGGCTACAGCAACACGCACGCAGCTTTTGGCTTCCACCATGATGCCGTCTATGGGTTCCCTCTATCGGGGTTGATCTCATGGCCTTACTTTTCTCGTCATTGCGAGAGTGAATTGTCTTTCAACAGTTTTATACTCCGAACGCTGCCGGGCCTGCCTGCAATCGAGCGAAACTCTCCGATCGAAAAGACAAAGAGTTCAGGCTAATTGGGCGGGTGAGTATCGCGCTTCTGCGGCTCGACCGACTCGCATTTTTGCACGTGCCGGGCCAGCTCTTCGGCGACCCGTGCGTGCGCCTTGGTGCCCCAGTCGTGCCCTTCGGGCGAAGCATAGTCCGGGCCCAAGTCGAACCATTCGCGAGTGTCCAGATAGTCAAGCACCCCCTCGCGGTTCAGTTCGACCACCTTTGTCTTGATTGCGGGAAAAGTTTCGAGATGCCCTTGGACGGAAATCATGATCAACCGGACGCCGGAGTCGTGCAGCCAGCGGGCAAAGTGCTCCAGCAAGTCGTTGTAATAGTCCTCGGCAACCGACGACGCACGCGGCATTTCGCTTATGCCGGTTGCTGTGGCGCCGGCGCCGGCGGTCTGAACCTGGCTTATGTTTTCCTGCTGATCTTTCCGCCGCGCGACATGATACAGGCGGTTGCGCAGGAAGTTGTACGTCTGGCTGTGGCCGGTCAGCAGCGTATAGACGGGCTTGCTCCAACTAATGATTCGCCGAAACCGGTTGATGCTCTTTTGCTCAATGCGATGCAGGACAAACGTCGTGCGCGAGTCGTTCCACGTTACGAGGGGCGTCAGCAGGTTGTCTTCCGGGTCGTTCTTGCAGAATTGAAGAATAACGATCTTGGGGTGATATTTTGCCCCGAATGTCAAATAGCGCACAATCTGATGGGTGAGTCCCCAGCCGCCGTTGCCGAGGTTGACCACGCGATAGCGGCCGCCGAGGTTGCGTTCCAACCGCGCGGAAAAGGTTTCGTCATCCTCGACCCCATAGCCGAAGGCAAACGAATCGCCGAGAACAACAATCTTTTCCGAGACGTCGTCGAACGGAATTAACTCCCCGCGATACCGCTCGGCATTGGTGGTGTAGGTGAAATGAAACACGCCCGGCCGGCGGTGCTGCATTTTGACGCCCGGAAAATTGATGATGCCGATTTCGGGAAGATAATCATAGCGCGGTGTCAGCATTACCTGCGGGAAAAAAAGTCGGAAGAAAATTTCCAGAAGAAGAAGCCCCACCAGTGTGCCGCCAACCACCAGCGCACTTCTTGCCAATACCTTTACCAGCACGGGTTTGAGGGTCATTGCCGATTTATCTCATTCGTAGCGGCGGCTTTCCAAGGCAGTTGCCCATACAAAAAGATTCAACAAATCGGAGGAGGCCGGAAAACCTTTTGAACATCGTCGGGGAAATATGTAGGTCCAACTTCAGCGGGGTTTTTCGCGCTTGAAGTGATCACTAGGATAGGAACTACATGCGTTCCTCGACAGGCTCCATAGAAGCCGAAAAAACCTTTTTGCGAAGTGGAGCCCTTGACCCCATCCGGACCACCATCCCGTGCAGCGTATGCGGCCGCTGCATGGGGATTGCGGATGATGTGGACGCCATCCCAACCCATCCCCGATGGCTTGCCGGGGTGAACGCTGTTTGTTCTTAGACCATGCCGGCGGCGGCCATGACGCTGCGCAGGGCGTCGGTGGCGGTCTTGAACAAGTCCGGCGTGGTGCGGCCCCAGTTTTTCTCCGCGACGCTGAGATGCGGTTCAAGCGTCAGGAAATTGTCAAAGCCGCTGCGGGCAGCGTCGGTCAGAATCTCGAGGATCCTGCCGTCGCCCTGTCCGGCCGGCACCATTTGCAGGTCGGAGCGGCGGCTGTCCTTGACATGGAAATACTCGACGTAGGGTTTGAGGGCCGGCCAGTTTTCCAGCGGGTCCTCTTCGCAATGAATGTAGTTGGCAAAATCAAACACCCCGCGCAGATGGGGCGATTGCAGCGTCTGATGAATGTCCAGACAGTAACGGCCCTTGTCGCCGTAGATCAGCCGTTCATTTTCGTGGCAGAGGATCACATCGGTCTTTTCAGCCTCAGCCACGAGGCGGCCGAGCCAGTCCATGACCTGCCCGCGGTGCTCTTCGTGTGTATGGCCTTCGGGAATGTAGTAGGAGAAAATGCGGATATAGCGGCAGCCGAGAATATGGCAGAACTCAATGGCCTTTTTCAGCCGGTCGAGTTCCTCATTGAAATCGCCGTTGAGCGGAAACTTGCCGATGGGTGATCCGACGGCCGAGAAGCCCAGTCCATTGTCGCGGGCGGCCTGAGACAGATTTGACGCACTTCGTCGGCGGTCATGGCCATCACATTTTTCCCCCACACGCCGCGCAGTTCGATGTTGCCAACGCCATTGGCCTTGAGCACGGCAATCTGTTCGTTGAGATCGGGGGAAATCTCGTCGGCGAATGCACTTAATTGAACCATCTTGCACCTCCTGAACTGGACTGTGTTCCGTCGGGAAATAAATGTAGGGGCCGGGCCGCGGGTTTCAACCGAAAAACGAAGAAACCATCGCGTGCAGATTTCCCACCATATCTGAAATCTCCGCGCAGAGCGAATCCGAACCCGGACCATCCAACGCGGCCTTCTCGTTCAGAGCCCAAAATCGAGAATCCAAAATTCTGTTGCATTCCACAAATCATCCCCCTCAACTACATCCAACATTATTTGATGGAGGGGGAAATGGTGTCTTGGGTCAAAATTGCGATCGCGTGCACCGCCCTAACCATGGCGGGAATGCTGAGTTTCATTCCGGATGCTCCATGCGCAGAAGCGCAGAAGAAGAACGAGCCGGCGGCTGCCGAAGCCCCTGCGGCCGTCAAAGCGCCCGCCTCGTTTGCCAAAGCCTACTCGCTCTGGCAAGCCAATAAAATGGACGAGGCAATAGTGGCCTTTGAACAAGCGGTCAAAGAGGAACCGCGGCACGCCCCGTCGCAGCAATTTCTGGCGCGCGCCTACTACGAAAAGAAACGCTATGCCGATTCGATTCGCACGGGCAAGGAAGCCGCCAAGCTGGACCCAAAGAACGCCCGTGCCTGGCGCACCCTCGGACTGGCCCAACTGGCGTCCAACAATCTCAAGGAAGCCGTCGCGTCGTTCCGTCAAGCCGCCCGAATCGAACCCAACGAATTCTGGAACCAGAACAACCTTGGGTTTGCCTTGTTTCAATTGGGCCAGAACGACGAAGCATGCAAGGCTCTGGAACAGGCGGTGAAACTGGACGCCAAGAATGCGATGACATGGAACACCCTCGGCGTGGCGCGATTGAGGGCGGGCGACCGGGCCGGTGCGATTGAAGCGTTCAAGAAAGCGCTTCAGCTGGAACCGCAGCACGCCAAAGCCAAAGCCAATTTGGCGGCGGCCGGAGCCTCGCCGGCCCCGGCCAAATAGCGGGATTTCCCGCCGCCACAACAAAGCCATAGCCCGGTTTTTCCGCTGCCGGGCTTTTTCTTTTTCTACGCCGACGATTCTGCCGAGGCTTCAACTGTGGATGTTGGAGGAGGCTGAAAAAAGCGGGCATGGTATTTGGGATACAGCCGTTGGATGCACTCCACCAGTGCCTCGCGGAGATCGCGCGCACTCTGAAACCGCATACGCGGGTCCTTTTCCAGACAGCGCAGGATGAGTGCAGCCGCCTCATCGGGAACCGACGGATTAATCTCCTGAGGCGACGGCGGCACTACATTGACCTGCTGGTAGGCAATGTCGCCTGAAACGAAGGGCGGCATTCCGGCGAGCGCCTCATAGAGAAGAATACCCGCCGCATAGATATCGCTTCGACAGTCCACGCGTCCGCCCTTGACCTGCTCCGGCGACATATAGCGCGGCGTGCCGATGAGCGCGCCCGTCGGCGTGAACGTGGCCGCTTCGATATGCACAATCCCGAAGTCGGTAATCTTGACCACCTTGTCCGACGTAATCATCACATTGTCGGGTTTGATGTCGCGGTGAATAATCCCTTTGCGGTGCGTGGTTTCCAACGCATCGCACAGTTGTGCACAGTAGAACAGAATTTCGGCAACGTAGTCGGCGGTCAGGCTGCCGCCGCTGGCGAAGCGCTCCTCGATAATGTCGCGCAGCGACGGGCCGTCCACAAATTCCATGGAGATGTAGCTTTTTCCGTGAACCGGATTGATGTGATAGTCATAGATCGTAACGATGTTGGGATGGTTGAGCGTGGCGGCAATGCGGGCCTCTCGGAAGAACCGGTCGAGCGCGCGCGGACTGCTGGTCAGCGTTTCGCGCAGAATCTTCATGGCCACCACACACTGGTTGTGCAGGTCATAAACTTTGTGAACCACCCCCATGCCGCCGCTGCCGATCTGCTCAATATAACGGTAGCGGCCGACGGCCTGCTCGCCGATGAGTTCGATCATCTTGGGGTCGCAATAGGTTTCGGTGCCGTCGGGCTGGCGGACGCTTTTTTGCAGCTCGGCAATCCGTCCGGCCACGTCCCGATAGCGACTGTCAAACTCATAGATAAGAATGGCCGCCTGCAGGGCTTCCTGAAACAGATTCCGCTTCATGAGGCTTTCGTGGATCTCGTACAAGAGGTCGAGGTCGGCGGCCACCAGCGGCAGGCCGCGAAACTGCTCGAGGGCCAGTGAAGGCTCGCCCGCGCGCAGATAGGCCTCGCCAAGGCGGTGGCGCGCTTCCGCTTCGCAGCCGGGCAAATCCTGCGCCCGCTTATACTCTTCGATCGCCTCGCCGTAGCACCGATCCATGAGAAACAGATCGCCCGACCGCAACCGCGCACGGGCATGGTTCGGGTCGCTTTTCAGGATCATATCGCAGGCCCGGCGCAACAGGTGACGCGTGCGCTCTTTGGCGGGGTCCAAGTCCAATGCCCGCGAGAGAAACCCTTCGGCCAGAATGTATTTGCGGCGCCGGAAAAAGTATTCCCCCAGATAGAGCAAGTCGTCGGTCTTGGGGTGCGCTGCCTGCCGCGCCGCCCGCGCAATCTGCTCGCTGACCGCGTCTCCGCCGCCGCCGAGCCGGAGAAGATTGACGTAGTAGCCCAGCGCATCCTCAAAACGGCGGTTCCGCATGCAGCGCTCGGCCATCTCCCGCATCGTCTCCAGCTCGAGCCGGTCCTGAACCAGCCGCTGCCCCTCTTGAATGACCAGGTCGTGCTCGTTCACATACTGGAGCAAATAGACCACGGTGTCCACCTCGCCGCGCTGTTCCAGCCGCACGGTGATTTCGTTGACGAGGCTCTTGGTTTCCGCGTCGAACGGGATGCGCGACAGATAGTCGAACGCGTTTCGATAATCCTCCTGATCTATCAGGATGCGGGCGATCTGCTTGACCATGGAGACATGGGGGAAATCGGTCAGATCAATTTCGCGGAAGGCGGCAATCGCCTGTTCGGTGAGACCATGTTCCAGCGCAACGCGGACCCATTCGACCAGCACGGCTTGTCGGACGGGGGATTTTTCCAGAGCGGGCAAAAGGCGAAACCGGATGGTTTCGAGAAGCGGCGCGACATTGTCTTTCGGGCCGGCGGGCCGGCGCAACGCCTCGGTCAGGAAATCCGCTGCCTGTCCGAATTGTCCCAGCGACAGGGCTATTTCGCCAAAGAAGGCAAGAACGGCGGCCGGGCATTCCGGCCGGCTCAAGGCAATCCGACCGCTGTTGATGATGGCTTGATCGTCTTGATAGCCGTTGACCTGAGCAGCCCGAAACGCTTCGACGGCTCGTTCCCAGTCGCCGTCCAGAAGGCGGACATCGCCGAGACACTTGGCAAGGTCGGCCGAGTGGACGAATTGCTCGGCAAGGTTTTCCACCTCCTGCCGCAGCGGTTTTTCGTCCTCAACGGGCGCGCCGTCGGCCACGCGGCGCACACTGTCGCGCACGGTTTGAATGAGGCGGCAGATCGCCAGCGCATTTTGGAAATGGGGATTGTCGGGGGCGAGCGAAGCAGCTTCGGAAAAAACCTTCTGTGCTTTGCCTGAAAAAACGCCCGCCGCCAGATAGCGTTCGGCCATCTGTCCCGACGTCAGGCCGCTCGTGTCCGTCGGCGAGAGCGTTGGCGGTGTGGCGATGCGGCCTTTCGCGCGTGTCTTGTCGAATGTGTCCATCCTGCGCGCCTCGGTATTCCTTCCCTCGCACTGACAGAAAACACTGTAGGCATCGCTCTCACCAAATCAATGTTTTCTTTTTATGAGTCTTGCCGAAGCGGATGGAAGGGCGCGGTGGCAACGGTGGATGTTTTCGCTGTTCACAGCGGCTCGACAATACCGCCCATGAACAGGAGCATCCCGGTCTGATTGTCGCGGATTGCCACAAAGAACGGCCGGTCCACCACGAGAGTGAACCGCTCCTGTTCCATGGGCATGGCGGTCAGCGCGATGCCGACCGATGTGGCCGCCGCCGCCTCGGTGCCCTCTTCGTTCACCTCGACGAAGGTTTTGTGCTTGACCTCGCTGATGAACACTTTCTCTTTTGTCATTTCCGAGAAATCCGCTTTGTCGGGATCGAAGGCAACGGCCATGCTCATGGCTTTGAGCGGGTCGTTGAGCTCTTTTTCATATTCGAGTTTGAATTTGGGAAGCACCACGTCGCCGTCGGTGCGGCGGAACCGGCGCATCCAGTCGGCCCAAGTCTCCGGCGTGAGACTGTCGCAGAACGCCTTCAAACTCGATTCGGCGTCCGGCAGAAAGACATACAGGCTGATGCGGCCTTGTCCGTAGGGGAGACTGACCGCCTGAAAGTTATCGTGTTTCAGGTAGAGATACTTTCCGCCTTGGGCCATCATAGGATGTTTTTTAGTTCGGCCGTCGAGCAAATGGAAGTCGCGCTCGGCAGTGCTTTCCTTGTTGAAAGGCCGCGACCACCGGCCTTTGAAGTAAATGGCATTGATCAGGTAGAGGACCATTTGCGGAGGGATGGGGTCGGCGACAATCTTTTCGATTTTGCCTTTGGTGTGGCGGCTCACCCAGCCGTTGATGGTCGGCGCGGCCTTGGGGTCGCTGAAGTCCAGCACGGTCATTTCGGCGCCGTAAAACTTGCGGTTGCGAAAGAGAAAATTGGGGTCGAACTCAATGCCTTTTCGGGCCCACAGCGAGTTGGCAATAGCCAGTTCGACGGCAGGGTCGGCGCTGGCGAGACTTTCGATAAGCGCGGCGTTAGCGGTGTTGACATCGCGCGGCGACATTTTCCGATAACCCAGTGTTTTGGCCATCGCGCGCTGGGTCTCCTCGGCTGCGCCGTTGTAAGTCATGGCCAGTGCAAAGGCCACGCTGGCCGGTGAAATGAAAATATTCTGGTCGGCCTTTTCTTTCCGAAGTTCGGCGAACAGACGGAATCCAAACTGGGTTGTGGCGGCGGCCATGCGCTGTTGAACATCCCCCTTTTCGGCTTCTTCGGCGGCAGGAGCTGGAGAAACAAGGCAGAGGGCAACCAGTGCGGCGAAAAGAAAAGCCGGGACGGGACGGACGAGGTGGACAGGACAGACACTTTGGCTGGACATGGCGGTCTCCTTCTTTCCGAAGGTGTTGGCCGGCGGGCACCAAAGGGCTTTTATCTTGCCGTATCCTCCAGTGTGACCGGTGTAACAAACCCTTTTGGTTTGACAGTCAGAACCGAACAGTTGACCTCGCGCAGGACATGCTCGGCGGTGCTGCCGATCAGAAAACCGGCGATACCGGTTTTGGTTACGGTTCCCATGACAATCAGGTCTGCCCGTTTCCGGCGGGCCAGTTCAGGGATTTTCACAGCGGCATCGCCTTCGAGCAAATGGATGTGATAGGTTACGTCGCGCAGATTGGATTGGCTGAGAAAGGCCTCGAACCATTGCTTGTGGCTGTCGCGGCTGTCGCGCATGAGTTGATCCACGGCTTCGGCGGAAAGGCCGACGCTTCGTCCGCGCAAAATGGCCTCGGCGTAAAGCGTCCACGTGTGAACAATGTGCAATTCGCCATGCTCCAGACGGGCAACGTTGGCAGCCATGTCGAGAATCCGCCTATTGAGGCTGTTGTCGCTGCCCGGCGGCTTGGGGTCCACGGCCGCAAGGATGCGGCGGATGGGCTTGCGCCGGCCGCGGTGGGTCACCCAAAGCGGACACGGACATTTGCGCAGCAGATGCATGGTGGTGCTGCCAAAGAGCATTTGCGAGAGGCGGCCGCCGCCTTCTGCCGCAATCATCACCAGATCGTGCCGGCGGCGAAGGACTTCGCGGATGATTTCCAGAAAGGGCGTGCCGAGCGCCACCCGCGTGGTCGTTTTCAGGCCGGCCTCGCGCGCCTGCCGGGCCATTTTGCTCAACGCGCCGTGCAGGCGGTCAATGACCAACTGGCGCAAATCGGTCGGAGGGCTGGTGGCAAGGATCACCCCAAGGTCCAGCGGAATATCTTCGGCCACAGCGAGCAGATCGAGGCGGGCGTGGGAATGCCGGGCGAGTTCTATGGCATGCTCGAGGGGCGTTTCGCGCGCGGTTTTTTCTTCGTGCACCAAAAGAATCCGCCGAAAAAGGTGTTCGATTCGCATAGATCGCCTCCAAAGATTAGACTCTTCGGTCTAAACATCCAGCCGGTTTGCGAAGATCTTTTCTACCTTCCAACCTCTTGCCTCTGAGCTCTTTTGTTGTGGCCAAAGGCCACGTGAGC
>JAOAGV010000064.1 GCA_026415575.1 Candidatus Sumerlaeia bacterium
CTGCAAGCCTGCCTCGATGTCCAGCGCTCGCCGCTCATCGCGCAGCCGGAAAAATACGGCGGACGCTGGCAGGCGATCTGGCAGCAGCACGTGAACGCGCACCGCCGAACGCAAGTCATCCGCATTGCCGTCGAACAGACCGGTCAGGCCGATCTCACGCCAGCCTTCAACGTATATGCCCTGACGCGCGATTTCGTGCGCTATCCCAACAACCTGAGTTCTGCGCGCGAGGGATACTCTTTCCCCGAAAAACGCATTGCCGACCGTATCGAATGTCCGCAACACCCGCAGGTGGTCTTTCATTTTCCCTGTCTGCCTTTGTTGTCGCCCGACGGCGGGCCATCGCAGCGCAGCGACCTCGAGTGGTTCCGGACAGGGTTGCGCATCGCGGGACAGAAGTTGGACATCGAGCCGCGGCCGGCACGGGCGGTTCACTTGCTGGCTTTCAACACAACGCCTGAACGCCGCAGGGTCAAAGCCCAGGCACGCATTCTGTTTGCCGACGGCCGCGAGAGCGTCTTCCCCTTCGAGGTTCCACCGTGGCGGCAGGATGAAAAAACGGCGGCCGATCCGCTCGAACGGCGGCGACTTGATCCCGTTCTGCGCGATACGGAAATCCACACGGCCAACGGCGCGGCGCTCAATTTCCCCTGGGCGCCTTTCTATATGTATCACGTCGCGCTTTTGCTCGATTCGCCCGGACGGGTGGACGAGATTTACTTTCCGGCGGCCGATCCAACCACCGCCGGACTGCAAGACGCCGGAATCGGCGATGTGTGCATTGTGGCGCTGACCCTGGAAGAATGAAATGGCAAGCCGGATGGCAAGATGAGTGGCGCAACACAATCGAAATCTTCGAGGGAACCGGCCCGGAGCAATTTCTTGCTCCCGCGCCGGCGGCAACTCCGTGTCTCGCGCCTACGGTTTGTTACGCAAGCCTTGTGCTTTGTTTTCTTTGTGTATGCAGGAATGTGGGGGTTAAACCGCATTACTGTTGGCGGACGCGAGGCCACGCTGCCGACGCTTTCGTGCGAGTTTGTGGAATACAAAGTCATCCGCTGTTATCTTCTCGATCTGCAAACGGCGTTGACCGAAGGCGCCGCCTATGGCTATGCGCGGCTGATCGAGCCGACGGTGTTTTTTCTGCTCTTCTGTCTTTTGCTGGGGCGCGCTTGGTGTGGGTGGATTTGCCCGCTAGGTTTTGTGCAAGACTGCATCGGCTCGGTGCGGGCGGCCGCCGGACTTGGCCACCGGCCGCTGGGGCCGAGCGCCAAGCAATGGTTGGCGCGAACGGCTTACGCGCTGTTGGGATTGACCGTGTTTCTGTCGTTTTTTTCCGGCCGGCCCGAAAGCCGCTTGTATCCGCCTGCGGCGCTGCAGTTGGCCGACGGCATGGCCGGCGCGGTCGGCGTGACGGTTCAAAAATGCCGGTTTTGTCTTCCGGGTGAACCGAGTGCCGGCCACAAACAAAGCGGCTGCTGTCCGCAGTGTCAGGTGGCAACCACCGGCACAGTGGCAGTGGCCGCGACCGGCAGCGGAGCGACCGACTGGCAGGAAAGTCTTCTGACGCCGTATTGTCAGGTCTGTCCCGCCTTTCAGCTGCTCCCTCTGGCACAAGGCAACACCGCGAACTTGCTGGCGATCAACCGCGCGAATCCGGCAGGGTGGGCAATGGGACTTCTGGCAGCTGCAGCGCTGGCGGCGCTGGTCGTGGGAACGCCAATTACACGGCGGTTTTGGTGCCGGCTGTGCGCGATGGGAATCTTGCTGCGGCTGTTGCGAGTCAACCGGTGGTCGCTTCTGGGGCTGCGGAAAGACGTGCGCCGGTGCACATATTGCGGGGCGTGCGAACGGGCGTGCCCGGTGGATATTGTCGAGGTGTTCAGGCGGCGGTCGGGGGAAAAAATTCGACTTCCCGCATGTCACTTATGTTTGAAATGCGTCGAGGCTTGTGGTGAAGATAATGTCTTGGAGGCGCGCTGGGGCGGGGCGCCTATTTTTTGCAGCCGGTTTGATTACGTGTTCGGGATGAAATACGGAACCTTTGATACTCATATTCCAATTAGAGACAATCGGTTTGGGTGCTAACGGCGAACCGGATTTCGCCGATTGTTCGGAGCAACCGCATATCGGCAAAGGAAAGGAGTCTTGCAGCATGAAAGGAGCAGGAAAAACCACGGCACTCGGCATGACATTGTTGGCGTGGGGGATTTGTCTCTGCGCAGCCGCCGAGACAAGCGCGCAACCGTCGCGCGGCCAAACGGCGATCATCGCCAACGCCGTTCCGCACATCGAAATCTACAGCGATCCCTACCGGCGGTATTTTTCCGGCCATTGGTGTGATTGCTGGCGAAAAGCCAACATCTGGCCCATTGACGAAAAGGCCATGTTCGCCGGAATTCTGCCTCGCACCGACACGCCCATGTGGATGAAACACAAGGTCTTCGACATGCGCGACATGACGGCTGACGAGAAACTGCTCTGCCGCGTCACAGCCGGATTGGTCAACCGCGTCAAGGGGATGTGGTATTGTCAGGAGGACAACGACTTTTGGCGGCAGGGCACCCGCCAGTTTTTCAAGGATGGCATCATCGGACCGGCGCTGTTCGGCACGTGGTCGGACAAGCGGGGCGGCGGGGGTCAGCACATCGGTTTTACATGCCCGCGCACCGGCCCCAACAACTTCATGGTGGGCGTCAAGCGCTTTTTTGACGAACTCGATCCGCCCTCCATTGACGGCTGCATCCTCTACGACCCCGCCCTGCTGGATCCGTCCGCGCGGCCCAAACAGCCACGCGACATGCTCAACGTCATCCGCACCATGTGCGCAATCGAGCGCGCCATCCCCCTGACGCCCCGTCTCCATCAGGACCTCAAAAATCTCTTGGGGGGCCGCGAGCTGCCGGTTATCAAGGACACCACGCAATGGGACGAATTCAATATTGACAAGTTCCACGGCGACGAAAAAGCTGCTGCTTATGCGCTCTATGCTTGGGCGTTCAACAACTTCTGGAACAATCCCAAGAATCCCAAGCGCCAGTGCACGCATCACGTGCTGGCCTACATGCCGCCGCTTGACCCCGACGACCCTGACGGCGATCTGACCGACTATATCGTCCAGTGGAGCGTTTTCACCTTCTACAGTTATGGTGGAACCAACTTCGACGAAAAGCACATGGAGTATGTGCTGACGCAAGCGCCGATGAACATCCCGGTGTTGGGCCGCCTGACTTTGAAAACCGGTCCGGAGGGCGCCGAAGAAATGGTCCGCGTTCTTCGTCTGTTCAGCCGGTTTGGCAAGTACTTCATTGACGCCCAACAGGCCGGGAATTTGAGCATGCATTCGGGCGCACGCGACAAAGAACGCGCCGTGCTCAAGCAGCCGCCCGCTCCGCCTGTTGCCCTCGATGCGGCCAAACACTATGTGGCGTTCTGCCTGACCGGCGGCAACTCGGTCGGACATTTCATGTCCGCCCGTGCGCGCCATTGGGACTTCGCCTCGCGCGGCTCCGTCCCGCTGGGCTGGAGTGTGCCGCTGGCCGCCGCCGATGTCCTGCCCAACATTGCCAAGTTTTACTATCAGCAGGCCAAACCGACGGATTGCTTTGTCGCCGATCTTGGCGGACTCGGCATGGCCTACCCAACGGTCTGGGGCAAAGGCTCGAATCAGCCCGAGCAGTTGCTGACCGGTTACTTGCAGAGGGCCAAAGAGTATTTGGACTATCTGGCTCTTTCGACGCTGTGGGCGGCTTGGCTGGATCCTTCCAGCTTGGAAGTGCTGACCAAGACTATACCCGGACTTCAAGGGGTTTTCTACGGAACGAGCGGTGCGCACGGCCGGCTCGAACGGGCCAGCTTCATGGCCGACCGACTGCCCGTTGTCTTTGCTTACACCGACTTGATTCAGAGCGCGGCGGAACTGGAAAAACTGCCGGCCACTCTGGCGCAGGCCAAGGAGCGGTTTATCTTTGTCGCCATTGACGAGCGCGCGTTCGACGCCGACACGGATGTGGTCGGCATGATCGCAGCGACGGCGCGAAAGCTCGGTGACCGCTTTGTTGTGGTTCGCCCCGATCAGCTCACCGCCCTCTTCTCCGAAGCCGTGAAGATCGGGCAAGTGCCAGCGGGACCGCCCAAGCTGGCCCAAAACGCCGCCCTGCCCAGTTTGCCCATCCGGCGCGTGGCCGACGGTGCCATCCGCGTGGACGGCAATCCGGCCGAATGGACTCAGGCGGCCGCTCACCGTGTATATGTAACACGCGACGGCAAGACCGTGCCGGAATCGGCAAAACCGGCCGATGGCGATATTGCCGCCGAGGTCGCAACAGCCATAGACAGCCGTTTCCTGTATGTGCTGGCAACAGTGCGGGACAAGGAGATCATCGTGGATGATGTCAATCTTGCGGCCGGCGACCATCTCGAACTGTCGCTCGATCTGCGGCGCGATCCGTTCCGTGATGCCGAAATGACCGAGGGCTTCTATCGGCTGGCGTTGGTTCCGGCTGCCGGACTGGTCAAAAACCCGGCGCTGGTCTTGCGCTATCCGACCTACGACGTGGGACTGGCCAGCATGAACAAGCACGGCGTTCAGCAGTCGCTGAGCAGCCGGGCGACGGCCGACGGTTATCAGATCGAGGCAGCTATTCCGCTGGTCAACTTTGCCGGCGTGGATTGGAAAACGGTCGGCGAGGTGGCCATGGCCTTTGCCGTGCGCAACCTCGACAGCCGCGCGGCTGGGGCGAACGCGGGTGCACTTGCCGCAGCCTCTGCAAAACACTGAGGTCCCGGTTTGGACCTTACTAAAAACTACGACCAATAGGACCTATAAGTCGTATAGGTCCTATTGTTTTTTTCATCTATTGGGCGGACCTTGCTTTGTTGCCAAGTGATTATGTTGCCCAAATGATCGGCTCGCTCGAGCGGCCGTCACGTTTGGAGACAGCACGCCGACAAGGGCGCAAAACCGTCGCGCTCTTGGGCGCCGCCGTGCCCGAAGAAATCTTCTGGGCGTGCGGCGCGACACCCATTTCGCTGAATCGAGCCGCGGCTGCCGCGCCCGCCGATTCATGTCTGCCGCGCGACGCCTGTCCCCTCGCACAAACCGCCTTTCATCTTCTCCGCACCCACTGGCTTCCGGCCGGCCTCATTGACGCCGTGGTTGCGGTCGGTGCGTGCGACTGGATGGCGCGAATTGCTGAACCATGCGGGGCGTGGCCGGTCAATGTTGGCCGCGCGGCTGGCGCAAACAAATGCGAATCGCAACGACAGGTTCTTGGCAGCCTTGAAGCCATGCTCGGCCGGTTGGAATTGTTGACCGATCAGCCGCTGAACCGTCGCGCCTTGGCTGCCGCTCGTGAACGCCAGTCGGCCGTCAACGCTCTCTGCTGCCGCCTCGACCAGTTACGAGCGGCGTCGTCGGCGCCGCTTTCAGCAAGCGACTATTACCAATTCACCGGCGCGTTGGACTTTGCCGACCCGCACCAATGGATGGCTGACGTCCAAACGCGAATCGGTAATTTGCAAAGCACGCCCGCCAGTCTTTCTGAATCCAAACTCTACCAGCCAGAATCCCAAACCGCATCCCCTCGCGTGCTCCTTGCCGGTTGCCCGTGCGGATTTCCTGATGGTTCGCTGATCGAGCAAATTGAGCGGGCGGGGTTTCAGATTGTTGGCGAGGCATGGGGCGCGCATGGCCGCGACCTCGCAGAAGCAGCAAATCTTCCCGGTAGCCGGCGCGGAATTCTGAAATGGATGGCGCAGCAACTGGCGGTCGTTCCGCTGAAACGATCGGTTCCCCGTCTGCTTGCGCACATGGCCGAACGGCGCGCATCGGGCATTATTCGCATCCGCTATTACGGCTGTGCGGTCGAAGCGATGGAGCATCTGTCTATGCAGGCGGAACTGGCCGCGCGCGGCGTGCGGACGCTCGTCGTTGAAGTCGAGCGCCCGACCGTGGCCGCCGAAGTGCTGCGCACGCGCCTCGAAGCCTTCCGGGAACAACTGAACCGCGAAGCCGTGAAAAAGCAAGGCCACCCGTAATCCTTCAGGTCAGGTTCGCGACGCACGGTCTGCCCGTTGGGTTGCCTTTGTTTCCGAAAACGATACACCGTGAAGCGGCTTGGAGGTGTGATCTTTTGTCCGCGAAACAAAAAGTTGTCAGGCAATGCTCGTGGGGTCGCGGCGATGCGCCACAATGGCGAAGGCCATGCCCCGATTGATTCATGCCGGATTTCATCACATTCAACTTGAAGCCGCGCGGATAGGGATTAAAGACTTTGCCGGCGCTGATTTTTGGGAAATGTTCCGAGGTTTTGAAAAATGAACAGACTATCCTTTCATTTCCTTTGCTCAATCTGTTGGTTTCCCTTGGCCCTGGCCCTGACCGTCGCCAACGCGGAAGAATGCGGGACGTTCACGGCAACGGCGCTGCCGCGCATCGGCCCCGACGACTCCGGCATCAAAGACCTGCTCGCACTTTACGCCACACCGGCCGGCGAGATTGCTTATCGGATGGAGACACTGACCACGAGCGGCCCTGTCTTCGAGGTCAGTTTCCCCTCGCCGCTGACGACTCCGCATCCGGAGAACAACACGGTTTGGTGCCGTTATTTTGGTGTCGCCGCGCCGGGCCGGCATCCGGCGGTGATCATGCTTCATCACGCCGAGGGCGCGACCCTGTTGGAGGATTTTGTCGCGCGCAAACTCGCCGCCGACGGCCTGCCGACGCTGCTCGTGCAGTTCCCCTACTACGGCAAACGCCGGCCTGCGGACAAAGCACTGGCCGATTCTTTGAAGCAAACGAACCTTGAGGCATTGCTGACCGTGTTGCGGCAGGGCATTCTTGATGTGCATCGCGCCAAGGACTGGCTGCGCTCGCGGCCCGAAGTGGACCCCAACCGCATCGGCATGCTGGGCATCAGTCTGGGGGCAATCGCCGCGGCGACCATCGCCGGCGTGGACCCCGATTTTCACCGCGTGGCGCTTCTGCTGGGGGGCGGCGACATCGCGGGCATTTTAAGCAGCGATCTGCCCGGCATGCAGCGCACGCGCCAACAGTTTATCCGTCTGGCGCCGAGCCTCGAGGACCTGCGAAACAAACTCCGGCCGGTGGAACCGCTCGCCTTCGCGCATCGCGTGCCGCGCGGCACGGTGTTGATGGTCAACGCCCGCAGGGACGATCATATACCGGTATCTTGCACGGAGAGACTTTGGAAGGCGCTCGGCGAACCGCCCATCCTGTGGTATGACACTACCCACGTTGGCACGGCCGTCCATTTGTTCGATATTGCCAATCGGGTTTCGGCATTTCTGGGCGGGCAACCAGCCGCCCCACCGTTGCCGACGTCTGCGGAAACACCGAACGGGCGGAAGGAGTGAAAAACTCCACCGGAATACTTGCCGATCAAAAGCCGATTTTCCACCCGCGCCCCTGAATTTCGATCACCGAGACAAAAACTGGAGAAGACCAGCCCCCGTCACGCCTTTTGTTCTGCCGGCGGCTCGCCTTTAGCGTTTTGGGCGGCCTTCAGCGCGGGGATTTGCGCGATGAGCTGGTCAAGTTTCATGCCCGTCAGCGCTTCGATGACCGGCGGCAGTTGCGCGATGATTTGTGTGACGTCCTGCGTCACGCGCGATGCCCCGCCTCCGCCCTCGCCCATGTTGATCACGATCATCCGGTCCATCTTGGCCAGCGGCTCGGCAATGGCGCGGGCGATCTGCGGCAGCGCTTCGATGATCATCTGGGCAATGGCGGCCTGATTATACAGCTGCCACGACTCGGCCTTTTTGCGCATGGCCTCGGCTTCGCTCAAGCCCTGCGCCTTGATGACCTCGGCGGTGGCAAGGCCCCGCGCCTTGTTGGCCGCGGCATCGGCCTCGCCCGTGCGCTGAATGACGTCCGCCTCGGCAAATCCGATCTGCCGCTTGGCTTCGGCCTCGCCCTTGGCCTCGACCTGAAACTTGTTCTGTTGGGCTGCGGCAAGCGTTTCGATGCGGAACCGTTCGGCTTCGGCGGGCTTTTTGATCTGCGCGTCGAGTTCCTTTTCCCGCCGCTTGATTTCCATCTCCTGCACGTCAATGCCCTTTTGTTTTTCGACTACCTGAATCTGGATTTCTTGGGCTTTCACCTGCTGCATGGTGATGTTTTTCTGGAGGTCATAGGCGAGGTCGGCATCGGCGCGCTTGAGCGACGAGGCTTTGTCGAATTCCGCAACCTGTATTTTGTAGTCCCGTTCGGCTTCCTTGATCTTGGTTTCAGCGGCGAACTCGGCCTCCTTGCCGGCCTGCTTGGCTGCGGCGCTGCGAATGGCCGCGTCGCGGTCGGCCTCGGCTTGGCCGATAATGGCGTCGCGTTTGACCTGCGCGGTGCGTGGTTTGCCGAGCGCTTCGAGATAGCCCTGCTTGTCGCGGATGTCGCGGATGGTGAAGGAAACGATTTGGAGGCCCATGTTGGCGAGGTCCTCGGCGGCCACTTTCTGGACCTTTTGGGCGAAGGCGTCGCGGTCTTTGTAAATCTCCTCGACAGTCAGCGTGCCGAGGATGGCGCGCAGGTGGCCTTCGAGCGTTTGCTGGGCCACGTTGAGGATTTCGTTTTCAGCCTTGCCGAGGAACTGCTCGGCGGCCGTGGCGATGGCGCTGTCTTCGCCGCGAATCTTGATCTGTGCCACGCCGTCCACCAGAACCGGCACGCCCATGACCGTATAGACCTCGGGCGTTTGGACATCTATGGTCAGAATCTCCAGCGAAAGCACATCCACCTTTTCGATGATCGGCCAGACGAACGTCCCGCCGCCCCGCACGATCCGAAATCCCATCTTCGTGCGCTTTCCGTCGGGCCCCACGTACGACCTTCCCATGCCCGAAATGATCAGTGCCTGGTTGGGGCCGACCTTTCGGTAGCGCGCCGCAAACGTGACAATAAACAGGATGATGACAATGACCAGCGAGCTGGGAACTACAACGGGCCATGCAATCTCCGGCATGATGCCGCCTCCTCGGTGAATGTGGATACGCTATCGAAGAACATTTGAAATCTGCCGCCACAAAAAACGGGAAAATGGCAATCGCGAAAATGGCAATACAGTCTGATTTTTCGAGCCAAAATCCAAAACGAAAACCGTGCAACCAGTCACTTTTCCCCCAGCCGTCTCACCAAATACGTGCCGCCCAGCGAGCGGACAATTTCTACTTCTGCAGGACTCTCGATCGCCTCGCCATTTTCGGAGCGCGCCGGCGCATTCTGACGGAAGCCGCTGGCCACAAACGCAATCTCGCCCACTCCGTTTGCGGGAATCGGCGTGATGACTTCGGCGCGCGTGCCCGTCAGCTGGGCCGCATCAATGGACACCGACCCTTGCGTCCGCTCAAATATCCACTGGAAAAAAAGGAACACAGCCGTGCCAATGCTGAGTCCGACCAGAAGCGCGATCGGCAGGGAGATGTAACCCGACAGATTGAACACCTTCACGCAGATGATGCCCGTGCCGCCGAAGGCAGTCAGAAAAGTGGCAATGATGGCCGGACTGAGCGGCGAAAAATGCACCATGCCATCCAGACTGGCCCCAAGGTCCACATGCTGCGCGCCGGCGTCCATGGAATGGTCGCCGCCAAACACTCCGCTCAGCAGCGCCGACACAATGGCATAAATCACCCCGACGAAAAACAGCACGAGGTAGGCATGAAAGATGTCAAATGGCATGGCTATTTTCTCTCCGAAACATTCTGAAAGTCCCCGCCGACTTCGCTTAAAATAACTCTATCCATCCTCATTTTTGTTATTCAAGCAGGAAATAAGGGATTTGCACAAACCGCAACCGCGATGCAGGGGCTTTCAGCCTTGACAGACGAATGATGCCCGTGCAGCGCTGACTGCACGAGGATGATTCTGGATCCTTTGAAAAGAGGCCAACGCCGGCGGTGCTGCCCGATCCTCTCCATCCTGACGAACTGATAGACCATCTGTCGGCAGCCATCGGCGCGCATGCGCGACCGCTGCTGGAACAACTTCCTCCGCCGGAGCAGCTTTATCTCGCTCAGCGGAAAGATTTGCAAGCACGGTATGCCGATCCTGTGCGGGGAACCGATCGTCTGGCATGGGAAATGTCGGCCGTGGCGCGCGGCGATGCAGCAACGGCCGACATTGCAGCCGCTACTCAAATCGGAAACTGGCAGGGGCAACGCGTTCTCGACGTCGGTTGCGGCGACGGTGGTTTTCTCATCGCCTTTGCCCGGCGCGGTGCGCAGGCCTATGGGCTGGACCGCTGCCCGGGTAATATCGCAGGCGCCGCCCTGCGCGCCAAGGCTTGGCGCTTGCCCGTTGGCCTGACCGTTGGCTCGGCCGACTTGCTCCCGTTTGCCGCCGCCTCATTTGATGCGGCAACCTGCGGCGATGTGTTGGAACACGTGGCAGACCCTGCCGCGATGCTCCGCGAAATCGCGCGCGTCCTTCGGACGGGCGGCATCCTGTGGCTGGCCGCGCCCACGCGATTTTTCTTGCGTAACCTCTTGCGCGACCCGCACTACGGCTGCTTCGGCGCGGCGCTCCTGCCGCGGCGGGCCGCCGCGTGGTATTTGTCCCGAATCCGGCATGCTCTGCCTTCGCCCGCGCATTACGAAGTCGAGCGCTTGCCAACCTATGCGGGGACGTTGCGAATGCTGCGGGAAGCCGGTTTCGATATTCTCAGCGGCGAGTATCATGCCCTCGCCGCTTTGCGCCAACCCGACTTGATTCACACTCGCTGGAAAAAGCAAATCGCCAAAATGCTTCTGTCGGTCGGCCTTCGCGGCATTATGAGCGCGGGGCTTTCCTGTCTGGCGGAATTGCGCTGGCCGGTTCGCCTCGTCTGCCGAAAACGACTATAGCGGCGGGAAGCCGCAGGCTTTCAGATAGCGGCGTTCTTTGGCTTTCATCCGGCGGGCGTCGTGCGGCGCGGCATGGTCATAATCCAACAAATGCAGAACACCGTGGACGAGCAGGAGCGCGATCTCCGCCTCGATGGGATGTGCCAACTCGCGGGCTTGGCGGTGAGCAACCGGCACCGCAATCACCACATCGCCCAGAAGCACGCCGGGTTTTCGCCTCTCGCGCCGGTTGCTCAGTCCAAAGGCAATCACATCAGTAGGCCGGTCCGCGCCGCGATGCTGCCGGTTGAGTGCTTGGATAGCCGGCGTGTCTACAAACAAGATCCCGACTTCGGCCGCCTGAATTCGCTCGCCGTCCAGCACGCAGGCGACGACCCGCCGGGCGAGGCGTTCGAGAGCGCACCGATTTATGGCGCGCGAACGCGACGAATGGCGGATTTCGAGGGTATGTTGCATGCCTTCGGCCCGACCGCCCGCAATCTTATATGCGGGTCTGGATGAAACAGCTGCGGCAGACATCGGGCATTCGCGGCGTGTTGACAATGCGGCGCAACGCACGCCACTTGGGCCCGTTCCAGATCTTCCACAGCGGCTGTTCGAGGATATTTCCCATGAACCAGTGATACACGCAGCAGGGTTTGACCCGCCCGTCGGCCTCTACATAGACGCTCCACCACGGATGCGGACATTGCCGGATCCGCTCACCATCATACAGATCAGGTTTGTGTTTGCGCTGCTCCGCTTCGGGCCGGTCCTTGCAATCAAACGACATGGGATAGACGTGGACGCCCAGTTCCCTGCCGCGGTCGTGGGCGCGTTGCCAGTAGGGCAACACTTCTTCGGGACACCCGAACAGCGACTCGCGTCGCGCGTAGTCGTCCGTCCGGTCGTCGGTTACAAAATTGCCGAAGCACATCTCCTTCACGCCGTAGCGATGGGCCAGTTCGACCGCTTCGGTCATTTGGTGGAGATTGGAGCGAAGAACAACATAGCTGATTTGCACGAGGAAGCGCGGATGCGCTCCTGTGGCGGCAATGGTTTTGACCGTGTGCAGGAACTCGAGGATGCGGTCGAGTTTCACGCCGCGATTGGCAAAGTTGGTCTCATTGGTGCTTCCATCCATGCTGACACGAAACGTGACCGGATTTTTGACCGCGCGTTCGATGGCGCGCCGGCGGATGATCGTGCCGTTGGTTACAATCGTCACCTCCCGACGGCCGTCGAGAATATCATCGAGCATCTCCTCAAATTTGGGGGCGAAAAACGGCTCGCCGTCGCCGCTGATGTGAAGAATGCGCAACGAGGGCAGCACATCCTCGCGGAACCGGGCATACACCTCCGGCTTCATGTCCGACCAGTAGTTGGGGTCGGTGCCATGCACCGGCGCATGAGCGGGGCACGTCTTGCACGCAAGATTGCAACGCGACGTGGGAACCAGCCAGCCCCAGACGGGCCGCGCCGGCGCCCACGACCAATTGAGGCGCCGGGCCAGACTGTTCATTTTGCGGCGAAGAATGTAACGGTCCCACAACGCTTCCATCAGAACCGGTCGGAACCTCCGTCAACCGTGCCGAGGACAAAAGCGTGGGGCAAGATGTGTGAAGCCAAACAAGGAAAACCGCCTCGGTGATTGTGTCTCGATTGTCAGATCGCCAGTCTTGGATTTTCACCCTGCCGTTCTGAAAAACGCTGAATAATATTCTGCTGCCGACATGCCCTTTGAATCAACCAAAAATTCTGTTGGTGTGCGTTTCGCATAACAATCGTGGTCGAAAGCGCGTGAATTGCACTGTGCCAGCGGTGGGAGCAAGAATCTAAGACTTTCTGAAAAGGCCTAACCCTCTTTCCAACCGTCAAACAGCCCGACCATAGGTTGGCCGCCCTTTTGGACTGCGCACAGCCCGGATGCCGCTTTGCCTTGATTGTACGCCACTCAGTTAGATGTCTTTGTTGGCGAAAAAGGTACGCTGCGCGCGAGAACGCTCGTTGAAAACCAAACGTTGTCGCTGGCGGTAAGGAAAACACTGGGCGGGTGGATACTTGTTTAAAATCAAAGCAGCAGCATGGCTGCCCGCAGTCCAAAGTGGCAGCATGGCTGCCCGCGGGCTGTAACGGCCCTCTTCACCAACCATTATTGTGTTTGCACGAGGTTTTCCGCGATCGCCCGCGGCGTCGGACAAGCACAAGGAATCCTTATTGACGGCGCAGCGTTTGCTCCTGTAGCAATAGCCTACCTGCGGCAGAGGCAGCGCGATGAAGTGGCTCCGTACGCTTCGGCGGAAAGTTCTTCTGACTTTGTTGATCGTCGGCCTGATTCCGGCGGCCGCCGGCGTTGGACTGACCGCCTACGAGCTGTGGCGCGTCATTCTCGACGTCTCCGGCAACACCTTGCTGACGGAGGCGCGAAACATGGCCGGGTTGCTCGACCGCGAGATCAACACCTTTATCACCGAAGCGACGCGTGCGTTGGCTGACCATTCCGAACTTGCGCGCGCCCTTCGCAGTCCCGATTCCCCGGACGCTGCAACCTCGCTCTCCTTGTTTGCAACCGCTCTCTGGCTCGACTCGTCCACAACCCGTTCCATTCTACTGGTTCCCACGTCCGGCTCGCTGCAACCTTATCTTTTCTCGCCCACGATACAGGCGAGCCACCCCGCCAATCCTTTGCCGTATAAATGGCTCGACCAGCAATTCCGCGAGGCGCGCCGTCTGCATATCGCACCCGGCTTTAAGGCGGTGACAGTGCACACGGATCCGGTCATGCGGCGGCCGGCGGCACTGGTGTGGCTGCCGCTTCCGGCAACGGCGCCCGAGGGCTCGCCCGGCTGGGTGTGTGTCGAAATCCCCGTGGATGTATTTCTCCGCCGCGACATCTCCCGTGTCCTGCTCGATGTGGATCAGGCGTGCGTCATCACCAATGTCGGCCATCTGCTCGGCGGCGTTCGATTCCCCGCGGAGCGAACGACCCAGTTGCACGACCAACTCATCCTCTATCTAACGCGCCGGGAGGGGGCGTTCTCCATCCGATACGCCGATGGCGAGCGGCAGATGGTCGGATTCAGCCCGCTGCCGCTGACGCGCGCGCTGCGCAGTGTCGAGCGTTCCGACGCCGATTGGTATGTCTGCATCGGGCGCGACCTGCAACCCCACCTTGCGGCTTTCCACACGCAAGTGGCGCGCGACGGCCTTATTGGCGCCGCTCTGGCGGCCCTTCTCTCCGTTCTCGCGTGGTGGTTTGCGCGCCAACTCACCCTGCCGCTGCGTCAGTTGCAACAAGGGGTCCAACGCATCGCCGGAGGCGATTTGACCGGTCGTGTCGAAATCCACACCGGCGACGAATTGGAGTCGTTGGCCCGCGAATTCAACACCATGGCCGAACGGCTTCAGCAGGCGGCGGAACATGCACGCAAGCAAATGGAAACTGTTCAGCGGCAAGCCGGCGAACTGGCCCTGCTGCGCGAAACCAGCCACGCCATCAATGCCCGGCTGGACCTTGACCAGACCCTCGCCACCTTTGCCCGCGAAACGCTTCGCTTGATCGCCTACGACCGCATGAGCGTTGTCCTGCTGGACGACGACGGCCAGCACTACACGGTGCAATTTGTCTATCCCGAAATGGAAGCCACGGAGTTTTCGCCGGGAACCCGCCACCACCTGTCCGAATCATACGTGGGCGAGGCTGTGGCGGGCCGCAAACCCTACGTGCGGCGGCATCTGAGCACGCCGCCCCTGCGGCCTGTGGATGAGTTCCTTGCCTCGGCCGGCATGCAAACGGTCATGTTTGTTCCCCTGATCTCCGAGTCCAAACCCATCGGGTCGGTTAATCTGGCCAGCCGGAATGCCGACGCCTTCACGCCGGAGGAGCAGGAACGGATGATGCATCTGGCCGAGTCGGTCGCCGTGGCCATAGATCACCGCCGGCTCTATATGCGTGTGCTGCGCTTTGCCGAAGACCTCGACCGCGAGGTGCGACGCCGCACCGTTCAGCTGCGCATGGCACAGGACAAACTTGTACAGACCGAAAAACTGGCTGCCTCAGGACAGCTGGCCGCCGGAATTGCCCATGAAATCAACAATCCCCTCGGCATCATCAAAAACTATCTGCGCCTGGTGATGGCCATGCTCCGCAACACGGCCAACATGCCGCCGACGGCGCTCCAGCATCTCCAAATCATCGAGGAGGAAATCAACCGCATTGCCGGCATTGTGCGGAATCTTCTCGACCTCTATCATCCGCGCGAGGACACGCCCGTGCCCACGGACCTCCATCCGTTGATCGAGCGTGTGCTCGAATTGTTCGCGCCGAATTGGGCCAAGAAAAGAATCGAGGTGGTCCGCCGCTTGGCCCCGTCGCTGCCGGCGGTTACCGTTTCCGCCGACCGCATTCGTCAGGTGTTTATCAATCTTTTCCGCAATGCCGAAGACGCCATGGAACACGGTGGCCGGGTGACCGTCACGACGCGCTTTCAACCGGCCACAGTGGATTGGGAAGAAGATCGCGTCATCGTCGAGGTCGAAGATACCGGCTGCGGGATTCCGCGCCATCTGCTTGCCCGCGTGTTTGATCCGTTCTTTACGACCAAACAGGGCGGTGCCGGAACCGGACTGGGCCTGTCGGTCTCTTTTGGCATTATCCGCAGCTATGGCGGGACTCTCGACATGGACAGCGAGGAAGGCCGGGGCACGCGGGTGACGATCTCCCTGCCGATTCTCGGACGCGTGGCCGCCATTTCTCCGCCCCCCAGCGAGACCGCGGACAAGCCCTCCAAGAAACGTGTCTGAATGCGCAGGAATGCAAGGGCGGGTTTTGGGGTCGCCCACATTTCGCCGTATGCAAAAATTGACTGTTGACACCTCGGCGTATGTGATGAATGCAACTGAACGTCCGACACGCAATACACGGAACATTTCCCAATGGAAAGGAGTGCTCGTATCATGAAACAGATCAGAGCAATTGCCGCCATTATCATCGCGATGGCATTTGCGGCGTCGCCCATGGCGTTTGCGGCCGAAACGGTTCCGCCCCAATCCAAAGCGGCCAAACCCAAAGCGGCAAAGAAAAAGGCGGACGCCAAGCCTACCCCCGTCCCGACGCCCAAACCTGAGGCCGTGCAGCCCGACGGCATCATGGGCCTTTATGAAGGCGGCGGGGCGTCGGCCAAAGTCATCGGCGAGTGGGTGCGCGTCGCCGGTCAACTGCGCAAGAACTATCGGGTGGTGTTGAGCCTCGATTCGCCGAAGCTCGAAGTCGAGTTGAAAGGGACGCTGGAAGGCGATCTGCTTCCGCTGACCGGGGCCGCTGGCGAGACCGAGTGGACCGGACGTCTGGCCGGCGGCAAGCTGTCTGCCGCTTCCAAAGACGGCAAATTCAAACTGGAACTTGCCCCCGTGGTGCGCAAGTCGCCGACGCTCGGCCAAAAACCGCCCGAAGGCGCCGTCGTGCTCCTGCCGTTTGAGGAGGGGAAACCGACCAACCTCGATGCGTGGACGAACAAGAAGTGGAAGATTCTGTCCGACGGCAGCGTTGAGGTCGCCGGCGGCAACAACCTCACCACGCGCGAGTTCGGCGATTGCCGCCTTCACCTTGAGTTTATGACGCCTTACATGCCTGAAGCGCGCGGGCAGGGCCGAGGCAACAGCGGCGTCTATATGCAGAACCGCTACGAAACGCAGATTCTCGACTCGTTTGGCCTTCCGCCCAAAGACAACGAGTGCGGCGGCATCTATGAAGTTGCGCCTCCCAAGGTCAATGCCTGTCTGCCGCCCGGGCAATGGCAGACCTACGACATCACATTCCATACGCACAAATTCGGGCCGGACGGCCAGCCAACAGAGCCGGCCAAACTCACGGTCATTCACAACGGCGTGACCATCCACGAAAACCAGCCGGTCATGAACGCCACGCGCGCCGCGGGCGCCAAGGGCGCGGTCAAGGCCGGACCGCTCATGCTGCAAGACCATGGCAATCCCGTGCGCTATCGCAACATCTGGTTGGTGGAAATAAAATGAGGTGGGTGAAATTGAAATGAGGTGAAGCGGGAATATAAATTATGTCCGCGCCGTCCCTTTTGCCCATTCCGTTCACCCCGTCCACTGAAAAGGAGGCCCCCATGCGAACTGTTCTATGTCTGGTCATTACCATCCTGATTCCGATCGGGTCGTTTTCGGCCGACCCGCCGCTCAACCAGCCGCCGCCCGGTTTTGTCGCGCTTTTCAACGGCAAGGACCTAAGCGGCTGGAAGGGCTTGGTTGCCAATCCGCCGAAACGCGCGCAAATGAGCCCCGACGAACTGGCCAAAGCCCAAGCCAAAGCCGACGAAGAAATGCGCGCCCATTGGACCGTCGAAGATGGCGTGCTTGTCTTTGACGGCAAGGGCAAGGCGCTGTGTACCGCAAAGGATTATGCCGATTTTGAATTGCTGGTGGACTGGAAAATTCTCAAAGGCGGCGACAGCGGCATTTACCTGCGCGGGACACCGCAGGTGCAAATCTGGGACCGGCCCGACATCGGCTCCGGCGGCCTTTACAACAACAAGATTCATCCCAGCAAGCCGTTGAAAGTCGCCGATAAACCGGTCGGCGAGTGGAACACTTTTCGGATCAAGATGATCGGCGACCGCGTCACGGTTCACTTGAACGGCGAACTTGTGGTGGACAACGTCGTGATGGAGAATTACTGGGAGCGCGACAAGCCGATCTATCCCAGCGGGCAGATCGAATTGCAGAACCATGGCAACAAACTGTTCTTTCGCAATATTTTCATTCGCGAAATCAAACAGGAGAAGACCCCATGAAACGTGGTCGCATTGATCGTCGTTTGTTTCTTGCCACCGCATCGAGTGCAACGGCGGGCTTTTCATCGGCCTGCTACTGGGCCTTGAGCCGCGATGCGTCGGAGCCCCAGTGGATTCCGCTTTTTAACGGCAAAGACCTTTCGGGCTGGAAGGAAATCAGCAAGAAACCGGGGGCATGGAAAGTCGAAGACGGAATTCTGCGCTGCAGCGGTGGCGAGGGCGGTTGGCTTTCCACCGACAAAGAGTTTTCGGACTTTGAACTGTCCCTCGAATTCCGTCTCCCGCAAGGCGGCAACAGCGGCGTTTTTCTTCGTCATCCGGGAACCGGCGACGGCGCTTACACCGGCATGGAAATTCAGGTGCTCGACGACTATGCCAAGCAGTATGACAACTTGCGCGCCGTTCAATACACCGGCAGCATCTATGATGTGCAGGCCGCCGCACCCGGCGTGACCAAAAAGGAAGACCCGGAGAAATGGAAGGACCGTGCCACCAAGCCCGCAGGACAATGGCAAAAGATGGACATCCTCTGCGTGGGGCGCAAAGTGAAGATTAGCATCAACGGCCGGGTGGTTGTGGATGCCAACCTCGACGACTATCCCGACAAGGTCGCCAAGCACCCGGGCCTCAAGCGCACCAGCGGTTTCATCGGTCTGCAAAACCACGGCTCCGGCGTGGATTATCGCAACATCCGCATCCGTCCGATTCCCTCGAACTAATCTGTTGACAGCCGCGCGGGTTTTGTGAGGAGCTCCCTCTAAACGCGACATGGCGGGGAGGTGGATGCGTCCGATGAACCCACAGCGCCTTTTGCCCGGCGCGGCCGCTCGACGGAAAGGCGGGTTTTCATCTCTTGGATGCGGTGGGGGATTGCTTGCGGCGGTGCTGATTCTTGCCGCCAACCCGACGGCAACTGCCCTGCAATATCCCACCGGCTTTGTTTTCCGTCCCGTGCCAAACCCGCTCTCGCCCGCCAACACCACTTATCCCATCGTGGCAATGGCGCAGCCGGCCGTCGGCGTACAGTTTTGGGACGACCACTTCGGCACGATTAAAACGCGCGTGACGCAAACCGACGGCATCAACAGTCGCCACGAATACTCGCGTTTCGATCCGTTCAACTGCGACCACTCGATGATTCAACTGTTGTCGTCCGACGGAGGGTTCAAAATCTACCGTACCACGACCATGCCTTATAACAAAGCCAGTCAGCTGGTCCGCACAATCACCGAGATTGAGGAGCCGCGCTGGGACCGCGAAAATCCCCGCCTGATGTGGGGCTTGCAGGAATTCAGCATCGTGACGCTCGATGTGGTCAGCGGCGTCCGCACAGTGGTCAAGGATTTTACCCGCGACCCGGTTACCAGTCCTGTGATCGCTGCCAATCCGGTTTATCACATCACCACGCGCGAGGAAGGCGAACCCTCGATAGACCGCCGCTACTGGGCGTTTATGCTTCAGGGCGATGAGCGCGCGAACTACGAGCCGCTGTATATTTTTTGCTGGGACCGCCGCAACAACACGGTGGTTGGCATTTATCCGGTCGCTCCCAACGACCGCGCCATAGACTGGGTCGGCATGTCCGCCAGCGGCGCCTATGTGTTGATCGGCGGCGACTCCTATAACACCGGCACGCTGACAGGCCTGGTCATGGCCAACCGCCAGCTGACGCAGTTTCATCGCATCGGATTTGCCACCGGCCATTCCGACATCGGGGTGGACAGCGACGGCAGGGATGTCGTGGTCATGCAGAATGACCGTACGGACTACATAGATATGATTCCGGTGGACTGGAGCACCAAACCCATTCTGGAGCCGGGGGGAAGTTATGCCGGCACCGGTCTGGTGCGGCTGGTGCAGCTGTATTATGACAGCACGTCGTCGCGCGGCTTTCAATGTGGTGTGCATATCTCGTGCAACTTTCCCGGCTGGGCGGTCATTTCCACGCATATTGCTCCGGGAGTGAAGGAGCAAAACTGGTTGGACCGTTGCATTGTATTGGCGGAATTGAACCGCACGCGCCCGCGCGTGTATTATCTTGCAAAAGTGCACAATACCAGTCAGGAAGAACCCCGCGCCTATTGGGAAGAGACTCACGCCACAATCACCAACGACGGACGCAAGGTGGTCTGGGCCAGCAATTGGGGACTGAATGTCGGTCAGGAACAAATGTCCCTTATCCAGCTAACCATGCCCGACTACTGGTATCGCTACAAAACTGCCGCGCAATCTTGGCCCGGCTACCGATAGCCGCGACGTATTTGCTTTTCGGACGCCGTGGAAGGCGTCATTGCAGTGGAGGGTCGGGTTTCGCCCCGACCACTGAAGTTTTGCTATCTCATGACATAGATAGGGTCGGGTTGCACTCTGACCCGTGACGGGTTTCGTTTCTACTCACGCCTTGCTTCATCAACCTTGCCACTCAGTTTTTCACGATGAAAAACGCGAACAAAATCCAATGACCGGCTTGCGATTTCCGTAGATGCGCCCCGCCCTTCTTGCCGGAAGGGTATGGGTTCCGACTTGACAGTAGGGCGGGGATGTCCGTTTGCATTATTGGGCTGAGTTTTCAGCTGCGGCGAAGATTGTACATGCCGTATTTTTTGCTGCGTAGCAAGTAGGCTAATTGGACGAAAGCGAGACAAGGACGTGAAACAGGTCGTAGTTGTGGGAGCTGGAATGGGGGGAATCGCGACAGCCGGCCGGCTGGCCCGTCGCGGTTTCGAGGTTACGGTTGTCGAAGCACGAAGCAAACCCGGCGGGCGCTGCGATCGCCTTCAGGCCAACGGCTTTCGGTTCGACATGGGGCCAACGCTGTTTCTGATGCCTGCCGTCTATGAGGAGACATTTGCGGATTTGGGCGAACAGTTGCGCGACCACTTGGACTTGCACCAAATCCAGCCAACCTATCGCGTGCACTTTCACGATGGCACTCAACTCGATTTGGCCGCCGATTTGGTAAGCATGCGCGAGCAATTGGAAGCGATGGAGGCAGGGTCGTTTGAGCAATATCTTCGGTTTGTGGCCAGCGGCTGCCGCTTTTATCGCGTTTCGCTCGACCGCTTTGTCATGCGCAATTTCTACAGTCTGTTCGACATGTTCAACCCTCTCAACATCGGCTTGGTCTTTCAGCTAAAGGCGCTGACCACGCACTTTCGACACACCTCCGGTTTTTTTTCCGACTCGCGCCTCCGCGCCGCGTTCTCGTTTCAAAACATGTATCTCGGCCTCAGCCCGTACGAGGCGCCAGCCACCTATGCACTTCTGCAATACTCCGAGCTGGCCGACGGGGTGTGGTTCCCACGCGGCGGCATGTATCGGGCCATCGAGGAACTGGTCAAAATCGCTGAAGGCCTCGGCGTGCGGTTTCTCTATAATTCTCCTGTGCGCCAAATTGAACTGGACGGCGCAAAAGCCTCTGGCGTCCTTCTCGAACACGGCGAGAAGGTCGCCGCCGATCTGGTCGTCGTCAATGCCGACCTCCCTTACGCCTATCAAAACTTGCTGCCGGATGACGGAACCGCGCGGGCCTTGGCGCGCAAGCGCTACTCATCCTCCACCTTGATGTTCTATTGGAACGTCAAAGGGCCGCGTTCTCCGCATCTCATGCACCACAACGTCTTTCTGGCGGATCATTGTTACCGCGAATCCTTTGATCAGATTTTTCACGAGAAAACGTTGCCATCCGAACCATCCTTCTATGTCTGCGCGCCCACGCGGACCGATGCCTCCTTTGCACCGCCCGACGGCGACAGTCTGATGGTGCTCGTACCCGTCGGCCACATTCGGGATGATACGCCCCAAAACTGGCCAGCCCTCCGCGACCGGGCACGAAAGGCCGTTCTCGACCGTCTCGCCGCCGTGGGCATTCGCAATCTCGACTCGGCCATTGCGAGGGAGAATACTCTGGGGCCGGAAGACTATCTGCGCGAGTATCATTTGGCCAAGGGTGCGGCGTTCGGACTGAGCCACAATTTCATGCAAACTGGCTTTTTGCGCCCGCACAACCGCCATCGGCGATACGGCAACCTGTATTTTGTCGGGGCGAGCACGCATCCGGGAACGGGCCTGCCAATAGTGCTGCTGTCGGCGCGGCTGGTTGTCGAGCGGATTCTCAGGGAACATGGCCTGCCGAAGGCAACGGTGGCGGCGGGGGCTTTTTCGCCGCGTGCGATTCCTGCGTAAGGGGCGGGCCGGGCAAGTCGAAAGCCGGATTTTTTCTGCCATGTATGGCACGCTAAAGCGTGGACTCCAAACCGTTGGCGATGCAAAAGTATTGTGTCCGATTGGGAAGACAATCTTCAGCGCTTAGCCAGCGAAGGCATGAGCGGGAGCTGCACGGCATTTTGCCCCGAAGTGGAGCCCGCAGTGCTTGATCGTGCTTTTGCCCGGTGCGATGCCATTACGCGCGAGCACAGCAAGACCTTTTACTTTGCGTCGGCGCTGTTGCCCAAGGCCAAGCGACGCGGTGCCCGCGCCCTCTATGCTTTCTGCCGCGAAACCGATGATGTGGTGGATCGCGGAGGCAACGACATCGCCCGCTGCCTCGAACAGTGGCGCCGCCGCGCCCTTGCTCCGGCGCCTCCGCCCGACGACCTTGTCCCGCTTGCCTGGGCGCATACGCGCGCGGCTTATCGCATCCCCGACCGTCTTGCCGAACAACTCATCGAGGGCGTGGCCCGCGACCTGTCGCAAACGCGCTACCGCGATTTTAGCCAATTGGCCGAATACTGCTATGGTGTTGCCTCAACCGTCGGCCTGATGAGCATGCACATCATGGGATTTGCCGGCCCCGAAGCCATCCCCTATGCCGTCAAGATGGGCGTGGCCCTGCAAATGACCAACATCCTGCGCGACGTGGGCGAGGACTGGCAGCGCGGCCGCGTCTATCTTCCCGAGGACGAACTTGCCCGATTCGGCATCAGCGAGAGCGATCTTGCCGCCGGACGCGTGGACGACCGTTGGCGCCGTCTGATGCGCTTTCAGATCGAGCGTACCCACCGCCTTTACGACGAATCATGGCCGGGCATCGCCCTGCTGCACCGCGACGGACAGTTTTCCATTGCGGCCGCAGCCGATCTGTATCGCGCAATTCTCGGGGCTATCGAAATCAATCGCTATGATGTATTCCGCCGCCGCGCCCATATCGGATTGATCGGGAAACTCATGCGTCTGCCGCGCATCCGCCGGCGGCTGCGCAGTCTGCGCAACGGCCGCCTTATTCCCTATTGAATGTGCAGGAATCGCCATGCCCGGACGGCTCATTCTCAAGCCGCAGGAACATCGCCGCATCGCTGCCGGCCACCTGTGGGTTTTTTCCAACGAAGTGGCGCGCGTCGAAGGCGTCGCCGATGCCGGCGAAACCGTACAGGTCCTTTCCAGCCGCCGCGAATTGCTCGGCAGCGCCTACTACAATCCACACACGCTGATTGCCGCGCGTCTTTATTCGCGCCGCGACGAGGCCCTCGATGTGGATTTCCTCGGCCGGCGGCTGGAGGAAGCCCTGGCCGTCCGGCGGTTGGCCTGTCGGGGCCGCGAAGCCTTCCGCTGGGTCAATTCCGAGGGCGATGGGCTGCCCGGACTCATCGCGGACCTCTATGCCGACGTTGCGGTTGTGCAGATTCTGACCGCCGGCATGGAGCGCGTTCGGCCGCTGATTGTCGAGCAAATCGAACGGACACTTCACCCGCGCGCCATTTACGACCGCAGCGACGCCGCCTATCGCGCGCTCGAGGGTCTTGCGCCCGCCGAAGGTCCTATGCGGGGCGAACCGCCGATTCCGTTTGAAATCAGCCTCGACGGTGTTCGGATGCGTGTGGATGTGGTTCGCGGGCAGAAGACGGGACTGTTTCTCGATCAGGCCGAAAACCGACGGCGGCTTCAGGCGCTGCTTCCGCCGAATGCCCGCGTGCTCGATTGCTTCTGCTATATTGGAACGTGGGGCTTGGCGGCGCTGGCTGCCGGTGCGCGGGAGGTGACCGGTATTGACATGTCCGCTTGGGCGTTGGAGCAGGCGGAGGCCAATGCCCGGCTCAACGGCTGGGCGGACCGCTGCCGGTGGGTGCGCGGCGATGTGGCGGAAGTGCTGCAGGCATGGGCAGGCGGTGCGGCCGGCGGGGCCGCTCAGAGCAAGTTCGATGTGGTCATTCTCGATCCGCCGGCCTTTGCCAAAAGCAAAAAGCACGTGCCCGCCGCAGAACGTGCATACACGGCCATTGCCGCGTCAGCCATGCGGCTTGTGGTTCCCGGCGGTCTATTGGCCGCCTGCTCCTGCTCACAGCATATAGACGCGGCGCGGTTTGACCAAATCATCGCGCGCGCGGCCCGCGACGCTCAATGCCGCTGCCGCGTCCTTGCCCGTCTGGGCCATTCGCCCGACCACCCCGCTGTCCCCGCCATGCCGGAAACTACCTACCTTAAAGGACTGATTGTTGAAGTAAGAAAAAGCGGGAAGGAAGGATAAGGAATGAATGATGAATGATGAACGAGGAATGATGAACGAGGAATGATGAAGGATGAGGGATGAAGGATGAGGGATGAGGGATGAGGGATGAAGGATGAACAGTGAATGATGAACGATGAATGATGAATGATTTCTATTCTGGGCATGTTGCTCACCTCATCCGTTTCGTTCCCTTGCTTTCCTCCCAAATCCCACATTGACAATTCCCCTTCGCTCATTCCCACTCATTGACGCTTTTGTTCATCGTTCATCGTTCATCATTCATCATTTTCATTCATGCAGTATCTGGTCTATCTTACCGCTTTCTTTGTTTCCGTTGCGCAAGCTATGGCGGCTTTGGCAACGCCGCTTCTGGCCATCCACCAATTCGGGGCGCAAAACCGCCACCTTGGGCTGATTGCCGCGGCCACGTGCAGTGTCTATACGGTGGTTTCGCTGTCGTCGGGTCGGATTTCCGAACACCTGCCTGTGCGCGCGCATCTGGCCGGTTGTCTGACTCTTCTGGCCGCATGTTATGCGGCAATGTTTTATTCGGGCTTTTTCGCCATTTTGGTTTTGCTGAACGCCGTTGTCGGCATTTCGACGGGATTGTTGTGGGCGCCGCTGGAAAGTGTCCTGTCGCGCCTGTCGCCGCCCGAACAAATGCGCCGCAATGTCGGACGTTACAATCTCTCGTGGTCGCTAGGGATGACTCTGGGCTTTTTCATTTTTTCATGGCTCGAGAATCCGGCCATTCATCACGGCGACTTTCGGTCATTCCTGCGTGTGACCTTTTGGGCTACCGCTGCGCTGGTTCTCCTCACTGCCGGTGTAACCCTGTTTCTCCGCGCCCCCCGAGCGCGGTCGCATTTCGGCAATCCGGATGATCGGCCGTTTAATCCGCGCGGTGACGGCCGCCGCCGGTTCTTTCTTCTGACTGCGTGGTCGGGGTTGTTTGCCGCCTATGTCTGCGTCGGCGCCGCCCGCCAGCTCTTTCCGAAGCTGGCTACCGAGACCGCTCTCTCGCCGACAGTCATGGGCTACATCTACGGTCTGGGCGTGGGCGCGCAAACCATCGTCATGTCCTTGTTGGGCCGCTGGGGCGCATGGCACTATCGCCACGAGGCGTTTTATGTTGGCGAAATGGGCGTGATCGCAGGCGTGCTGTTGATTGCCGCGGGCCGCACCCCTGTGGCCTTTGCCGCCGGCCATATCGTCTTGGGTGCCACAATGGCGGTCCTGTATTCGTGCTCGCTTTACTACTCCATGGAAGATTCCGTCTCGTCGCACCACAACACCTCGGTGCACGAGGGCATCATCGGGACAGCCAGCAGCATGCCGCTGATACTCGGATGGCTGGCTGACCGGTTTCGGTTCACGCCGCTGTCGTTTTATATCGCGGCGGGGGTGACTGCGTGTGTGTTGGTTGCGCACGGGCTTCTATTTCGGAAGAAGAGGCGGGAAGGCTTCGGTTCAACCGAATCTTGAACCGCACCGCAC
>JAOAGV010000065.1 GCA_026415575.1 Candidatus Sumerlaeia bacterium
GCCGCGACGAGCCTTGATGGCGCGCCTTCCGATTGATGGTGACGCGCTCGAGCGTGATGCGCCGGCCGCCCACGGCCACGCTGTTCATGGTTTCCTCGATCACCACATCGCGCACCCAGCAATCTTCGCCGCTGATTCGCAGGGCCGTAAAGTGCGGCTGCGTGTGGCTGATGGGCTGCGGCGGCGACTCGATGTGCAGATGCTCGATGCCTGACTGCGCGACGCGTGCCGGCGGGCGGATTTTGACCACCGCTGTTCCCGGCGGATTCAAGTACCGGGAATCGTAGGAATCGGAAAGGGGGGCGTCTACCGTAAGGACGTTGCCGGCAATGGCGGCGATGCGGCGCTCGGCTACGAGGTGTCCGCCCGCGCGAAGCCATGTCTGCGGTCGGCCGTCGCGCACCAGATCGTGCATACCCATGAAGCGAATCCATGCGTCGGTCACCGGCCGCCGAATCTCGATGACATCGCCGACGGCAAATCCAGCGGCACTGGCAACGGTGAACGTTGTGGTGCCGGACGGGACATAGGCATCGGCAAGGAAGGTCTCGGCGGGAGTAAAGTCGGCGGCAGTGCCGGCCGGCCGCAGGTTGCTCGAAGGCCGTCCCCGCCCGCTTGCTGATGGCGCGCGAATGGCCAGCGCGAGGTGTGGCCGACCGGTCATTTTTATGGTCGTTCGCGGCCCGCCGTCAGCGCCACTGCCGCTGCCCCGCAGCACCACGCCGTCGGCCGAAACGGTCAGGGTTCTAGAACACGAAAACACGCCCGGCTCCAGAAGAACGGCTCCGCGAAACCCGTCCACTCGCGGCATGGCGGAGACGGCGTCAATGGCGGCCTGAATGGCCGCCGTATCATCTCGGCCATTGCCGGAAGGCCGGACGGTTTGCTTTGCGGGCACGCTGGGCAGGGCCACCCCGCCGCCCATATAGCCGGCGTGCGAGAAGTCCATGATGCGATCGCCGGCGGGGGTTTTCTTGTAAAGGAGACGGCCATCGGGTCCGAAATACACCCACTCGCTGGTTGCCCGCGCCGGTTCCGCGGCATGGGTGTAAAGCGGGCCGGCTGGAATGAGCATGGCGACAGCCCAAAGGATAGGACGGATGCCCGGCAGCGGTTCGGGGTTTTTCAGAAACACCCGCGCAAGAGTGGGTCCTGTTGCATCGGTCATGGCGGTGTCTTCTTTTTCTTGGCATGATAGGTAGAACCAGAGCGGCGACGAATGGTTTCCTGCCGCACGGGCCGTGCTCGATCAAGGATTTTCCCGCCGCAAACCAAGTTCATTCGGTCGCATTTGACAAAGCGGTTTTCCCGCGCGATGACTTCGCCGTAGTGCAGAAGGCGGAGGCAGTTCATGGGAACATGGGAAACACTTCTTGTGGCGTTCAGTTTGGGAATGGATGCGTTTTCGGTGGCGCTGGGCGTGGGGAGCCGCGGGGCGACGGCGCGCCAGACCTTCCGCCTGTCGTTCCACTTCGGACTGTTTCAGTTTCTGATGCCGCTGATCGGCTGGCAGGTCGGACGCGGCGCTGCCGGACTTGTGGCTGCCTACGACCATTGGATTGCTTTTGGAATCCTGACGGCGGTCGGCCTTCACATGATCGTGGAGTCATTCACCCATGAAATGGAAAAAGCGGTGTCGCGCGACCTGACACGGGGTTGGTCGCTGGTGGGGCTTTCGGTGGCCACCAGCATTGATGCCTTGGCCGTGGGCGTAGGATTTGGCGTGTTGGGACAGCGGCTTCTGGGTTCGGCCGTGGTGATCGGTCTCACGGCCGGGCTGATGACGCTGGTGGGTATTCAGGCGGCGCGCACATTGCGATTGTGGGTGGGACGGCGACTGGAGACGGTGGGCGGTTTGTTGCTGATCGGCCTCGCCGTCAAAATGCTGATGATGTAGGCCGGCGCAACCAGCCGGGCCACTGGTGCCGCGGGGACGTGGAGAAAAGGTGCTGCCGGCAATGGAAGCGTGGGCGCAATCATTTTTTTCCCGCCGGGGTGGCACTCTAACGGAAAACAAATCTTGACAATGCAACCGAACGCGACGTACCTGTGGCCTGTATTTTATCTCTTATACCGCATGCGGAGGTGGAAACATGAGACGAAGGAAACCCCAAGGCTTCACCCTGATCGAATTGCTGATTGTTGTGGCAATCATTGCAATTCTGGCTGCGATCGCCATTCCAAACTTTCTCGAGGCACAGGTGCGCGCAAAGGTTTCGCGGTCGAAAAACGACTTGCGCTCACTGGGTTTGGCGCACGAGGCCTATCGCGTGGATTGGAACGACTGGTGTATCGGGCCGCAGGAAGAGCCGCGGCCGATTTGGAGCGACTACATTCCACAGGAACCCACCAAGAACTGGCGAAATATTGACGGCTCCAATGTCGAATTCGGCCAGTGGTTCCATCTAACCACCCCCGTGGCTTATATCACTTCGCTGCCGCGCGATCCGTTCAAAAAGGATTTCAATCAGCAATGGATCATCTGGCGGGACTATTACCGGATGTGGAACTTTAACAACAAACCCCATCCTAGCACAAACACGGGCTGGGGACGGCCGAGCACCTATTATGCCAAATGCCATGGAGTCCAAGTACTCATGGCCGGCGTCGGACCGGATGGGATCGAAGATGTGTCGGACGGAACCCAATCCGGATGGGACCCCGCAACCGGCGGTTCGCAATCGGGCTTGTGTCTTTACGACCCGACCAACGGCTCGTTGAGCTGGGGCGACATTTACTACGGGCTGCCCGGATTTGGGCTGGAACTCAGCGCGGCTCTGCAGCCGGTGCCGTAAGAAAATTGCACCCGATAAGTATGCAGCAGTTGTTGAAAAGAGCCAAGGGAAACCACGCAGGGCCTTGACGTGGCGCACCAGAGGTCTATCCTCTTTTCAATCCATAGCATCAGACAACTCATTTTGAAAGATGGTGGAGGAGCAGCCATGCGACGGGCGTGGAAGAACTGTATTGTAACGGTGATTTGTTTGACGATGGCAGCCGCTGTGCAAGCGGCCGCCGAAAGCGGGCCGGCCGCCGACAAGCGCCTGACGGAGTTCCGCAGCAAGGATACAACGTTTCCTGTTGTCACCTATCAAAACAGGAAAGAATGGGAAAGGAAAGCGGCAGCCATCCGGACGCAAATTCTTGTCGCCAACGGTCTGTGGCCGATGCCGGAAAAAACGCCGTTGAATGCCAAACGGTTCGGGCGGATTGACCGCGACGGCTACAGCATCGAGAAGGCGTATTTTGAAAGCTATCCGGGGTTCTATTGCACAGGCAACTTGTATTTGCCGCGGGGCAAAAAACCGCCGTATCCGGCCATGCTGTGTCCGCACGGGCATTGGAAAGAAGGCCGGCTGGCCGATGAAAAAAACGGCTCGGTCGTTGCCCGCTGCATCACGTTTGCCCGGCAAGGCTACGTCGTGTTTTCGCCCGACATGGTCGGCTACAACGACTCCAAGCAAATGAAGCATCGCGGCAGCGGCGTGGTCAGCCCGCTGTGGGGGATCAGCGCAATGGGCTTGCAGACGTGGAACAACATTCGCGGAATTGATTTCCTGCTCACGGTCGAGGGGGTGGATCCCAGGCGCGTTGGGTGCACGGGCGCATCGGGCGGGGGGACACAGACGTTCATTCTCGCGGCTGTGGACGACCGCGTAGCCTGTGCCGTGCCCGTGTGCATGGTGTCAGAGTATTTTCAGGGCGGCTGCGAGTGCGAGAATCCGCCGCTTCTGCGGCTCAACACAACCAACATTGAGATTGCGGCGTCGGCCGCGCCCCGCCCCTACATGCTTACCGGCGCGACAGGTGACTGGACCAAAAACATCATGAAAGTGCAAGGGCCGGCGATCCGCGCCATCTACCGGCTGTTCAACGCCGAAGACAAATTCGATTTTGTGATCGTGGACGCGCCGCACAACTACAACAAGGAAACACGCGAGCATGTCTATCGTTGGATGGGCAGGTGGCTTTTGAACGAAACCGATGCCGAAAAGCTGCGCGAGCCCGCCTATCAGGTCGAAAAGAAAGAAGACATGCTGGTTTTCACCGACGCCCATCCGCTTCCCGCCGGTTCGCTGGATGAAAAGGGCGTCCGCGAGAGACTCATCGAACGCGCCAAGCAACAGTTCGAGGCAATAAAACCAAAAGACAAAGCGGGACTGAAAGTGTTCGCGGAAGCCTGTGGCAAGGGGCTTCAGGCCAGCTTTACCGCCGACATGCCGGTCGCGCCGAAGCTCGAACAATTCGTCGTCTCGACCGACAAGGAAAACCGCCGAAGGGAAATCGTACTGTCGGAGAAGGATATTGGGTCGCGAATTCCCGTGCTTGAGCTGTATCCGAAAAAGGGAATAAAACGGGCGGTTGTGGTCGTTCATCCCGAAGGCCGAAAGGGCCTGATGACCGGTGCGAACGGAGGGCCGGGGCCGTTGGTGGCGGGCCTGCTTGAGGCGGGTTTTGTTGTGGCGGTGCCGGATTGTTTTTTGACCGGAGAAAACGCGGGCAAAACGCGCGCGCTGCCAAAAGAATTCCCCTATACCTACAATCCGACCACGCTGGCGTGGCGCGTCCGCGATATTTGCGCAACGTGGCGGCATCTGTCTTCAGAAGCCGCGCCCATGCCGGACCTTGTCGGGGTGGGGGCGGCCGGGCCGTGGTGTTTGCTGGCCGCCAACGCGACCGGTGCACGGTCGCGAACCGTCGTGGATGCCAACGGCTTCGACGATACGGACGAAGCCAGTTGGCAGGGCGAGATGTATCAGCCGAACATTCTGAAATACGGCGGGCTGCGGGGCGCTGGTGCGCTCGTTGCCCCCAAGCCGCTTCTCATCCACAACACGCAAGGCAAATTGAACACCGCGTGGATCGCCGATGTGTATCGCGCCGCGGGAGCAGAGGCGCACTTTTCCTCGAACAGTGCAGTATTACCTGAGAAAGATATTATACAGTGGCTGGTTGCAGCCCAGTAGGATACTCCGCTGGAGAGAAGCGGCTTTTGATCTTTAAATCATTTTTTCCGTCGCTTCTTCTAACTTGCCATACAGAGGTTTCTTGGAGGCCTCATGAGAACATGGCGGGCATCGGGGCTGAGACGAGTTCTTTCGCTTTTCACCGGCTTGGTTTCCTTTCTTATAAGCGAAAGCAACCTTTTTGCAGGAAACGAACGGTTTGATTTTGCCGCATCGAGCAGCACGCTGGGATTCGGTCAGGGGCATCACGTGGAGTTGACGGTGGAACCGGGCGGACCGCTGGTGGCCCGCGCAACCGGCCGCGATCCCTTCTTTCTGTCGCCGAATGTGTCGCTGCGCGCGGCCAAGCAGGGCATGCTGATCGTGCACGCTGCATTCGAGGGCAACGTTCGCCAGCTGGGCGTGTATTTTATCACCGACAAATCGCCCCAATGGGGCTCCGACAAGCACTTCAACATCCGCGTCCAGAGCGACGCCCGCCCGCGCGAAATCCATATCCCCGTCGGCGCCCATCCTCTCTGGCAGGGCACAGTCACGCGGTATCGTTTGGATTTGGAACCCGCCGACGCCACGTCGGCCGTGCTCAGGCTTTTCAGCGTGGAATACCGCTATCCCACCGAGCCGGTTCTCGCGCGGCTTTCCACCTCGAAGTCCGTTCTGACGGAGGGCACCACCGCAACAATTTCGGTCGAGATTGAGAACCCCGCGCCCGATCCGGCCACAGACGTGGAAGTGCGGTTTCAGGTTTCAAATCCAGCGGTTAGGGTCTCGCCCGCGCAGGTTTCGAGCACACGAATTGCCGCCGATGAACGAATGACTGTCAGTGCGGTGATTCGGGGGCTGCGGACGGGCACGGCTGTGCTCGAGGCTGTGCTGCTGCGCAAAGGGGTCGAGTTGGACCGGCGGCCTGCCGCTTTGTGCATCGCAAGCGGTGAGACAGGTACGACGGACATTGCCGCGCAGGGCATATACAGATTATCAAACGGTTTGTTGCAGGCGGCAGCGGTTGCAGACGGGCAGGCCTTGACCATCCATCTTGGCGCCGAAAGCGGTCTGGCCGAATGGTGGGCGCACGATGGCAACCGGTATGTGCGCGTCGGACGGGCCTTTCCGCTGGTTTCGCTGCTTCACGGCGAACGCACGCGGCGCCTCGATGTTGTTCGCTGGCGCGAAACGCCTCCAGTTGAAATCGGGCCGGCCAAACCGGTGGCTTTGACAGGTGATCTCGGCCCGCCGGGCAGCGAGGCCGCAACGGTTGCGGCCCGAATCCAACCGGTCGGCCATCCGGCGGTCTGGCTTCAAGTGGACATCACACTTGAGGCCCTGCAGGCAATTCATCTGCGCGCATTTGTCTCCCCGCGCCTTCTTGCCGGCGACGGGACGTTTGGCGCCGAGCGCGACGAGGGCCTCTTCCCCGGACTCGAATATCTCGAAAAGGGCGAGCATTCATCCAGCCAGCTTGACTACCACACCGCCGAACATCTCCGCACGGTGCCGCATCCAAAAAAGATCACGCTGCCGCTCATGGCGCTTACCTGCGGCGACCGCCTGTTCATGCTGCGCTGGGACCGCCCGCAGCCGGACGGCGATGGATTGCGCGCGCCGGCGGCCGGATTTGCTTCGCCCAACTTTGTGGACGGCCAAGCCAACCATTTGCTGGCTCTGTTCGAGCCCGGCGTCGGCGTGTCCGGCGGGATTGCGGAAAACCATTGGGAAGCCGAAAAGCCGGTTCTCATTCGAGCCGGCGAACAGTTGGCGTTGCGCTATTGGCTGGGCATCCACCGGAAACCCGACGTTCACGTCGCCGATGCCTATGACGTGATTCGCAAAACCGCAGAAAAGAACCTGTTTGAATACGCCCGTCCGCCGCGCGACATCGCAGCAGAACGTGCGCTGTGCCGCATGGCCTATACCGATGTGGCATGGAATGAAAAGGAACGCGGCTGGCATCATGCATTGCCGGCAACGGGCGGCCAATGGCCGGCGTTCCCGGAAACGTTTGCGCTGCAGTTTCTGGAATCGGAATTGGCGGAGAAGGAGGGGGAAGAGGCGCGCGACAGGAGCGTCGCGCCCACGGAGGCGGAGCGCAAACGCACGGCCGACGTGTTCGCAAAAGGTTTGGCTCACCGGACCGAGCGGAGCGGCGGGCACGCGAGCGCGGAGGATTTTTATTTCGCCGGCGAAACGCTGCTCGAATGCATCGAGGCCCATCGTGCGCAGGCCCACGCCGCCATCAAACGCCAGCGCGACGACGGCTCGTGGGGCTTCGATCCGGGCGGCGATGCACGCCGCGCCGAACTCGGGCCGGCCGGAAAGGCCGAGATTGGCATTTGCGCCGACTGCGTCATTCCCGTTCTTGAATATGCGTTGATGACCGGCGATGCGGCGTGCGAGGCGGCGGCCATAAAGGCGCTCGAACACATGAAGTGTTATGCGATTCCGCGCGCGGCCCAAGTTTGGGAAATCCCCGTCCACACGCCCGACATTATGGGCGCAGCGCGCGGCGCAACGGCCTATCGGCTCGGCTGGCTTCTCACCGGACGCGAGGACTACCGCAAACGGGCGCGCTACTGGCTTTCGACCGGCTTGCCGTTCCTCTATTTCTGGGGACATCCGAAGTGGCCATACTGGCTCAATGCAACGATTCCTGTCTTTGGCGCCACGCACTACCGCGCACCGAACTGGGTCGGCCTGCCTGTGCAGTGGTGCGGGTTGGTTTGGGCCGAAGAAGCGCTGCGGTGCGCGCCTTGGCTGGGCGAACCTTGGGCCGAAGCGGCCGCCGCAGGCATTGTCCACAGCGCGATGTGGCAGCAGCCGACCGAAGGGGAGTATCGGGGATTGCTGCCCGATTCGTATCCCTTCGCGTCGGTGCGCGGGCAGGGGCCGTGGATTGCTACGCGAACGATCTTGCAGCCGTTGTGGCTGATGCGCGGCTATGATTTTCATGTGAATACGATGCTCGTTCTGCGGGGCAACGACCGCTCGCTCCGCCTGAGCGCTTTGGCAAGAGTGACGACGGTGGGCGTGACGGCCGATCAAACGCTTCGCGCCCAGCTAAACGCCGTTTGCGGCGTGCCGGTGGGTGTCTTGATCTGCGGCTTGCCCGCCGAGCCGGCCGAAGTCCTCTGGCAAGGCAAAGCCCTTCCCCGCCGCGACAAACTCTCCCGCGCCGACAACGGCTGGGCTTGGGTTGCCGACCGCCGCTGGCTCCTTGCCAATGTGCGCGGGACAGGAAAGCCTGCGGAGTTTCTCGTGAGACCTGTTGAAAAATGATCCGCATGACTGCGCAGTCAGAAAAGACAGGGAGTGGGGTTCGATAAGGTTCCGGTTCTTTCGGCCGCGTCGGGTGCCGGGGCACTTTCATTCGATCGTAAAGCGCGTCACGCCCGGTGCGAGCGTAAGGTCGGCCGACAAACCAATAAGCGGGCGTGGCGGCTGGCCTTCGACACGCAACCGCGCGCCTTCGAGCCAGCGTCCTTCAAGAGCAATGCGCACGGCCCGGTCATGCGGGGCCGTTTCAAATGTCATGGTGCCGCGGCGGTCGCGGAAAAACGACACCGGCAGACCGGGCCGGATGGTCAACCCGGGTAGCGTGATCGTTTTTCCGGCAATCAAAACTGCCGACCACGTATAGCGCTTTTGGCGGATGGCAGCCACCGAGGCGTCGAATCCAACGCGCTGTGTGCGGTCGAGATAAACCCGTGCGGTTTCATCCAGAACCACCAAGTCCCGGCTGTCGGCGCTTTCGATCTCTAGGATGCCGGCAGGGGCCGTGGGTTGTTGCGTGGAGGGCTGCGCGGCTTGCCCACCTGAGAGGCCAGAATCAATCCTTCTTACGCGGGGGCGGCTTTCGCCTTTGCGCCGCGGATAGAGAACCGTCAGATAGCCGCTGTTGCCCTGCCCCGAGGCCATGACATAGTGTGTGAGGCCGGCGCTGGTATGGACTTCGCTGGTCAGAAGCGGGGCCGGTTCGGGCAGGGCAAAAAACACATCAAGACAGACCGCGCGCGGATGTTCAAATGTAACGACCGGCATATGGGGGCCGAGCAGTCCCCACGCGGCCCGTTGAAGAGTTGCCCGCTGCGCCGCCACGTGAAGCCAGAGGTCGTGGGCGACCTCGCTTTGCACGCAATCCCGCATGACAAAATAATCGGGCTTGAGAAACAGAATATGGCGGCGGTGGGCAACCGGCTTGTCGAGCGGCTGCACGGTCGCCTGATGGGAGAACGGGGACTGGGGGTCGCGCACCACAGCAGCGGTTACGGGAATGTCGCCGCGCACATAGTCGGCGGCGGCCAGCGGTGTAAAGACCCCGACCTGCCCGCGATGACCGCTGCGATAGCCATGCTGGATGCCGTCGAAGAACCACGCCGGTTCGAAGTCGGAAAACGCCACGCGGCTGTGGCCGCGTGCCAGCGGCTGCCAGTCCCTCGGGCCGCCACGTCCGGCGTCGGTCACCAGCGCAACGCCCTTGGCCCAGAGGTGAATGGCGCCGTCGT
>JAOAGV010000066.1 GCA_026415575.1 Candidatus Sumerlaeia bacterium
TGACAGAGAAGTCACCGCTCAGAAGCAGGTTGGAGGCTCTCTGCTACCATGCGCGAAGGATGCCTTCAGCGGCGTTTGGGAGTCAAGCATAGATATACTGAGGGACTTGCGATAGAAGGATTTTGGATCAGGGGTTTTCCGGGTAAAAGGGGCGGATTTTGGAACGGGATGGAGTTTTGAGACGATCTCTGCCGACACAGGGGGGGCAAATGTGTCGCCCGTGCTTGGGATGGTTTTCAGGCCTCCCGTAGATTTCGCAGACGTCGCAAAGCAGTGCGCCGGTTCTATTTTTGATATGCCTCTGGTTCTGTGCATATCGCCAGTTCATGGTTTGCCTATGTAGTATGAGTGGCTCAAAAAGAAAAAGGGAACAGCTTTTTGCGCTATTCCCTTGGATTACGCAGTATGGCTCCTCGGGCAGGACTCGAACCTGCAACCCATCGGTTAACAGCCGATTGCTCTACCGGTTGAGCTACCGAGGAACCGGCGAAAAAACTCGGCGCGACGGCTCGGCGTCCCGCCAATCACAAAGAAGAACTCAATCGCCCCGCCGGCCGCCTGTCAAGGGGATTTGGCGGCGGTGCCCCGACAAAATGCCGGTCATGGTTTTCGGCGCGAGACAAACGGAAACTCATTCCGCTCGACGATGCGGTCAATCAGGCCGTAGGCCAGCGCCTCGGGCGCGGTCATGAAGAAGTCGCGGTCGGTGTCGCGCTCGATCTGTTCGATCGGCCGGCCGGTGTTCTGCGCCAGAAGTTCGTTGAGTGTCTGCTTGATCCGCAGGATTTCCTTGCTCTGGATTTCAATGTCGGAAGCCGGTCCCTGCGCGCCGCCCAGCGGCTGGTGAATCAGCATCCGTGCGCGCGGCAGCGACAGACGTTTGCCTTTGGCCCCGCCGGCCAGTAGGAACGCCCCCATCGAGGCGGCTTGGCCGATGCAGATGGTGACGACATCGGGACGAACGTATTGCATGACGTCATAAATGGCAAGGCCGGCGGTGACGGAACCGCCCGGGCTATTGATATACAGATAGATGTCAGCGGCGGGGTCCTCGGATTCGAGGAAAAGCAACTGCGCCGTTACGACGTCGCTCATGTGATCGTCAATATCGCCGGTGATAAAGACAATCCGGTCGCGCAGCAGGCGCGAAAAAATGTCGAAACTGCGTTCGCCTTTTTCCGTCGGCTCGACGACAAACGGAATCAGATCGGCCACAATCCACCTCCAGGCTCTGTGCAGTATTCCCGTTTTGGCGGGGTTTTTTGCTCAACGTTGCATCGCGTGCGGACAGCCCTTTTGCCCGCAAGGAAACTTCCAACAACAAAACAGAGTGTGACCCGCGACGGTCGCCCTGTCAATAGTCCACTTCCGACCCTTCAGTGGACGGGTGGGTCTCAAGAAGTTGGGAGACCCTTCCGGCGAGCGAAAGCAAGACCACCGCGTGATGCCGGAAAATCCCCCCAAGGGCTTTGGAGTGCGGCAGCCATGCTGCCGCTTTTTTTTTGCCAAGTTATAACCGGCCAAGCGTGGGTTATTTCCTCAGCGCCCACGCTTTGACTGACGACGGAGGCTTTCGCGAAAGCGGCAGCACGGCTGCCGCACTCCAAAGCGTCGGCCGATTTGTATATAATGACAAGCGTGTTGCCTTGGGCTGGATTCGTTGGCCCTTTCCGGGCCGCACTTATCGTTACATGCGTGCCGCACCTATCGTTGAAATATCATCGAGATGAATAGTTGGACCTTTTTCGGAATGGCAGGAATCACGATGCGGTCGGCGTGGAAGCCGACCCTCCACGATGTCCGAATTCCAGAGGAACGTTTTCATTGTTACTTGATTGCCGGTTCGCACGTGCGTAGCGTTTTTGCCGTTATGTGCAACTTCCCTTCAAGGAGCGTGTCATGATTGAGAGGTACTCCCGACCGGAAATGGCCAAAATCTGGAGCGATGAGACGAAGTATCAGACATGGCTCGAGGTCGAGGTGCTGGCCTGCGAGGCGTGGGCGGAACTGGGGAAAATTCCCCGCAAGGCGTTGGATGAAATCCGGCAAAAAGCCCGGCTCGACATTCCGCGCATCCTCGAAATCGAGGCGAAAATCCACCACGATGTCGTGGCCTTCACCACGCAACTGGCCGAGGTCATCGGCCCGGCGTCCAAGTATGTTCACATGGGCTTGACCTCGAACGACGTGGTGGACACGGCGCAGAACGTGCGGATGGTGAAGGCCGCCGATTTGCTCATCAAGGATGTGGATCGCGTGCTGGCCATTCTGCGGCGCATGGCGCTGGAATACAAGAACACGGTGATGATCGGCCGCACGCACGGCGTCCATGCCGAGCCGATCACGTTTGGCCTGAAGTGCCTCGTGTGGTATGAGGAGTTCCGCCGGCATCGCGAGCGTCTGCGGCGCGCGCGCGAGATCATCCGCGTCGGCAAACTGTCGGGCGCTGTCGGCACGTTCTCCCAGTCCAAACCCTTTATCGAGGAGTACGTTTGCAAAAAAATGGGTCTCAAACCGGCGCCCGTGGCCACGCAAGTTGTCCAGCGCGACCGCCACGCCGAATACATGACCACACTGGCCATTGTCGGCGCGGGCATCGAGCGGATCGCCACCGAAATCCGCCACTTGCAGCGCACCGAAGTACGCGAGGCCTCCGAGCCGTTCGGCAAGACACAGAAAGGCTCGTCGGCCATGCCGCACAAGCGCAATCCGGAGATTTGCGAGCGGCTGACGGGACAGGCGCGAATCCTGCGCGCCAATGCTTTGGCGGCCATTGAAAACGTCACACTCTGGCATGAGCGCGACATCAGCCATTCGTCGGTCGAGCGCGTCATCATTCCCGACAGCACGATTCTGCTGGACTACATGTTCGACAAACTGGCGTGGGTGCTCGACGGCTTGAAGGTCAACCCGGAGCGCATGCGCGAAAACCTCGAAAGTACACGCGGGCTGATGTTCTCGCAGCCGGTGATGATCGCTCTGGTGCAAAAGGGTCTGACGCGCGAGGAGGCCTACGCCATCGTGCAGCGCTGCGCCATGCAGACGTGGGATGGCAAGAAGACGTTCAAGCAAAACCTGCTCGCCGACCGCGAAGGCCGCAAGCATCTGACCGCCAAGGAACTCGACGAGATCATGCAGGTGGAAAAGTATCTGACTGAGATTGAAACATTCTATGAGCGCTGCGGGGTGAAGTGAAACCAAGTAATTCACAAACTCGGAGGGTTTTCTTTGGTCTTTGGAGTGCGGCAGCCACGCTGCCGCTTTGTTCTCCGGCGGCCCTAAAGCAGCCAAAGGGGACCTTTTTAAGAAAACAAACGTTTTTTTCATAACGGAAAATAGGGAAAAGCGGCAGCAGGGCTGCCGCAGCCCAAAGAGGTAGCTGCACCTAATTTTTCCGTTTTCCGGCGGGGGGTATGGAATTCCCGCGGCGGTTTCGGCGTAATGGCACGCCCCGGTCATAGTTCTGCCCGCAGCCTCTATCGCAGAACTGTCCGGGGCGATGATTTTTTATGGGCAAGGCGCCCGCGCTCTCTATGGGAACGGCCGGATTGCGCAACCGACATATTCCGCTTTTTCCGTTGACCGGTAGGGCAGTTGCGCGAAATAGTCCAAAACTGTGGGAAAAATGCGTGCGCCAAAACCGCGCCGCGCCGTTTGTATTCGAAAGGTGTAGGATGATGACCGGACGTGATGATCCAAAATGCAAATCCATTCTTTTGCCGGCGCAATTCGCTTTGCTGCTGTGGCTGGTGCTGGGCATGCCGGGCCCCGTCGTGTCTGCCAGCGCGGCTGCCGAGCCGTCGTCTTGGGTGGCGCTCTCGGAAGACGCCCAGCGGATGCTGGAATCGTTTGGATTGCGGGAGTTGGCGGTGACGCCTGCGCCATCTTCGTATTTGGACGACCGAACCGCCTCGCGTTCGCTTCAGGCGCACATTCTTGCCCTGCGCGGCAACTATTTGCTCCGGCGCAACCAGCTGGCGGCGGCGCGCCGCCACTTTGAAGACGCACTGAAGATCAGCCCCGACAACTACTGGGTTCAACTGGCGCTGGCCGAAGTCGAAAGCCGTTCGCTGAAAGACATCCCGACCGCCCTCGAACGCTGCGACCGGTTGATCCGGGATTTCCCCGACCGGATTCAAGCCTATGAGCTGAAAGGCCGCATTCTGGAAACCAGCGACAAGATCGGCGAGGCCATCGCCGTCTATCGCGAGGCGTTCAAGCGCTGGCCCAACAGCGACTGGTTGTTCGACCGCCTGCCCAAGCTGGCGTTGGCGCGCGGTGATCTCGACCTCACCATCGAGGTGTGCACCAAGCGCCTCGAAAGGGAGCCGCGTCATTTCTTCGCCCTCTGGTGGCTGGGTTTTACCTACGGCATCAAGGCACAGGAGGGCAATAATCCGCAGTTCTATCGCGAGAGCGCCCGCTATTACGAAGCGGCGCTCGAGGCGCGCCCGACGGCCACCAAGCTTTACCCGCGTCTGGCGGAAACCTACGACAAGCTGAACGAGCGCGACAAGAGGATTGCCACACTGCGGCGCGGGGTGGTTGCCGACCCTTCCGATGCCGACATCCGCAAGGCCTTCGAAGCGGCCGTCTCGCCGAACCAAGACCCGGACGAGATTCTCGACGCCTATCGCGCACTGGCCGAAGACTTCCCCAATCTGCCGGAAATCATCGAAATCTACGCGGCGCAGCTTCTGGCCCGCCAAAAAATTGATGAGGCCCGCCGCCAGTTCGAACGCCTTCTCGAACTCCAGCCAAACAGCATCAAAACCCTCCTGACCTTGGGCGGGCTTGAACTGCAAGCCAACGAATCGGCCAAAGCCATGAAGCGATTTGAGCGCGCGGTCGAACTGGCCGACAATGACGTCGAAACCTTCGAGGCCATCGGCAATCTCTATCTGCGCGCGCAGAAGTTCGACGAAGCTGTCCGGTTTCTCGAACGCGCGATTGAGCAGGACCCCAAGCGCACGGCCGTCTATTTTGTGCTCGGCCAAGCGTATCAGGAAATGGGGAAATTGGACAAGGCAGTGGAGGCTGTGCAGCGGGGACTGGATGCCGCCGAGCCGGCCCGCGCACGAAAACCCCTGCTTCTGGCCCTGAGCTCGCTCCAGCAGGCGCGGAAAAACTTCACCGAAGCGGTCAAAGCCCTGCGCGAAGCCTATGCCCTCGACCGCAACGATGTTATCACCTTCTTCCGGCTCGCCAATGTCCTTCTGACCGCCGACGACAAGACCGGATTCGACGATCTGATCGCCGAAGGCCGAAAGACCTTCGCCAACGCCCAAGATGAGTTTCAGGAAACGCTGGTTGCCCTTCTGATGGACTTTCATCTTTACGAACAGGCGATTCCCGAACTCGAAGCGCTTCTCAAGCGCCATCCGAAACGCTGGACGCTCTATGTGCAGATGGCGACGGTCTATCAGCGGTTGCGGCAGGAAGCCAACAGCGAGCGGCTTCTGGCCGAGGCACGCGAGAAGCTCGGCGGCGAAACGCCGGATTTTCTGCGGTTTGCCTGGCGCTACTACGGTCTGCGCTATGATTCGGCCCGCGCCTATGAGGCGCTGCGGAAGCTGCTCGATCTGTCGGCGCCGCCTTCCGCGCCGGATGCCGCGGCCGAGCGCATCGCGCTCTATGAATCGCTGTTTTTCAACTTGGGCCGGATGAAAAAGGCAGAGGAAATTGCGCGTCTGCTCGAACGCGCCGAGCGCGAAATCGGTTCGCTCGACCCGCTGCAGATGAAAAAACTCCGCGCCCGCGCCCTTGGCGAAATGGAACGCTTCGACGAGGCCGTGGCCATCTATCAGGAATTAATCCAAAAGGATCCGGACAATCCGGAGCTCCATTTTGAACTGGGGGCTTTGTTCCATGAAGCCAAACGCAACGAGGAGGCTGAGCGCGCCCTTCGCCGCAGCCTCGAACTGCTTCCGCCGTCGCCCCGTCAGCCCGCCGAACGCGATCTGCGCGCCAATGTGCTCAACCATTTGGGCTATATGTTCGCCGAGCAGGGCATCCGGCTCGATGAGGCAAGGGAACTGCTCACGCGTGCGCTCGAAATCGAGCCGCGCGCCGGTCATATCATTGACAGTCTCGGCTGGCTGGAATTCAAAGCGGGCAATCTGGACAAGGCCCTCGAACTGATTCAAAAAGCCCTGCGCTACTCCAGCGAAGACCCCGTTCTCTACGACCACCTCGGCGACATTTATGCCAAGACGGGCGACCGCGACAAGGCGCTGGAAAACTGGCGGCAAGCGCTCCGCCTTGACCCCGCTCTTGAGGAAGTCAAGGCCAAGCTGGGCAAAGGGCAAAAGTAGGACAGAACCCGCGCCGCCCCCAGACCTTTGGACTGCGCGAGCCATGCTGCCGCTTTGCTGAAATCGTATATCGTCAGATAAAGCGTCGGCGGTGGGGAGAGAATTCGAGCCGGGTGGATTTGGAGTTGGCACAAAAAAGAGAGAAAAAGCGGCAGCGCGGCTGCCGCAGTCCAAAGTGAAAGCCGATTTTTGTATAATGACAAGGGTACTGCCTCTGGCCTTTTCCATTTCGCCGTTCCAATCAGAAAAAGGCCACAGCATGATCGAATGACCTTCTCGTGATCCGGGGAGAAGCCTCCGCACGCCGCCTTTGCCGCAATCAATCATTGACATTGGGTACGGTTCCAACGCACAATTTCCATCGTAGTGCCGCAAGGCCAAAGCGTGCAGGTTTTCCGCTTGTTGTATCGGCAAATGCGGCCAAGGAGATGGACAGATGTTGGACAAACCCCCTTATACCCCCGGCATGCGCGAGGTTCTCAAGCTCAGCAAGTTTGAGGCAAGCCGGTTGGGTCATGACTATATCGGCCCGGAGCATTACCTTCTGGGCATCATCCGCAAAGGCGACGGCTTGGCGGTCCAAACGCTTCACACGCTGGATATTGACCTCGACGAGTTGAAACGGGAGATCGAAAACAATCTCCAAATTGGCAAAGGCTCGTCGGTCGGGCTGGTGCAGCCCAATCTTGAATCCAAGCGCGTGCTCGAAACCACCCGCATGATCGCCATGGAAATGAAGCACGGCTGGATCGGCACCGAGCACCTGCTTCTGGGTCTGATCAAAGAGGAGGGCACGCTACCGTCGCAGTTGCTCCGCCGCATGGGCGTGGATTTTGAACGCGCCCAGCGCGAGGTTCTCAACGTCATCGAGGGCAGCAATGCCGGCGTCAAGCCCAAGAGCCAGAGTCAAAGCGGGCCTTACGAAAAGAGTAAAACACCGGCGCTCGACACCTTCGGGCGCGATCTGACGCAGCTGGCGCGGGAGGGCAAGCTCGACCCGCTGATCGGCCGGGAGAAAGAGATCGAGCGGATTCTGCAGATTCTTTGCCGCCGCACCAAAAACAACCCCATCCTTCTGGGCGAACCCGGCGTCGGCAAAACGGCCATTGTCGAAGGACTGGCCCAGAAAATTGTCAGCGGCGACATTCCGGAACTCCTTGCCGACAAGCGCGTTCTTTCGCTTGATCTGGCCGCTGTAGTGGCCGGCACCAAGTATCGCGGCCAGTTCGAGGAGCGCCTCAAGGCGATTATGCAGGAGATTCGCCGCTCGCAGGATGTGCTTCTGTTTATTGACGAATTGCACACGCTGATCGGCGCCGGTGCCGCCGAGGGCGCCATTGACGCCTCGAACATGCTCAAACCCGCCCTGTCGCGCGGCGAGCTGCAGTGCATCGGCGCCACCACGCTCGAAGAATACCGCAAATACGTCGAACGTGACGGCGCGCTCGAACGCCGCTTCCAAACCATCATCGTCAATCCTCCGACGCCCGAGGAGACCATTCTCATCCTCAAGGGGCTTCGCAATCGCTACGAGTCCCATCACAATGTGGTCATTGGCGACGATGCCATCGAGGCGGCCGTCTCGCTGTCCGACCGCTATATCACCGACCGCTGGCTGCCCGACAAGGCCATAGACGTGATGGACGAAGCGGGGGCGCGTGCCCGTCTGCAAGCCAACGTCAAACCGCCCGAATTGAAGGAAATCGAAACCCGCGTTCGCGAAATCGAAGAAGAAATCCGCGCCCGCTCGCTGCGGCAGGAGTTCGAGCGCTGTCAGGAGCTCAAACGCCAAAAGGAAGCATTGCTGGAACGGCGGCAGCGCCTGCTCGATGAATGGAAAAAACGGGCCGCCAGCGATGAATTCAAACCCGTCATCGGCGCCGAAGACATCGCCCACATTGTCTCGAAATGGACGGGCATTCCCGTCTCGCGCCTTGAGGAGGAAGAAACGCAAAAACTGCTCCGCATGGAAGAGGAACTCCACAAGCGCGTGGTCAGCCAAGACGATGCCATTCGGGCCATCGCCAAGGCCATCCGCCGCGCGCGTGCCGGCCTCAAGGACCCGCGGCGGCCCACCGGCTCGTTCATCTTCCTCGGCCCCACGGGCGTCGGGAAAACTTTGCTGGCCAAGGCATTGGCCGAGTTCCTGTTCGGCGATGAAAACGCCCTTATCCGCATTGACATGTCGGAATACATGGAAAAGTTCGCCGTGTCGCGTCTGGTCGGTGCGCCGCCCGGCTATGTCGGCTATGAAGAAGGCGGCCAGCTGACCGAAAAAGTCCGCCAGAAGCCCTATTCCGTTGTGCTGCTGGACGAAATCGAGAAGGCGCATCCGGATGTGTTCAGCATTCTCCTTCAAGTGTTCGATGCCGGACGCCTGACCGACAGTTGGGGCCACGTGGTGGACTTCCGCAACACGGTGGTCATCATGACCTCGAATGTGGGCACGCGGCGGTTGCGCAAAGGCGGCGCGATGGGCTTTGTCGCCGGCGATGAGATGCAGGACTACGACAAGATCAAGAGCCGTGTCATGAGCGAGGTCAAGAAACTGTTCAGCCCCGAATTCCTCAACCGCATTGACGATCTGATCGTCTTCAAGTCGCTGACCCGCGACGACATCACGCGCATTGTGGATATCGAAATGGGCGAAATGATGCGCCGCCTTGCTGAGAAACGCATCCGCCTCCATTTGACCCCTCAAGCGCGCGATTTCCTCGTCGAAAAAGGCTATGACAGCGAATACGGCGCACGGCCGATGCGCCGCTGCATCCAGCGCTACGTCGAAGACCCGTTGTCCCACCAGATTCTCGAAGGTGAGATTTCCGCCGGCGACGAGGTTGAACTCGATGTCGGCGGAGACGAACTGGTCTTCCGCGTCCTCAATGACGAGGCCTCGCCCGCGGCCGAATCTGTCGCCGGCGACCCCGTGGCCTCCGCCACCTGAGCAAACGGAGTGCGCCCTTGCGGGCATAGAGAGAAGCAGAACCGACGTCAAAGGACAGGAAACAACAAACCGGAAACGTATTTCGGATGCCGGACAGGTCCCTTTTACAGAAGTTCTGATTCCGCACTCCCGTTTTGCCAACAATCATCAACCCAAATCCTTACAAGGAGGGAGCAATGGAAGAGTTCCTTGCTTTCCGGAAGATGATCACGCCGATGATCATCCAGGTGATTTTTTGGATTGGCGTGGTGGTGGCTGTACTCCTTGGATTTGTCATGCTGTTTAAAAACATCCTGCTCGGCTTGATTCAAATCATCGTGGGACCGGTCCTCGTGCGGATTTGGTGCGAGCTGGTGATTCTCGCGTTCAAGATGCTCGAGGTCCTGCAGGAAATCCGCGAGAACACGCGCCCGCGTGCGTAAGTGGAACTCATGCGTTTCTCCCCCCATGCAGGGGATGTGCTTGGCGCAGTTGGCAGCCCGGCAGGGGCGCGTTAAAAATTCAAATCGTGAAACGTGTTTGTATTGAAGACGCGAGGGTGAAGTTTGCGCCTAAGGCCGAAGCAACTTCGTTCCTTAGTCGGCCGGAACTTCAAAGTTGCGTCGGCTGGGGAAATGGAGCCTTGAAAGAGAGGCGGAAGAATCATCTCATTTTTCGAGGTATTGGCCTATGAAACCCAAATGCATTTGGATGGCGGCGTTGCTGGTCGTGGTTTGCGGTGCTGCAATGGCGGCGGAAAGTTCCCCATTTTCCATTTGGCCCGTAGATGCTCTTGTCAAAGTTTTTCCCAACAGTGCTCCCGCGCAAACGTCGCCAACCGTCGAACTGCGCGGCGGTGCCAATGAATATCTCTCCGGTCAGATAGCCGTGCGCTCCAGCACTGACCTCGCCGGTCTGACCGTGCGCTGGGAAAGTCTGCACCACCGCACCGGTGGCTACGAGATTCCCGGCGATTTGCTGCGCTGCCGTTTTGTTGGCTTTGTTCCCATCCCGGAAAACACGCCCAACACCCCCAAAGAGACTCTGCTGTTCACTGCGCCGGCCGAGGCCCCTGATCCGTTGCTCGAAGTCCAAAGCCTCGACGTGATAGCGGGGCGCACCCAGCCGATCTGGCTGACCGTGTTCGTTCCCGCCGATGCGCCGCCCGGACCCTACGAGGGACGGGTCGCGGTCAGCGCGGGCGGCGTGACGCAACGCGTGGCCGTCTCGTTGGTTGTCTATCCGTTTGTGCTTCCGGACGCGCGGCATCTGTGGGTCACAAACTGGTTCAGCGCCGACCGCATCGCCCAATACCATAAAGTGAAACCCTGGTCGGAAGAGCATTGGGGTGTCCTCGAACGCTATGCGCGCAACATGGCCGAGCACCGGCAGAATGTGGTTCTGACGCCGATTTCGCTTATCAAGGTTGCCCGCAAGGCGGACGGCACGCTGTCGTTTGACTACTCGGATTTCGACCGCTGGGTGCGGCTGTTCGAGAAAGCCGGCGCCTGCGGGCGGATCGAAATTGGCCATGTTGCCTCGCACGGCAAGGGCGGCTGGGAGAGCACGGAATTTGTACTGGCCACCATCCGGGCAACGGACGTTTCGAGCGGCAAGACCGTTGCGCTTTCGCCCGACGAGGGCCTCGCCCCGCTCCTGCGCGACCTTGAACGCCATCTGGCCGAACGCAACTGGCTTGGCAAGAGCATGATCCACGTCGGCGACGAACCGGCGCTTCACAACATCGAGTCGTGGCGCAAGGCTTCGGACTTTGTCCATCGCGCCGCGCCCCGCCTGCGCCGCATTGACGCCATCGAAAGCCGCGACTACTATGGCCGGCTCGAAGTCTGGGTTCCCAAACTGAATTATTTCCCCGGCTGGGCCGAAGACTATCGGGCGGCTCAGCGCGCGGGCAACGAGGTCTGGTTCTACACCTGTTTGCACCCGACGGGCTATTACCCGAACCGGTTCTTTGACTACCCGTTGGTGGCCGTGCGCGTGCTTCATTGGATTAACTGGGGCCAGCGTCTGGACGGCTATCTGCACTGGGGATGGAACGCATGGCGCGAGGATCCGTTTCAGGTGGTGGGGTCCGACCGCCTGCCGCCGGGCGATTGCTTCATTGTCTATCCGGGGAAAGAGGGTCCGCTGGATTCGATCCGCTGGGAGATGATGCGCGAGGGACTTCAGGACTACGAGGAATTCCGGCTTCTGGCCGACAAAACGCGCCGCGTGCTCGAACGGCTGGGCGGTGCGGCGGCGGGAATGGATGCGCGGCAGCGCAGCGACGAGATTTGCCGCCGGATCATACCGGGGTTCTGCGAGTATGAGAAAGACCCGGCAGCCTTTCGCGAAGCCAAGCAGTTGTTGCTCGAAGAGCTTGCGGCCATCGAGACGCCGCCGTTGTGCGTTGTGGCCACAGTCCCGCCGGCCGAAACCGAACTGATCCCGGGCCCGATTTCCGTCGAGGTCTATGGAGTGGTCGAGAAGGGCGCGAACGTAAAGGTCGGCGGACAAAATGTGGCGGTGGGTGCCGACGGCCGGTTTGCCGTGCGCGTCTCGCCGTCGGTCAAACGGAATACCGTCGAGATTGTGGTTGAGAAAGACAGCCGGCGAAAGGTCCTGCGGCGGCAGTTTCGCGTAAGGGGAATATAGAAATCGGAGCTTGAACTGCCTTGTGCAGAGACGTAGGGCTGTGCTGTGCCGAACGGTAAGTTCGGTTCGTTTTTGGGCACAGTCCAATGCGGTTTTCAGACAAGGAGGTACCGGGCATGACTCGAAGTATTGGACGTCGGAGTTTCATCCGGATGGGAGCGGGAGCGACGTTGGCCGCGGCTGTGGCGCAGCGTGCGCCGGCAGCGTCGAACGAACCCCTTCGCGTGGCCTTTATCGGTGTCGGCGGACGCGGGACAACCGATCTGAACCAAGCCATGAACGCCGCCAATATCGAGGTGGTTGCCATCTGCGACATTACGCCGGAAAACCTCAAACGCGCCCTCGATATGGTTGAAAAGAAAACCGGCAAGCGGCCCGAGGGCATCGGCGATTATCCCTATGCCTACCGTCAGTTGCTGACGCGCAAGGACATTGACGCCGTCGTCATTGCCACGCCGTGCTACTGGCATGAGGTGATGTATGCCGATGCGCTGGCCGCGGGCAAACCGTTCTACGGCGAGAAGCCTCTGGCGATTACGGCCAAAGGGGTCAAAGCGCTGCAGGAAGCGGCAAAGAGCAATCCGAAGGTGGTTGTCCAGATCGGGTTTCAGTGGGGCGCGCATCCGTCCCGGCGCGACATCATCGGGAAAGTGCGCCAAGGGCTGATCGGCGAATTGCTCGACGGGCGGTTCCGCCGGCTCAATGGCTGGGACAGTCACGGCAACTGGTATACGCGCCGGGCTGAATCGGGCGACTGGATGCTCGAGCAGGCCGTCCACGAGTTCAACCTGATGTGGATGGTCACGCAGGCGCATCCGAAAACGTGCGTCGCCGTGGGGCGGTCGGGCATCATTCCGGGGCGCGACACAACCAATTACTACACGGCGATCCTTGAATATGAAGGGCCGCTGAAAAATCTCGTTCTGCACTATTCGCACGGATGGATCGAGGTGCCGGGATTCAAGAAAAACACTTTCGAGGCGGAGTTCGTCGGCACACGCGGGGCCGTGGACATCATGGCGGCAACCGCCACATTGCGCGAGAAAGACGCCTCAGGCAAAACACAGGTGGCCGGCGAGGGCGGCGAAGGCGACACCGCCGAGCACTTTGCCAACTTCTTCGAGTGCGTCCGCAACGGCACACCGGAGAAAGCCTATTGCGGGATCGCCAACGGCGTCGGCGCCACGATGATCGGCTTGATCATCCGCACCAGCTTGGAACAAAAGCGGCCGGTCACCCTCGACGAGGCGCTGGCCGACACGCGCACCGTGCCCGTGCCGCCGGTATAAAGCGGCTGCAAAGCGGGTTGACAATCGGCTGCAAACCAAGGCAACAAACACTATTGGAATCCACGCCTTCGAGGCAGGAAGGCCAAACAACTTTTTCGATCGCGAAAGGAGAACAACGATGAAAGGTTTCACCTCACGATGGGCGGCGCGCATGCTCGCGGCGCTGGTTCTTTTTGCAGTGTGTGCACCCGGCCAGTGCGCCGAGGGAGCGAAGAAGAAGATTCTCTATTTCACCAAGTCGCAGGGGTTTCAGCACAGCGCTGTTGCGCGCAAGGACGGCCAGCCGGCCTACTCGGAAAAAGTGCTGGCCGAACTGGGCAAGAAACACGGCTATGAAATTGTGTGCAGCAAGGACGGCTCGCTTCTGAATCCCGACAAAATCGGCCAGTGGGACGCCTTTATCTTCTATGCCACCGGCGACCTGACCAAGCCCGCGCCTGAAAAGTATGGCGACAAAGAGCCGCCGATGACCCCGGAAGGCAAACAGGCGCTGCTCGACGCCATCAAGAACGGCAAGGGCTTCATGGGTGTCCATGCGGGCAACGATGCATTCCGCGAGGGCTACGACCCCTTCATCCAGATGCTCGGCGGCGAGTTCCACAGCCACGGCGCGCAGCAAAAATCCTGGTCGCGCATCGTGGACAAAAAATTCCCCGGCCTTGAAGGGCTCGAGGATTTTGAAATGATGGAAGAATGGTATGCCCCAACGGACATCAATCCCGACATTCATGTCATTATCCTGCAGGATACCAAAGGGATGACCGGCAAGCAGTATGAGCGGCCCCCGTATCCGGCGACATGGGCGCGCATGCACGGCAAGGGTCGCGTCTTCTACACCTCGCTGGGCCATCGCGAGGATGTGTGGGACAATCCGATTACCCATCAGGTGATTCTGGCGGGATTGAAGTGGATTTTGGGCGAAACCCAGGCTGACGTGTCGCCGAATCTCCAGCAGGTCGCCCCGCAGCCGGAGCAATTCATGGCAGCCGTCGGCGGTGCGGCGCCTGCCGCGAAGGAGCCGGCGGCCACTCCGGCCAAAGACGAGGCGAAAAAAACCGGCGCCAAAAAGACTGTCCGGAAGAAAACCGAAGCCAAGAAGTGAACAATCTTTCCAATCGAGTTTAGCAAACTCGTAGTTTAGCCTTCAGGCCAGCGGCCTTGAGGCGAGGAAAAGAGCCGATAGGACGGCAAAATCTTTTCTGCGGCGGCCAATTGAACCGCAAAGGAGGAGTATTATGTTGCGAATGCCGAGACGGCGCGAATGTCTGAAAGCCATTCTTCTCGTATGGCTGTGTGCGGTGTGGCTGGCCGGCTGCGCGCGACTGCCCTTCGGCCGGCCCAAGCCGCCCGAAAAAGCCGTCCGCTGGGCGCTGCTGTCCGATCTCCATGTATCGGAAAAAGTGCCGGATGTGGTCCGCGGTTTTGACATCCACGCCAACCTGGACAAAGTTGTCGCCGAGATTATCGCCGCCAAACCCGACGGCGCCATCATCACGGGCGATCTGGCCCGCAACGAGGGACTTCCCGGCGACTACGTTATGCTGCGCAAACACCTCGAACCGCTCATGGCGGCCATGCCCGTGGCCATGGCCTTGGGCAACCACGATCATCGGGTGAACTTTCTCAAGCAGTTTCCCGCCCATCCGGGCGAGGCTGCTCCGTTGAAGGGCAAGCATGTCCGCATTATCGAGTCCGGCGGTCTGCGGTTTTTCATCATGGACTCGCTCATGGGCACGGGTGGCCCCGGCGGCATCGGCGCAGGTCTTCTGGGCCAGGAACAACGCCAGTGGCTGGCCAAGGAGCTGGCGAAACCGGATCCGCGTCCCGTGTTTTTGTTTTTCCACCACGATCCGGGTGAACGTGACGGCGAATTGCACGACACCGAGTTGCTGTACAAGATCATCCTGCCCTGCAAAAAAGTGAAGGCGATCTTCTACGGCCACTCACACGATTATGCGTTCGACAAAAAGGATGGTTTGCATCTGATCAACATTCCGGCGGTGGCATACAACTTCGACGACAAAACACGCGAGCCCATGCCGGTCGGATGGGTCGAGGCGAAGTTGAGCGCGCGCGGCGGGGAGTTCACCCTCCGTGCCGTTGGCGGCAACGTGCGTGACAGCGCAAAGACCGTCTCACTGGTGTGGCGCTGACGCCCCAGAGATCTTATGGGCTGCACAACCTAACATCCGCAGCGAGAAGGAGGAGGGCTTTGCTGTGCGTGGGCGGGCTGGGATAGATGAGGTAGGGAGCAGGCCGTCCGTCGAATTGTGCGATGTTGGCAATACGCACATCCCAGCGCAGACGGCCACAGGCGCGGCAGGGAGCCAAATTCAGCGTCCAGTCGCGGATAAGAATCCTCTCAAAGCGACCGCAACACAGCAGGTAATGCCGCACTTTCTGCGCGGTGGGTGGGAAATCAGAACGGCAGTGTTTCGTGTGCGCGGAGCAGCTCGGCAACCGGAAGATCCATGACCTTGCCAAGGGTCATACGTGCGGTATCGGAAACTTCGCCGAGAGCCACGAGCGGGACGTGGAAATCGTTCGCCAGTGCCGCGAGTTCCGCCGTCTTGGCAGGGTCGCAGGCCGCCAGCGCGCGCGACGGCGCTTCGCTGAACAACCATGAGGCGAGGCATTTCACTTTCGGCACCTCAATGTTTGCGCCGAGGTACTCCACCGCGCTCCTTCTTCCGCTTTCCGGGTCCATCTTCTCGCGCCCGCTCTTGATGCAGCATTCGGCCAGTGCCACCGCGAGGCCGCCTTCGGAGAGATCGTGCGCGGCGTTGATCAGACCGCGCCGGTTGGCCTCCAATAAGAATTGTTGCAGCGCGCGCTCCAATTCCAAATCCAACAGCGGACACGGCCCGATGACCGGCCCCGGCTCGCGCTCGTCGTAGTAGCCTGCGCGGGCGGTTTGCTGGGGTTGCCACAGCTGCGCAAAAATGCTCCCGCCCAGGTGCTGCTCGTGGCCTCCGACGAGAAAAATCCGGTCGCCTGCATTCTTCCAACCGGGCGTGAGAATTCGCAGCGGGGGCTCAATTTTTCCAACCACCCCCACGATCGGCGTCGGAAACACCGCCAGCCCTTTCGACTCGTTGTAAAAGCTGACGTTGCCGCCCGTGACCGGCGTTCCGAGCACGCGGCACGCCTCGGCCATCCCGCGCACGCATTTGTCGAACGTCCAGAACACTTCCGGCTTGTTCGGATTGCCGAAATTCAGGCAGTCGGTCAGGCCCAGCGGCTCGGCGCCGACCATTACCACGTTGCGCGCCCCCTCGGCCACGACCATCTTGCCGCCCGTTTCCGGATCGAGCCAGCACATGGTGCTGTTGCCGTCCACGGTGACGGCCAAGTGCATCGGCGTATCTTTGACGCGCAGCACTGCCGCGTCGCCGTCGCCGGGCCGCACGACGGTCGCCGTCTGTACCATGTGATCATACTGCGAATAGACCCAGCGCTTGGAGGCAATCGTCGGACAGCGCAGCAGGCGCAGGAGCGCGTCGCCCCAGTCGGGCGGGGCGGGATAGGGAACCGGCGCAGCGGGAATTGTGTCGAGATAGGCGGGCCGGCGTGCTTCGGGCGAGTACTGCGGCGACTGGTCGGCGATTTTGACCGCCGGGATTTCGGCGACGACCCTGCCGCGGTGTTTCACGCGCAACAAGCCGTCATTTTTCACCTCACCCAAAATGTGGCAGCCGACTTCCCAGCGTTCGAGGATTTCGCGCGCCGTGTCAATCTTTTCGCGCGGGATCACCGCCAGCATCCGCTCTTGCGATTCGCTGAGCATAATCTCGTAGGCATTCATTCCGTCGGCGCGCTGGGGAACGCGGTCGAGATCAATCTCGACACCGGTGCCCGCCCGGCTGGCCATCTCACACGACGAGCAAGTGAGTCCCGCTGCGCCCATATCTTGAATGCCGACGGCTGCGCCGCTGGCAATCAGTTCGAGCGTTGCCTCGATGATCTTCTTGCCCATGAAGGGGTCGCCGACTTGGACGGCGGAACGCTGCTGCGAGTGCGGGTCTTCTTTCGAGGCAAACGTTGCGCCGTGAATGCCGTCGCGGCCCGTCGGCGAGCCGTAATAGACGACGAGATTGCCGGGCCCTTGTGCGCGGGCCAGCATGAGCTGGTCTTTCCGCATCAGACCGACGCACATCACATTGACGAGGATGTTCTGTTCGTAGCAGTCTTGAAAATAAATGTCGCCGGCGACGGTCGGCACGCCGACGCAGTTGCCATAGTCGGCGATACCCGCGATGACGCCGCCGACGAGCCATTGCATGTGCGGGTCGGTGATGCGGCCGAAGCGCAGCGGATTGAGCATGGCAATGGGTCGCGCGCCCATGGTGAAGATGTCGCGCAAAATGCCGCCGACACCGGTTGCCGCGCCATTGTACGGCTCGATGGCGGACGGGTGGTTGTGGGATTCGATTTTGAAGCACACGGCAAGGTTGTGGCCGAGGTCAATGACGCCGGCGTTTTCGCCCGGTCCGACCAGCACATTGGGGCCGCGCGTCGGAAAGCACTTGAGCGTGCGTTTCGAGCACTTGTAGCTGCAATGCTCGCTCCACATCACGGAGAAGATACCGAGTTCCGTGAGGGTGGGCTCGCGGCCCAGAATGTCGAGCACGCTCTGATATTCTTCGGGCGTCAGGCCGTGCTGCGCGACAAGTTCCGGAGTGATGGCGATTTCCTGCATCTTGAGTATCCTGGATTGGTTGCGGGTGGCGAGTTTTTTACACCACAGAGTTCACAGATTTCCGCAGATTCAGGAGCAAAACTGGTTTACACATCATCGCTAAACCCAGCAGTCTGGGGTTTGAATCTCCTTTAGATCCTTTCGTTTAAGCATCTAAACATCCGGCCGGTTTGCGAAGATCTTTTCTACCCTTTTGCCTCTGACCTCGATGGTTGCGGCCAAAGGCCACGTTAGCCAATCTTTGGAGTGCGGCAGCCATGCTGCCGCTTTTTCTAATCGTCTGTTGTGAAAAGAAACGTTTGTTTTCCCGTAAAGGGCTCCGTTTGGCTGGTTTGGGGCCGTCGGAGAGCAAAGCGGCAGCATGGCTGCCGCACTCCAAGGGCCAAGCTAAACACATACCATACTTCGACTCTTCGGTCTAAACATTCCATTCAATTTGTGAAAGTTCTTTCTAACCTCTAACCTCTAACCTCTAACCTCTTGCATTTAACCTCGATGGTTGTGGCGGAAGGCCATGTTAGCCCTTTATCAAATATCGTATCGCCGATTCGAGCAAATAGCGTCCATCATGGCAACCGAGAGCATCTTCGGCCGCGCGCTCGGGATGCGGCATCATGCCCAGCACATTGCCGGCACGGTTGACAATCCCTGCGATGTTGTCGAGCGAGCCATTGGGATTGGACTCGGCCGTTACACGCCCCGCATGGTCGCAGTATTGAAACACAATCTGGCCGTTGTCCTGAAGCGCCTTCAGCCCGTCGGTGTCAATATAGTAGTTCCCCATGCCGTGGGCGATCGGCATGCGTACGACTTCGGGTACGCCGAGCGTGAATGGCGTGTCGCGCCGGACCGTTTTCAAGAACACATCCTTGCACAGAAACTGCAGGCAGGTGTTTCGCAGCAGCACGCCCGGCAGCAGATGCGCCTCGACCAGAATCTGAAATCCGTTGCAGATGCCCAGGACGAGGCGGCCCTTTTCGGCGGCCTCGCGCACCGACTCCATGGCCGGAGCAAAGCGCGCCAGAGCTCCCGCCCGCAGATAGTCGCCATAGGAAAACCCTCCCGGCAACACGATCAGGTCCACGTCGTCGGGCACGCGGTGGCGGAACCACACCATCTCGGTGGGCACGCCGCACACATGCTGCAGCGCCCAGCGGCAATCCTCATCGCAATTGGAGCCGGGAAAGACAATCACCGCTGCTTTCATGAGAAGGACTCCACACAAAACCTTGTTGGACAAGTCGGACGCGTCGAACCTGTGGGACGGGTCGGACAGTCCTATTCAATTTCAAAGGTATAATCTTCGATAATCGGATTGGCCAGAATGCGGTCACACAGGCCGTGCAGCGTTTTCTCGGCCGTTGCGCGGTCGGCGGCGTCCAGTTCGATTTCAAAAAACTTCCCGGCCCGGACTTTCCGCACCCCCTCGAATCCAAGTTTCGACACGGTTTGCTGAATCGTCATTCCCTGTGGATCGCTGACCTCGGATTTCAACCGGACAATGACTTTGCCTTTCATCGGACGCTTTTCTCCCCGCGCGCTCTGTGGATTGCGGATTTTTGCCTTTCACCAAAAAACTACTTTCTGGCTGACGCGACAAATACATGCGTTTCATAGGGGGCAAACTGAACCGAAAACCGCGCCCCGTCAAGCGGCACCATGCGCCCTTCAAATTCCTCGCGAACGTCCCACGCCGCCCCACCGGCCAACGGCGGCAGCTGAAACGCCGCCACTGCATTGACCGCCGCGCCGTTGACCGCCAGAATCTGCACGCCCTCGCGCGTCCGAAGTGCCCGCCAGCGTACCGTGCCATACATCGGCTGCTCAACCGACACCATCGCGTCGGCCGCCTCAGACGCCAGAAGCGCAGGCCCCAGCCGCGCTGCATGGTGCGACAGCTGATAGACGGCCTTCAGCAGCGCCGGATCATCGGCGTAGCCGCGCCGCAGCGGGTCGGTGCGCGACCGGTAATGATAGCCGTCGAAGATCACTCCGGCCGCACCCGCAACCAGAGCCATATACACGGCCGCCCGCAGCTGTTGCGGCGTCGGCCGTTCGAGCCCCTGCTCGGCGTCGCGGTAGGCGGTCAGCATGGCCACGACGGGCACCGTCGGGCCTGCTCCCTGCTTTGCGCGGCGAACTTGTTCATAGACCCACTCCGGCTCGGCCGTGCCGCCTGTTCCCGACCAGCGGCAATGCATGACTAGAAAATCTGCGCAGCCGCGATAGCGCGCCGCCTGATTGGGATGGCCCAGCATGACGTAGAGAGGGTGATAGGGATCGAGGCTGTGAAGATAGCTGCGAAGCGTGGTCATCGGCTCGGTGGAAAAGCCGTCCTCGAAGGGGGGATTTTCCATACCGTAGGCAAACACGTTGCCGCTGGCGGCGATCGCCTTAAACTGGTTAAAATAGGTGTCGCGTTCCGGGCCGGCCGCCTGATAGAGCCGGTCAATGTTGAGGTCGGCAAGTGCACCGAAGGCCTTGGCGGCATTTGCGATATACGAATCGGTCCCGCGCGGAGCCAGCGCCCACGCCCAGTTAACATTGAAGGCGCCGTTGGCCTTGATGTCGTTGAAAATCGCGGCAGTGGGCTGATCGAGCCGGCGCAATTCGATCGGGAAAAACGGCTGTCCATTGCGCAGCAGGCAACCCTTGACGCTGTCCACCTTTACCTCGCCCGCGCGTGGCGGCAACCGCCTCAGCGGACTCCAGACGCGGTAGCGTCGGCGCGCCGAATCGTCCCAGACCGTTTCCATCAGATAGCCGCCGTGCGCCAACGATTGCAGCGGCACGACCGAGGCCAGCCACCACGAACCGTCGCGCAACAAGATGGGCGCTGGGGCCGGATCGCGCCAAGCCAGATTGCTGTTTTCGGCGCGAAACAGTTGCACTGTTGCGGAAAGATTTTTAGCCGGCCCCGGAAATACCCGGCTCTGGAAAACCCCTGTGGTCTCCTGCGTGTAGTAGGAGCGATCGAACCAGCCCGTGACTTGTTCCGGCAGTGTGAACGGATACGCAATTGCCGCGAAGGGCAGGCGCGTGGCCGGATCGGTCAGCTCGACTTTGAACTCTCGCTCCTCGGCCGGGTCCATTTCCACGGGAAAGACCGCGGACTCGCGCGCCAGCCGGTTCACCTTCACCTGCTGCGTACCCAGCCAGCGGCTGGTGGTGCGCAGGGTCACATCTACCGTCTGGCGTGTGTCGGCGGGATTGGCCACCTCGACCGTGAGCGAGCCGCGAAGCGTTTGGCCCTCGCGCTGGAGATTGCAGTCGGCCACACTGACCTTGCAGTTGGGAAGAAACCCCTGCATTTGAATACCCGAAACAACGCCCATGCGCGCGCGGTCGCAGCCGAATGTCCAGAATCGCGCCCAAGCCCACGCGGAGTCGGAACGCGATGTCCCGCGTACGTGGCGGATAAAATTGACCCGCCAGACACCGGTGTTCTGTGCGCTGAGGTCCAGCGAGGCCAAGTCTATGGCAATCTCGGCAGTCCACTGGGCGGGCGATTCGCGGCGCACGCGGCCGAGCCAGGAGGGCCGTTCGTCGGCGATGCCGCGTCCGGCAATCGGGAGGGTTTCATCCATACGGGCGCCGCGCGCATTGATGACAAACCGATAGACACGCCCATGATATTCCACAGGGTCAAGGAGCACTTCGAGCGACTCGTCGTTGAACACATCGCTGTCGCGCTCGGTGCGAAGGGCCTGTGCCGTGCGCAGGTCGGCGGTTTCGCAAATGGCGCCGACATACAACCAGCGGGGAGCGCTGGCCAAACGCACCTGCGTGCGCGGCGAGGCCGGCCGACCGTTGGCGAGGCTGACAAAGCCGCTGAGCGGGGCAGTTTTCTTCCAGAAATCCTCGGTGAGCCGGCCGTCAATGGCGGGCGTTTCCGCAATGGGCGTTGCTGTGCCTGTGGGCGGTGCGTATGCGGCTGGAGGCGAAGTGGGCGCGGCTTTCAGCGCGGGCGTTGGAACCGGCGTCGGCGACGCCCCATAAACCGAAACCACCGCAGCCACCAGAAAAAGAACATTCGGAAGGATTGTACGGGAGGGAAGCCGAATCCGCCCTTCGGGCGAATCCGATATTGTGTTTAAATCCTTATTAGCGCGGATTCCCCTTTCGGCTTGTTCGACCCGGTTCCGCATCCCGTAAATCCTGTCAATCCTGTCAAAAAAAGTCGTGCCTTTTCTCTCCATGCTCAAGGGCTCGGAGGAAACAACCAGCGTTTCGCCTTGCCGACCGCTGTTGTGAAAGTGCTCTTTCGCCATCCATTTGCTTTATTCATTCAGCCACGGCGCAGGGCGGCCTGTGATCACTTCGAGAATCCGCAAATACTTCTCCGAGGTTTTGGCGACGATGTCGTCGGGCAGGCGCGGCGCCGGCGGGTTCTTGTCCCAGTCGAGCGTTTCGCAATAATCGCGCACAAACTGCTTGTCCACACTGATGGATTTGCGCCCCTCGACGTAGGAATCGCGCTCGAAAAACCGGGACGAGTCGGGTGTCAGCGCCTCGTCTATCAGGATGATCTTGTCGCCCAGCCAGCCAAACTCAAACTTCGTATCGGCGAGCACGAACCCTTTCGGCAGCATTTCATCGTGGGCAAACTGATACAGGGCGATGGAGGTATCGCGCAGAAAATTGGCCACATCCGTGCCCACCAGATTGACCACTTGAGCGAACGAAATGTTTTCATCATGTCCTGTGGCCGCCTTGGTGGCGGGGGTAAAATGCGGGGTCTCGAACCGGTGCTTGCGCTTGTAGCCCAGCGGCGCCGGCTCGCGCGCGATGGTGCCGCTCTCCTGATACTCGACCCAGGCCGAGCCGTCGAGATAGCCGCGCACAACGCACTCGACTTCGATGGGCTTGCATTTGTGCCCGATTGTGCAGCGCCAACGCAGATCGTCCAGCGGCGTACCGGCAGGCACGACCGGCGCTGGATCATCGCTGATGACATGGTTCTCGACGATGTGGCGGGTGCGGTTGAACCAATGCAGCGCCAGCGTGTTGAGCACCCGCCCCTTGTGCGGAATGCCGTTGGGAAACACGCAATCAAACGCGCTGATGCGGTCGGTCGTGACAATCAGCAACCGGTCGCCGAGGTCATAGACGTCGCGCACCTTTCCGCGCTTGGGGGCCGGAAGCCCCGCAATCCGGCTTTCGAGCAGAACGGTCATAGGTTTTGTTCCTCCATGAAAATGGAAACACCCTTTCCACAAAATGCGGAAAGCCTGCATGTTGGCGGAAAACTGAATGGAGTGCTTCCCCGCCGCCGACGTTCAGAAGGTCGCCAAACCGCTCCGCCGCGTCAAGCATGTTTCGGCGGAACATCATGGTATTCGACCGGAGGGATTGCCGGAGGCAATGCCGCCGGCTTCACTCCCACTCGATCGTGCTCGGAGGCTTGGACGAAATGTCATAGACGACGCGGTTGATGCCGCGTGTTTCGTTGATGATACGGTTGGAGATGCGGGCCAGCACTTCGTAGGGCAGGCGCGACCAGTCGGCGGTCATGCCGTCCACGCTGTGGACGGCGCGAATGGCGATGGTGTATTCATACGTGCGCTCGTCGCCCATCACGCCCACCGACTGAATGGGCAGCAGCACGGGGAAGCATTGCCAGATCGAGTCGTAGAGGCCGGCGGCGCGGATTTCCTCGATCGTGATCACATCGGCCTGCCGCAGCATGGCAAGGCGCTCCGGGGTCACTTCACCGAGGATGCGGATGGCCAACCCCGGCCCCGGAAACGGATGGCGGCCCAGCACGGCGTGGGGAATGCCGAGCGCCTCGCCGAGCGCGCGAACCTCGTCTTTGAAAAGGTCGGCCAGCGGCTCGATCACGCGGTCCTGCCGGATCAGGTCGAGCACCTCTTGCACGCGGTTGTGGTGCGTCTTGATGTGTGCCGACGGGCCGGCGGTCGAGACCGTCTCGATGACATCGGGATAGAGTGTCCCTTGCGCGAGGAAATCGTCGGGGCCGAGTTCGGCGAGGAACAGTTCGATGAACTTGCGGCCGATGCGGCGGCGCTTCTCTTCGGGATCGGTCACACCGCGCAGCAGTTCGAGAAAAGCCGCGCCGGCGTCAATCCGCTCGACCTCGAAGCCGAGATGCTCGCGGAACATGGCGCACACCTGCTCGGCCTCGCGGTGTCGCAGCACGCCATTGTCAATGAACAGGCAGCGCAGCTGGTCGCCGAGGGCGCGGTGAAGCAGCACGGCCAGCGTGGTCGAGTCCACACCGCCGCTGGTGGCGCACAGAACCCGGTGGCGGCCGACACGCGCGCGAATGGCCGCGATTTCCGTTTCGATGAACGAGGCCATGCGCCATGTCGGCTTGGCGCCGCAGATTTTCAGGACAAAGTTGGCCAGCAACAGGTTGCCATAGGTTGTGTGGTGAACTTCCGGATGAAACTGGAGGCCGTAGATCGGTCGTTGCGCGTGGCGAACAATGGTGTGCGGGCAGTTGGCCGTGCGCGCCAGAGTGATAAAACCTTCAGGCAGGCGTTCGACGGAATCGCCGTGACTCATCCAGACCTGCGAGGCGTCGGCCACGTCGTCGAGCAGGGGGTCGCTCCGGCCGATGTGGAGTTGCGCGAAGCCATATTCGCGGAACGGCGAGGCGGCGACGTGTCCGCCGAGGGCATGGGCCGTGGCTTGAAGCCCGTAGCAGATTCCCAGCACCGGCACGCCCAGTTCGAGCACCTCGGGGGCCAGCCGCGGGGCGCCGGCGGCGTAGATGCTGGCCGGCCCGCCGGAGAGAATAATTCCTTCGGGCTGCAGGGCGCGAATCTTTTCGATGGGATAATCAAACGGAACGATCTGCGAGAAAACATTCAGCTGCCGCACCTTGCGGGCGATGAGCTGATTGTATTGGGAGCCGAAATCGAGGACGAGGATCATAAACGTAATCCTATTTTCCGAAGACGATCAGGCACGCTCGCGAAGATTCTCAATCGCACATCCCAGTTCCTTGCTCTTGTGCCAAATGGTGCCGTAGAAGTGCTCGAAACTGTCGTTGGCGGTCAGCCAGTTGCGCAAGGGAGCAGAGTTCACAAGGCGGGCAATTTCCTCTTCTTTGCGATCACGTGCGGAAATCCCCATGGCGGATTCAAAAACTCTCTTTGGGTCTTGGACTTGGAACTCCGACGGACTGCGGCCGGTTTGTTTTGCAATCCAGTCCGGATCGGCACATATCCAGCACTCGATGTTGCGGCCGCATACGCCAAACACGGCGAGATGTTTGTGTTCGGGACGACAAGTCTCCGTATCCTTTTTCACGACCTCGCGCC
>JAOAGV010000067.1 GCA_026415575.1 Candidatus Sumerlaeia bacterium
GATAGGCTCTAAGACCGCTAGATCTGCGCGAGGGCTTGGTCGAGGTCGGCGATAATGTCTTCGACGTCCTCGATGCCGACGGCATAGCGGATCAGTTCATCGCGGATGTCGAACTTTTCACGCAGGGCGCGGCCGGATTTATAGTAGGTCAGCGATGCGGGATGACACACAAGGCTTTCGACGCCGCCGAGACTGGGTGCGTTGCGCGGAATGCGCAGAGCGTCCATGACGCGAAACGCCTCGGCCTCGCCGCCTTTGATCCAGAATGAAATCAGGCTGCCATAGCCCGACATTTGTTTGGCCGCGATGGTGTGATAGGGGCTGCTTTTGAGGCCCGGATAGAATACACGCGCGACCTTTTTGTGTTTCTCCAAGAACTTCGCCACGGCCATGCCGCTGGCGTTCATCTTTTCCACGCGCAATTGCAGCGTTTTCATTCCGCGCAAGATCAGATAAGCCTGATGAGGGTCGGCGGTGCCGCCGAGTTCGCCCTGAAACTCGCGCAGGCGTTTCAGAATGTCTGCGCGGCCCGAAACGATTCCGCCCAGCACGTCGTTGTGGCCGGCCAGATACTTGGTCATGCTGTGGAGAACCAAGTCGGCGCCGAACTCGATGGGGCGCTGGTTGATGGGCGTGGCGAGCGTCGAGTCAATGATCAGCAGGACACCGCGTTTGTGGCAGCCCTCGATAAGCGGCGGCAGATCGAGCACGGCCAGATAAGGATTGGTGGGCGATTCGGCAAAAAAGACTTTGGTATTGGGCCGGATCGCCGCCAGCATGTCGCCCGTATTGCCGGGAGGCACAAGCGTGCATTCGACGCCGAAGCGGGGAAGGGTTTCGGTGCAGAAACCGCGCGTGCGTTTGTAGGCATCCTCGACCACGACCAAATGATCGCCCTTCGACAGCAGACAGAACAGGGTCGTGGTGACCGCACTCATGCCGGTGGCGAACAGGAGCGAGTCTTCGGCGCCTTCGAGGGCGGCCATTTTTCGCTCGACCGCGACGTGGGTGGGCGTGCCGTAGCGGGCATACTCGAAACGCTTCTCTTCGTCGCGCACATAGCGCATGACCTGCGCCTGATTTTCGTAGCAGAAGACGGCGCTCTGGGCGATGGGGGTGGTGAGTTCGCCCTGCGGGCCCATGTGGGCTTCGCCGGAGTGAATGATCTTTGTCGAAAGCCGAATAGCCTCTTTTGCTCCATCCTCTTTCATTTGCGATTATCCTTTCTGTGGCTCGGCCGATGGGGGGGCGCTCCTTTACCGGTGCCTGATTGGAGACACCGGTTCGGGGACAGGAGCATCCCTGCCGCCGGCAATCAGCTTGATGAACTCACACGCTCGATTTCTTTCAAGCAGCGGTCGCGAACGGTGCTAAAGTCCGCGGGCAATTCGATCGGCAGATTGGCAAGCCGCGGCTTGATACCTTCCAACTGGTTCTGGTGATACTGCAATTTGAAGTCGGTGAATTTCAGTCCGTGGGCGGTCGAAATGACGATGACGCGTTCGTCGGATTTGATGATGCCGCGTGCGACCAATTTGAACAACGCGGCCAGGGCCACGCCCGTATGCGGGCAGGTGAAAAGCCCGGTGCGGTCGGCCCGTGCGCAGGCATCGGCAATTTCTTCCTCGCTGGCCTGTTCGACCACGCCGTTCATTTCGCGCAAGACGCGGATGGCCTTTTTGATCGAAACCGGATTGCCGATCTGAATGGCCGAGGCGAGGGTTTTTTTGGCCGTCACCGGCTGGAATTCCATGAACTCCTTGAGGTAGCTCAGATAGAGCGGGTTGGCGTTTTCGGCCTGCGCGCAACAGACCCGCGGCAATTTGGTAATCATGCCTAGTTCCTTCATCAGGAGAAATCCATTGCCGAGCGCCGAGACGTTGCCAAGATTGCCGCCGGGGATGACAACCCAGTCGGGCACCTCCCACTCAAATTGCTGGACCAGTTCAATGCTGATGGTTTTCTGGCCTTCGATGCGAAGCGAGTTCATCGAGTTGGCCAGATAGATGTTTTCCTTTGCCGTGATTTCCTGCACGATCTTCATGCAGCCGTCAAAGTCGGTGTCGAGTGCAAAGGTGATGGCGCCGTTGGCCAGCGGCTGAATGAGCTGGGGGATGGAGACCTTGCCGCGCGGGAGAAAGACGATGGCAGGAATACCGGCGGCGGCACAATAGGCCGCCAGTGCCGCGGAAGTGTCGCCCGTCGAGGCGCAGGCGACGGCCGGGATGTTCTTGCCCTCGGCGCGCATCTGGCGGACCATGGAAACGAGCACGGTCATGCCAAGGTCCTTGAACGAGCCAGTGTGGCTGTTGCCGCACTGCTTGACCCAGAGGTCCTCGACGCCGATTTCGTGGCCGAGGCGGTCGGCCCAAAACACGTTGCTGCCGCCCTCATACATCGAGACGACGTTTTCGTTGGCGACGTTGGGGCAGACCATTTCTTTTTTGCCCCAGACCGCCGAGCCATAGGGCCATTCGTTGCCTTTGTAGCGCTGGTCGAACAGTTCAGCCCAGTAGGTCGGGCTTTTCTGTTTCAACGCCTCGATGTCATGGCGCACTTCGAGCAAGTCGCCGCACTTTCCGCAGCGATAGACAATTTCGTTGAGCGGATACGTGGTGCCGCATCCGCCGATGCACTCGAACCACGCGCGATACGATTTTCGATACATGGGAGTGGCCTCCAATATCATGAACAACAAAGGAAACACCGCTTTTTGCAGCTGGCCGCGACCGCAGCGGTACCTTCGCTCACGGGCAATGCAAAAATCAAGATCATAACATCCAAAGTCAAAACCAATCCAAAGTCAACGTCAGGCGACTTGTCTGGATATGCATCTGCAAGGGTTTGCAACGTGGTGTCGAAATCTTTTACCATCTCTCCCGATGGCTGCGGTACCAATCGAGGGTGTGCCGCAGGCCGTCGGCGAATGGAACAACAGGTTCATAGTTCAGCAAGGCCTTTGCTTTGCGCAAATCGGCCAGCGAGTGGCGGACGTCGCCCGGGCGCGGCGGGGCAAAGTGCGGTTCGATCTTCCGGCCGACAATCCGGCCGATCGCGGCCAGCAAGTCCAGGAGTGTTGTGCTTTGGCCCAGCGCGCAGTTGATCACTTCGCCCGCGGCACGGGACGGCGCGCGGCAGGCCAGCAAATTCGCATGAACCACGTTGGCCACCGGTGTAAAGTCGCGCGACTGCAATCCGTCGCCGTAAATGGTCGGCGTGCGGCCGTCCAGTGCTGCGGTGATGAACAGTGGAATGACCGCGCTATAGACGGAGGTAGGGTCTTGGTTGGGGCCGAACACATTGAAATAGCGCAGGGAAATGGTTTCGAGGCCATAGACCTCGAAGAAAACACGACAGTAGTACTCTCCGGCCAGTTTGGAGACGGCATAGGGCGAAAGGGGGCGCGGGGGGATGTCCTCGGACTTTGCGGGCGCGTCCACGTTGCCGTAGGCCGAGGATGATGCGGCATACACGAATCGTTTGATTTTGGCGTCTTTGGCGGCGGAGAGAAGTCGAATGGTTCCGCCGACGTTGGCCTCGTCGGAGGCAACGGGATTGTCCACCGAGCGGGCCACGGAGGCGAGAGCCGCCTCGTGCAACACATAATCCATGTCGGCCACGGCTTTGCGGCAGACGTCCATGTCGGTGATGGAGCCTTCGATCAGTTCAATCCGACCGATCAGCCCTTCGAGGTTTTCGCGCTTGCCGGTCGAGAAGTTATCTACGACGCGGACGCACTCGCCGCGTTGCACTAATTCCGCTGCAAGATTGGAGCCGATAAAACCTGCACCGCCGGTGACCAGATAGTTTTCTGCCATGTAAGGTTCTCCATGATGGACGGAGTGGACAGGGTGGACGTGATGGACAAGGAGCCTATGTGAAGTCGTCCACGTTGGTTTCGCCGGAGGGGGCGTCCTTTTTTGCCTTTGTCCGGCAATATTGTTCAAACTCTTCGAGGAACTTTTCTTGCTCGCGGCTTTCGATTCCCCCGATCCGTCGAATTTTCTTCAGCGCGGTCTGGGCCGAGTCGCCGCGATGGATCAGATAGCAGGCCAGCATGGTGCCCGTGCGGCCGATGCCCGCCCAGCAATGCGCAACGACGCCGTGGCCGCGGGCGGTTTGCTCGTCCACAAACTTAACAAAATCCAGTGCCTGCTCCATCGTGGGGGCACAAAAGTCATCTATAGGGTAGTGGCGATAGGCGAAGCCATGGCTGGCAACGATGTCATCCATGATGCCTTCTTCGTCGAGCGAAACGATTGCGCCAATGCCGTGTTTGCGCAGTTCATCGAGCGTCTGCGGCAGCGTGTCGCGGTAGCCGGGATGCCCCATGCCGGCCAGTTTGCCTTTGAGGATGAAGCGAAAATTCCGCAGCATCGCGCGCCTTTCAGGAAGACCGTGGACCTCTTTTCCGTTGTATGCTCTTTGTTCTCACAGCCGGATATTGTCAATCAGCCGCGCACCGCCGAGATGAACAGCCAGAGCGATGAGCGTATTCCCTTTCTGGATTGAGGTGAGCGGCTGCAATTGGTCGAGCGAGACTATTTCCACATAGTCAATCCGGCCGCCGGCATGTTGGTCAATATGGTCGCAAATGCGCCGGGTCAAAACCGCGCAATCGGCCACGCCATCCTGCTCAAAGGCTTGCCGCGCCAACCGCAATGCCTCGTACAATGCCGGCGCACGCCGGCGCGACTCGGCATCCAAGTAGCGATTGCGCGAGCTCAGTGCGAGGCCGTCGGCCTCGCGCACGGTCTCGACCCCGACGATCTCGATGGGCAAATTCAGGTCCTCGGTCATCCGGCGAATCAGGATCAACTGCTGGGCATCCTTCCAGCCGAAATAGGCAGCATCGGGTGCGACAATATTGAATAGCTTCAGCACGACGGTGGCCACGCCGCGAAAATGTCCCGGCCGCGACCGCCCGCACAGCGGCTCGCTCAACCGCTCGACGGTTACATATGTGGCATATCCTTCCGGATACATGACGGCGGCCGGGGGACTGAACACGAGGTCCACGCCTTCGCGTTTGCACAGGGCGCAATCGGCTTCCCACGTTCGCGGGTAGCGTTCGAAATCTTCGTGCGGTCCGAATTGCGTCGGATTGACAAAGATCGAAACCACTACGACGTTACAGTCGGTTCGCGCGCGCCGAATCAACGCCGCATGGCCTTCGTGCAGGGCGCCCATCGTGGGCACGAAGCCGATTCGTTGGCCCTGTTTTCGGTGGGGCGATAGCGCGGCGCGAACACTGACAATGTCGGAAACAATTTGCATTGTGGACGGCCCTAATTCGTCGGGCTAGTTGGACGAGTCGGACAAGTCGGACTGTTTATTGTTCAATACTGCGCTGCAATTGGCATTCTTCTCCCGTAGCCGAATGCTTTCGAGGTTACCTTGATCCCCGGCGCTGCCTGAAGCCGTTTGTATTCGTTCTGATTAATCCGCCGCACCACAGCCTCGACAGTGGCCCGGTCCATGCCCTGCGCCACAATTGCTTCGGGGGCCAAACGTTCCTCGACATAGGCGGCTACGATGGGGTCCAGCACCTCATATGGCGGCAGCGAATCGGTGTCTTTCTGATTGGGGCGGAGCTCGGCCGACGGCGGCTTTTCGATGGAGCTGCGCGGGATCAACTCGCGCCCTGCTCGTTGATTGATGTAATTCGACAGCCGATACACGAGCGTCTTGGGGACGTCGGCCAGCACGGCCAGTCCGCCGACCATGTCGCCGTAGAGCGTGCAATAGCCCGTGGCCAGTTCCGACTTGTTGCCGGTTGAGAGCACAAGATGTCCGTATTTGTTGGAAATGGCCATGAGAATCATCCCGCGGATTCGGGCTTGGAGGTTTTCGGCCGCAAGGTCCGGCCCGTCGTTGGCGGCCAGTTCCGGCAAACTCGCCAGTGCCGCCGCATACATCGGCTCGATGGACACCACGCGATAGGCGATTCCGAGGTTGTCGGCCAGCTGGCGCGCATCGTCGAGGCTGCTCTGCGAGGAAAAGCGCGAGGGCATCGAAACACCGAGCACGTTCTCGCTGCCCAACGCCGCGGCAGCCAAGGCAGCCGTCAGCGCGGAGTCAATTCCGCCGCTCAGACCGATGACGGCCCGCCGGAATCCGCACTTGCCCAGATAGTCGCGGATGCCCAAGAGAAGGGCTTCATAGACTTGTTCTTCGTCGCTTTGAGCGGTTGGGCGAATCGGGCCGTGGCACGAAGCCAGATACACGAGGGCCGCATCTTCGCGGAAGTCTGCCAGCTGTGCCACAATCCTGCCGTCGGGAGCAAAGACATTGCTCCAACCGTCGAACACGAGGCTGTCGTTGCCGCCGACCAGATTGACTTGGACCAGCGGGACGCCGTAACGCCGCGCCACTTCCGCATACATCTCTTGTTTGATCCGCCGCTTGCCCATCCAGAACGGCGATGCCGATATGTTGATCAGCACGTCCATACCGGCGCAGGCCAGCTGTTCGATCGGGTCCACCGGATACAGGCGCCGCCGCCAGTACAGGCGGTCGTTCCAGCAGTCCTCGCAGATGGAGATGGCCCAACGCACTCCGCGCCATGTTACCGGTTGAACCGACGGTGCGGGGTCGAAATGGCGGCCCTCATCGAAAACGTCGTAGGTCGGCAAAAGAGTCTTGTGATGAACGGAAATAATCCGGCGGTCGGCCAGAAAAGCGGCGCTGTTGTGAAGTCCTTTGCCCTCGCCGCAGGTGCGACGCGAAACAAATCCCACCACCGCAGCGATACCGTCGGCCGAACGGGCAAGGTCGGCAATGGCGGCCTCGTTGCGGTCCACAAACGACGGAAACTCCAGGAGGTCTTTGGGCGGATAGCCCGACAAGGTCATTTCGGGGAAAATGACAAGATCGGCGCCGGCTTGGCGGGCGCGCATCATTTCGCTGCGAACTTTGGCTGCATTGTCCTCGACGGCACCGACTGTTGTGTTGATCTGTGACAGATAGACCTTCATAAGTGAAGAGTGAGAAGAAGGACATTAGGGACTTCAACGTCAACAAACGCGCCGACCGTATTCGGATGCCTGTTTTGTCTGTCGTCAGCTTTTGCTTTTTTGTCCTCGCGTTTTTTATGGTCCTTACGCCGTTTCCTTCTGCTGGCGCACTTTTTCCATCAGCGCCGCCGATGAGATGAAAGCCGCGCCCGCATTGGCGAGGTCGGCCAGTGTCCGCTCGCCGACGGCGGCATCGCGCGCCCGAATTGCGTCTGTGACCACATAAACACGATGGCCGCGTTCGAGCAAGCCCAGCACCGCAGACTTGACGCTGGTTTCAATCGGCACACCATACACAACAAACGCGCTGCATGCGGCGGAGGCAAATACGGCGTCGGCTTGCGCGTTTTGGAAAACATCCTCGTTGCATGTTTCCAGAATCAACTGTACATGAAAGTCCAATGTCGCGTCTTGCTCCGCAGCTGCCAGCACCTGATAGGCCGGCAGGAGTGTCTCGGGCAATTTGGCTGCGCTTGATGTTGCCAGCGTACCCGCCGACATATCTGTGAGGCAACCTCCGCTGCTTTGCAAGGTCGCCACCATCGGCAAGTGGAACTCCGCCCCAAAGGCAGTCAGCGCTTTCCAGACCGGAATTAGCGCTTCTGCACCCGGCACATGGCAGGCGCCGCCGGGCAGCACAAAGTCGGTCTGGGTATGAATGTCCACCAGACAAGGGCGGGTAAAAGGCGCCCGATCCGAATATCGGCTCACTTGATCTTCCTGATCAGCCAGTTTCGGGTCTTGCGGTGTTCAACCCGTGACGGGATTGTCGGCAAGCGCCATGCAAAGGGTCAAGAGGCAATTGCGGGATGATAATGTCATGCAGGTACGTCGAGAACTCCTTGCTTGACAGCGCGGGCGGGGCTTTGCAGGATTTGGTCGAACAGCAGGGTGGACATTCCATAAGTGCGGAGGACTGAGCATGAGATGGCGCAGGAGTTTTTATCTTAATTTGAGTCTGGTGTTGGCATTGCTTATTGACGGCGGGGGGCAGGCCGCTGACGAGGCGAAGGATGTGACCATTCGCAACGCAGCGCTGGCGGTGACGTTTCGCGGGGCCGACGGCACGCTGTCGGTCGAGGATTTACGGACGCAACGGAGATGGGAGCAGCGCGCGATTGCCAAAGGGATCGAAGTCGTGAGCGTCGAGGCAAAGGACGGAATTCGCGCGACGCTGCGCCATGCGCCGTCGAAACTGGAGATTACGGCGACGGTGCAACTGGATGGCGACAAGCCGGAATTCGTTGTGGCGCTGTCGGCCAAGGGCAAGATGCCCAATCCCGTTGCCTATCCGCATCCGTTTGTGACGGAAAAGGGGTCGTATCTGGTTGTGCCGATGAACGAAGGGATTTCGTATCCGGTCGAGGACGAGACGATCAAGCCGATGCGGCTGATCGCCTATGGCGGGCATGGCATCTGCATGGGGTTCTGGGGGGCGACCGACGGGAAACAGGCGATGATGGCGATCATCGAGACGCCGGATGATGCGGGGGTTCGAGTTGCGCGGGCGGGCGATCTGCTCTGTCTTGCGCCGGACTGGGAATCGCAGCGCGGCGAGTGGGGCTATGAGCGGCGGCTGCGCTATGTCTTTTTCGACAAGGGCGACCACGTGGCGATGTGCAAGCGCTATCGGGGCCATGCGAAGCAGATCGGTCTTTTCAAAACTCTCGAACAAAAGCGGCGCGAGAATCCGAATGTGGACCTGCTCGTCGGTGCCGTGAACGTGTGGTGCTGGGAGAGGGACGCTGTCGGGATTGCAAAAGAAATGCAGGCCGCCGGCATCGAACGGATTCTCTGGAGCAACCGACAGGGGCCGGATGGCATCCGCGCGATGAACGCGATGCCGATGGTTCTGACCAGCCGCTATGACATCTATCAGGACGTGATGAATCCGGAGAATTTCAAGTTGCTGCGGGGCGTGCATTCCGACTGGCCGACAGAGGCCTGGCCGAAGGACATCATGCTCGATGCGAAGGGCGACTGGCGGCGCGGCTGGGAAGTTACGGCGCGCGACGGCAGCCGGATACCGTGCGGCGTTTTGTGCGATATGCGGGCGTTGGATTATGCGAAGAAGCGCATTCCGCCGGAGTTGCAGACGCACGACTATCGCTGCCGGTTTATTGATACGACGACGGCATCGCCCTGGCGAGAGTGCTACAATCCCGATCATCCGATGACCCGCAGCGAGAGCAAAAAGTGGAAGATGGAATTGCTGCGGTTTGTGAGCGAGGACATGAAACTGGTGACGGGGAGCGAGACGGGCCATGAGGCCTCGGTGCCGTATGTTCACTATTTCGAGGGGATGTTGAGTCTGGGTTATTATCGCGTGCCGGACGCGGGGCGGCGGATGCAGGAGATTTGGGAGACGGTGCCGGAGAATGTGGCGAAATTTCAGGTGGGCCAGCGCTACCGGTTGCCGCTGTGGGAACTGGTGTATCACGATTGCGTGGTGGCGCAATGGTATTGGGGCGACTATAACAACAAGTTGCCGGCGCTGTGGGACAAGCGGGACCTGTTCAACGCGCTGTATGGGACGCCGCCGATGTTCATGTTCAACCGCAAATTTTGGGAGTCGAACAAGGAGCGTTTTGTGCAAAGCTATCGCGCGACATGTCCCATCGCGCGGGCAACGGGCTACAGTGAGATGACAGACCATCGCTTTCTGACGCCCGACCGCGACGTGCAGCAAACGGTGTTTGCGAACGGCGTGACGGTGACGGTGAATTTTGGAGAAAAGCCGTTCAAGATGGCCGATGGAACGGAAGTCAAAGCGATGGGATGCGTGGTCAAGGGGATGTGAGATTGGGAATGAACGGAGGGCACGAGATGGACAAAGCGAGCAGAAAGGGGAGCGCGATGCAGAGGCGGATGAGTCGGCGGGAGGTCATTCGGTGGTCGGCCGCTGCGGGAGCAGCGGGGTTGGCGATGTCGCGATGGGGAATGGGGGGACGGCCGGCGGGCAATCAACGCCCCAATTTTGTTTTTATCTACACGGATGATCAGCGCTATGACGCGATGAGTTGCATGGGGCATCCGTTTTTGAGGACGCCGAACATGGATCGTCTGGCCCAAGAGGGCGTGCGGTTTGCCAACGCGTTTGTGGTCAATTCGTTGTGCTCGCCGAGCCGCGCATGCTTCCTCACAGGTCTCTATTCGCACGTCCACGGCGTGGTGGACAACATGGGAACGGAATATGATCACGCGCTGCCGACGTATGCCACCGAGTTGCAGAAGGCGGGCTATCAGACGGCGTACATCGGAAAGTTTCATCAGGGGGCAACGGCGATGCCGCGGCCGGGTTTTGACTACTGGCTGAGTTTTCGCGGGCAGGGGCAGTACGGTGATCCGGCGCTAAATGAGAACGGGCGCGACTTCAAGGCCAAGGGCTATATGACGGATTTGCTGACGGACTATGCGGTGAGGTTTTTGAAACAGACGGGCGGGAAACCGTTCTGTATGACCTTGGCACACAAGGCCGCGCATGCGCCGTTCACGCCGGCGGAGCGCCACGCCGATGCGTTTCCGGATGCGAAGATGGCGGAGCCGGCGAGTTGGAAGGACGACTTGAGCGGGAAGCCGGCATGGCAGCGGGAACTGGCCGTGCGCGGCATGAGCAAGAAGGAGGCTGCCGCCAACGCCAACAAGAAGGTGCCCGATGCGCTTCCGCCGGAAACGTGGAACCCGACTCTGGCGTCGCGGTTGAATTACTATCGGACCCTGTTGGCTGTAGATGAAAGTATCGGGCGGGTTCTGGCGGCACTTGAAGAAATCGGGCAGTTGGACAATACGGTGGTGATGTTTGCCAGCGACAACGGCTTTTTCATGGGCGAACACCGATTCCATGACAAACGGCAGATGTATGAGGAATCCATCCGGATTCCTTTGCTTGTGCGCTATCCGAAGCTGGCGAAGGCGGGAACGGTGAATCGGCAGATGGTGCTGAACATAGACGTTGCGCCGACGTTTTTGGACTTGGCGGGCGCAAAAGTGCCGGCTTCGATGCAGGGGCGTTCCTTGCGGCCACTTATAGCGGGCGAGAAGGCGGACTGGCGCCGGCAGTTTTTGTATGAGTACTTTCGCGAGGAAAGCTACCCGACGATCCCGACGATGGTCGGCATCCGGACGGAACGATACACGTATGTGCGGTATCCTGAGATACAGGATTTGGATGAGATGTATGACTTGGAGCAGGATCCACTGCAGATGAGGAATCTGGCACAGGAGCCCAAGCAGGCCGAGACGCTGGGACGGTTGCGGGAGGACCTCGACCGCTTGATGAAGGAGACCGGCTATCGAAATCCGAAAGCGGGATGAAATTGCCGGGCCCGGCGTTGCGCCGAACTGAGAGAACCGGGGGCGGCCATGGGCGATTTATCCGGAGAAGGGACGCCATGACCGTGGCGATGCGCGCAAGTGTGCCCGGACTCAGTCCGGAGCGGGAGAGAGCATGACAAAGGGGGAGGATTCGAGACAATTCCCTTGGGGTGGCTTGGAGCACGCTGTGGGAGCAAGCAAGACGGCGCGGGAAGAGTTTCCGATGATTTCAAATGGGCTGAGAATTTCACGGGTTGCACTATATGGTGCAGACTACGGGCGGGAGGCAGAATGATGGACAGACGAAGATGTCTTGGCGCAATGACGCAGGCGGCGTTGGGAGCGGCGGTGTGGGGGAGCGGACTGCCCGCCATGGGGGCGCAGAACGGGCGGACGAAGCGACTGCCAAATCTTGTGATTATCTTTGCCGATGATTTGGGTTATGGCGATCTCGGCTGTTACGGTCATCCGACGATACGGACGCCCAATCTCGACCGGATGGCTGCCGAGGGGATGAAATTGACGCAGTTCTACTCTGCGGCGCCGGTGTGCACGCCCAGCCGCGCGGCGCTTCTGACCGGGCGGCTGCCCATCCGCAACGGCATGGCGGCAAGGAATCCGCGCGTACTCATGCCCAAGTCGTCGGGTGGGCTGCCGGCGGAGGAAATCACGATTGCGCAAGCGCTCAAGACGAAGGGCTACGCCACATGCTGCATCGGCAAGTGGCATCTGGGACACTTGCCGCAATATCTACCCACGCGCCGCGGTTTCGATTCGTACTTCGGCATTCCATACAGCAACGACATGAAGCCGACGCCGCTGATGCGCGATGAGGAGACGATCGAGGAGCCGGCGGAGCAGGCGACCTTGACGCGCCGCTATACGGACGCGGCGCTGAAGTTCATCCGGCAGAACAAAGACAAACCGTTCTTCTTGTATTTCGCGCATACGTTTCCGCATACGCCGCTGTTTGCGTCGGAATCGTTTAAAGGGAAAAGCCCGCGCGGCCTTTATGGCGACGTGGTCGAGGAACTGGACTGGAGTGTCGGACAGGTGCTGGCGACGCTGCGCGAGTTGAAGTTGGCGGAGAACACGCTGGTGCTGTTCACCAGCGACAACGGGCCGTGGCTGATCCGGCGGCTGCAGGGCGGGTCGGCGGGGCTTTTGCGCGAGGGCAAGGGCAGCACGTGGGAAGGCGGCATGCGCGAACCGTGCATTGCGTGGTGGCCGGGAAAAATTCAGGCGAATACGGTGAGTCATGAGCTGGCCTCGACTATGGACTTTTTCAATACAGCGCTGGAGTTGGCGGGAGTGCCGGTGCCGACCGACCGGCAGATAGACGGCGTGAGTTTGGCGCCGATTCTTTTTGGAACGGGACCGGGCCGGCGCACGATGATGTTTTTTTACCGCGACGACGAACTCTATGCCGTTCGCAAGGGGCCGTGGAAACTACATTTGATCACCGAGGCCGGATACAATGACAAGCCGGTCAAGCACGACCCGCCGTTGCTGTTTCACTTGGAGCACGATCCGTCGGAACAATGGGATGTGGCGAAAGAAAATCCCGAAGTGGTGGCCGACCTGCTGCGGGAGGTCGAAAAGCATCGGGCGGGTGTGAAGCCGGTGCCGTGCCAGCTGACCGGTGTGATCAAAGAGAAGTGAGCGGAGGGTGAGGGGTGGAACGCTTGCCTGCCGGGCGGCTTTGTGTGTGCGCTGTCGGAACGTATTGACAGGTGTCCTGCGGGAAAATCAAGCAGAGTGGAAATTCACAGTGTTTCACTTCCGCCGTCGCCAGAGCAGGGTGTCGGTGAAGGCTTCCAATTGCGTGGTCAGACGGACGGGGGAGGTGTTTTCGTCAATGTGAAGGGTGAGAACGGGGATGTCGTAGTCGCGGCTTACGCGGACCAGAATGGCGGAGGCGACGGATTCGGGCATGCAACTGAAGGGAAGGATGTGGACAACGCCGTCGAGGCCTTCGCGCGCGGCGAGGATGGTTTCGCCAACCGAGATGTTGCACTCGGCGCCCACGTTGTAGCCGAGGTACTGATAGGAGGCGCGGAGAATTTCCTCGCGGCGCTCGCGCAGCACGCGGTTGAGTCCGGTGTTGCGGGAGATATGCACGCTGAACCAGTTGCCGCGCGAGACCTCGACGCCGAGTTCGCCGAGAATCCGCTCGACGCCGCAGTTGATGCGATGGTCCATGACGGTGTAAAGTTCGCCGACAATGGCCACGCGCAGCGGCCGGAGGTCGGTGTCCTGCGGGACTTGCTCCATGAGCGCCAAGGCCGCGTCGGCGGCGTTTGCGATTGCGGGCAGATCGTCGGCGGCATCCACAAGGGCGAGCGCACGGCGAAAGGCCGCGTCGGCGGCGCCGCGGGTCAATTCGCGCGGGCGGATTCGCTGGGCGGCACGTTCGATGTTTTCGCAGGCGACCATTTTCTGCCAGCCGACTTTCAGGGCATAGGGAAGACGGGCGAGCTGGCGGAAGCGCACCTCATGGCGCAGACGGCGGCCTTCGCGTTCCAGACGACGCAGGTCCTCGAAACGCCAGCCGCCGGGAATGGTGAGCCAGCGGTAGCGGTAGCCCATGTCCGCAAGGGTGGTTTTCATGACCAGATCGTAGAGGCCGAGGCGGCAGGGCGGGCCGCTGCCCAGCATGATGATGGTGTCGGCGCCGCGGTCGAGCGCCTCGATAAAGTTGCCGAGGATCATGCGGTAGGGCAGACAGAGGCCGTCGCCGGAGTTGCGGCAGCCGAGTTCAAGGGTGCGGCGCGTGCTTTCGGGGGGCACCAGATAGTCAAATCCGCAGGCCACTGCAATGCCCTTGCAGAAAATTGCCATGGTGCCCAGATGGGGGAACGTCGCAATCATCGAGGGAGAGGATAGGGGAGAGGGGGGGCGGTTTCAAGCCTGTCCATTCGGACCATCTTGTCCGGGGCGTCCGTATCGTTCGTCCCGTCTGCGCGCAAATTTCCAGCTCGACATTGCCATGGAAATATGATTTGCGACAGTCCAGCACCAAATGAAGCGCCGGGGGCTTTTTCCGGCGCGAAGTCATACTTCATAGTTCAGGGAGGCGGAACACCATGAGGTCGAACAGGCGGATTGCAGCACTGGGGAAGGTTGGTCTCCTACTGGTTACAGCATTGATGATTGCCGGCATGGGAGTGCGCGCGCCGGCTGCCGAGGCCGTGGACAATCCGAATGCGCTCCTTGCAGGGGAAAAAGAACAAGGCTTTGTTCCGATTTTTAACGGGAAAGATTTGAGCGGATGGGTGATGGACCGCGCGACCACCACATCCTTCGAGGTCAAGGACGGCATACTCCAATGTTTGGGCAAGGGTGATTACCAGACGATCCTGCGCACGACACAGATGTATGAGAATTTTGAGTTGCGGCTGGAGTATATGACGCCGTCGTGGTGTGAGGGCGGGGTGTTGTTTCACGTTCCGGAAATCGGGCGGGCGACGCGCATGGGCACCAAGATTCAAATCTATCATCCGGTGGGAGTGAAGCCCGAGCCGACCGTGGCCGGTTCGATCTTTGGTGTGCTGGCACCGCCCAAAGACATGGCCCGGAAGGCCAAGCAATGGAACGACCTGCGGATTCTGATGGACTGGCCGCGGCTGCGCGTCGAACTGAACGGCGAGATGCTTCACGACATTAATATGGAGAAATACGAGGAATTGAAATACCGCGAGCGGCGCGGGTTTATTGCGCTGCAGGACATCGGGTCGCGGCCGGCATTCCGCCGCATTCGCATCCGCACGCTGCCGGACAAGGATAAATGGGAGGCGCTCTTCAACGGGCGCGATTTCACCGGCTGGCACGAGGCGGACAACTGCAAGTGGGAAATTCGCGACGGCGTCATCCATGCGTCGGAAGGAACGGGCTATCAGATTACCGACCGGCGGTTTCAGGATTTCGAGTTGAAGGCGCTGGTGCGGACGTCGCCGCGGGCCAACGGCGGGATATTTTTCCGGTGGAACCGCGAAACGACCAAGGACAAAGACCGCGGCTATGAGATTCAAATTCGGCAGTCGCCCGATGCCTCGCATCCGACGGGGAGCATCTATGAGATTGAGCGCGCGCGCGACGATGATGTCGTCAAGGACAACCAATGGTACTGGATGCACATCATTGCGCAGGGGCCGCACATTATCTCGCGCGTGGACGGCAAGACGGTGGCGGAGATTCATGATGCCAAGAAGACCGGACCCGGCCATATCGCGCTGCAAATGCACAGCTACAATTCGTGGGTCGAGTGGAAGGAAGTTAAAATCAAGGATTTGTCCAAATAAGCAGGCAGGCGTCTAATGGCACCGGGCGGCGGCGCGCCTGCTGTCCATTGCGGCGATGCTGTCCAGCGTGTTCATGCCGTGCAGTCCTTGCTTTTCGGGAGCGCCAAGCCATGAGTAAAGGGATCGGCGACCGCTTTCAGGAGGAGACCAAATACGCGCGGGGGAAGATGAGCGGACGGGGGCTGGATTGGAGCCGGATGCCCGAGCCGTTCAAGACGTATCCGGGCGCACCGCGAATCGTTTTGCCAGCGGCGACAACGGAAGGCGGAGCGGGATTGTGGGAGGTGCTGCGGCATCGGCGCAGCGTGCGGGAGTTTGGGCGTCAAACGATCAGCCGCGCGGAGTTGTCGCAATTGCTGTGGGCGGCGCAGGGCGTGACCGCGAAAATGGACGGGTATGCGCTGCGGACGGCGCCGTCGGCCGGCGCGCTGTATCCGGTCGAGACGTATTTGTCGGTTCATGCGGTCGAAGACATACCACAGGGGCTGTATCATTACGAGGTTCGGGGCCATGCGTTAGAGCAGATTCAAGTCGGGGATTTCCGCACGGCGGTTGCGCAGGCGGCGCTGGAGCAAGAGATGGTATATTACGCCGGCGTGGTGTTCATTTGGACGGCGATTTTTCAACGGTCGAAGTGGAAATACGATCAGCGGGCGTTTCGATATGTTTATCTGGATGCCGGACATATTGCCCAGAACGTGGCGCTGGCGGCCGTGGCGCTGGGTTTGGGCAGCTGCCAGATTGCCGCGCTGTATGACGACGAGATGAATGGGCTGCTGGGCGTGGACGGGCGGACGGAAAGCACAATCTATATGACAGTGGTCGGACGCCCCGAAGGGTAAGAATGGAAAACGGCGCACGACATAAAAGTAAGGTGGCACTTTGTGATTGACGCAGCGGGGCAGGCGTGAAAGGATCGGAATCAGTTTGGTCAAGCGCGGGTGATGACCCGGTTTTCTCAACCGCCATTATTCCGAAGTAAGGAGGGCGACCCATGCCGAAAGCATCGAAACAGCTCATGGAAAAGCTCAATGCAGCCATCGCGCGGGAGCTGCAGGTTGTTGTGCAGTATATGTGGCAACACGTTCTTTGGAGCGGGGTAAAAGGTTTTGCGGTCAAGGATGAGTTGAAGAAGATCGCCATCGAGGAAATGAAACACGCGGAGGCGATTGCCGAGCGGCTGAATTATCTGGGCGGGATTCCTACGACCAAGCCGACGCCCATCTTTGTCGGCACGTCTCTCAAGGAGATGATCGAGCAGGACAAGAAGGATGAGGAAGGGGCCATCAAGATGTACAAGGAGATCATGGCCCTTGCGGCGAAGGAAGGCGACGAGGTTACGACGCTGCTCTTCCAGAAGATTCTCACGGATGAGGAAGACCATCACGATGTGTTCAGCACGTTGTTGGAGGAAATCTGACGCGTAGCGACAGCGCGCGAGCGCGAACTTCTTGAATACACAAAAGGCGCCGGCAAGATTTGCCGTGCGCCTTTTTCTTTGGCTTTGGGGGGTCGGCTTCCACGCCGACTGCATTCGGGTTTGAACGCCGCGGAAGGCGTCGCATCATCCGTCCATCTATCGGCCCCAAAGCCCCGCCTGCCTATCAGCGTGAGCGCCGATTGACGGCATCGGCAAGACGCTGGGCCTGTTCCTTTGAAACAAAGCCTTCGATGCGAATGCGCCCGTCGCGGATGGGAGCGATGATCAGAGGTGTGGCCAGAACGCGGCCGTCCATGATCAAGGCCATGCGGCGGCCGATGTTCTGCGCGGTGAGAAGAGCCAGTTTGTCGGCGCCTTCGATGGTAAAATGTGCGAGAACCGAGGGCCGGCCGGTGATGCGGTCCACCTGCACCTCGGCCCATGCCATGTCGTATTCCGTGGCGTCAGGGCGGCGGGCGAGAAAGATGGTTTCGCCGGTTTTTTCGACCCTGCGTTCGACGACGTTCGGGCCGGGTTCCTCATGGATGAGGTAGATCTGAAAGAGCGGGGCAGGCGGCAGACCGGCCGGTCGCGGGAGCGGTTCGACGGGTGGGGTTTCGCACGCGGTCATTGCCAGCACCAGCAGAAGCAGGAACGGTGCGGGTATGCTTTGGTTTTTCGGGTGCGATGAATGTTGGGGATGACAACTCAAATTGCGCATTGATCGTACGTCCTCTTGCCTGCGCGTCATCGAAAGAGCCTGTATTGCAGACGGCCCAGACGGTCAACCAGAAAGCAGGCGTTTTCGCTTGCACACGCCTTTTTTGCCTGCGTCGCCTTTGGTCCCACGCAAAAGGAACGCGCCGCGGAATGATGGAAGCGGCTTGTCTTTCAACCCATTCGTGCTTTGGGTAGAAACTGGTCTGACCAAAATCTATGCACGAAAGCTTTTTCCCGGCGCTTGACAGACGGGCGTTGAGGCGTTTGCGTTCTAATTCCAGAAGGTGTGCCTGACGTGAAGCCACTTGCGCCGAATTCCGCCCCGCCGTCGCCTTTTCATTCCATTTTTCGCGCGCTGCGCTATCGCAACTATCGTCTGTTTTTCATCGGACAAGGCATCTCGCTGGTCGGCACGTGGATGCAGGCGGTGGCGATGAGCTGGCTGGTGTATCGGCTGACGGGTTCGGCGCTGTTGCTGGGGGTTGTGGGTTTTGCTTCGCATATTCCGACGTTTTTGTTTTCGCCAATTGCCGGCGTGCTGGCCGACCGGTGGGACCGGCGGCGGATGTTGATTGCAGCGCAGGCAGCGGCGATGGGGCAGGCGCTGGTTCTGGCCGCGCTGGTGTTCAGCGGATGGATTGCTGCATGGCAGATCATTGCGCTCGGGGTGGTTGTCGGCGTGGTGACGGCGTTTGACATTCCAACGCGGCAGTCGTTTGTGGCGGAGATGGTGGAGCGGAAGGAGGACTTGGGGAATGCGATTGCGCTGAATTCGTTTTTGTTCAACAGCGCACGGATACTTGGGCCTTCGATCGGCGGGATTTTGATTGCGGCGGTTGGCGAGGGTGTCTGTTTTCTGCTGAACGGGCTGAGTTATCTGGGGGTGATCGTTGCCTTGTCGGCCATGCGGCTGGAGCGGAAATCGGCGCGGCAGAGGCGGCATGTTTTGACGGAGCTGAAGGAGGGTTTTGCCTATGCCTATCGTTTTCCGCCGGTGCGCTCGCTGCTTTTGCTGCTGGGCGCGATGACGCTGTTGGCAGCGCCGTATTCCACACTATTGCCGGTGTTTGCCAAGGACGTGCTGCAAGGCGGCTCGCATGCGCAGGGATTTCTGATGGCGGCGGCTGGCTGCGGGGCATTGGCGGGGGCGGTGTTTCTGGCTTCGCGAAGAAGTGTGGCCGGGCTCGGGCGCGTAATTGTGTCGGGGATGATGCTGATTGGGATCGGGCAAGTCGTGTTTTCGCAGTCGCGCGTGTTGCCGCTGTCGCTTCTGGCGATGGTGGCGGCGGGATTCGGGATGATGGTCATGATGGCGTCGTGCAATACGATTCTGCAGACGCTGGTGGACGACGACAAGCGGGGCCGTGTGATGAGTCTTTACACCATGGCGTTTATGGGGGCGGGGCCGACGGGCAGTCTGCTGGCCGGATTTCTGGCGGCACATGCGGGGGCGCCGGCCACGGTGCTGACGGGCGGGCTTGGCTGCCTCGGAGCCATGGGGATTTCGCTGCGGTATCTGCCGGCGATGCGGAAGATTGTCGGGCCGATTTATGCAGCCATGAACGTCGCGCCGGAAGTGAAAGAGGGATAGGAACAGGCGTGCGGCGCGCGACCCAAGCCGCCCCGGCACCAGGCCAATCAAGAGCAAATGGCTTGACATTGCCCCTGCAATTGGGGCTAGTTCAATAAGTTATGCGGTGAAACGGGCGAAATGAAACGTCGTGTTGTTCATCGCGCAAGCAAGCGGCAAAGCCGGGCGCCGGCGGCAAGGATGAGCGAATGAATGGTTTGAGGTCAGCCACGGTTTGGATAATCATCTTCTTGATGTTCATCTTGTTGTTCTACCATTTCGGCAAGGAGAAATCGGGCAATGACGAGGTGACATTCAAACAGTTCACGGAGATGGTGCAGAAGGGGCAGTTGCGCGACATCCGGATCAAGGATCAGCGGATCGAGGCGGTGCGGGCGGGCGATGCGCGCGGGCGCGAGTCGCGCGTGTTTGTTCGGTTTCAGGAAGGGCAGCTGGAATATTACACGAAAGTTTTGGAAGACCTCAAAGCGGAATATGCCAACGATCCTCCCTCGATCATTCTGCAGAATCTTTTCTTTTCGCTGATTTTGCCGGTCTTGCTTTTCATCGGTTTGTGGTGGCTGATCTGGCGTCAGATCCAGAGCGGCGGCAACAAGGCGATGTCGTTCGGCAAGGCGCGGGCGCGGTTGAGTGACGGTTCGCAGCCGCGGGTGACGTTTGATGACGTGGCGGGGATCGAGGAGGCCAAAGAGGAACTGCGCGAGGTGGTGGAGTTTTTGAAAGACCCGCAGAAGTTCTCGCGGCTGGGGGCGAAGATTCCCAAGGGGGTGCTGCTGGTGGGGCCGCCCGGGACGGGCAAGACGCTTCTGGCGAAGGCGATTGCGGGCGAGGCGAACGTGCCGTTTTTCAGCATCAGCGGGTCGGACTTTGTTGAGATGTTTGTGGGCGTGGGCGCGTCGCGGGTGCGCGACCTGTTCGAACAGGGCAAGAAGTCCAAGCCGTGTCTGATTTTCATAGACGAAATAGACGCGGTCGGGCGCCAGCGGTTTGCCGGCATAGGCGGCGGGCACGACGAGCGCGAGCAGACGCTCAACCAGTTGCTGGTGGAGATGGATGGGTTCAACGCCAACGAGGGCGTGATTCTGATTGCGGCCACCAACCGTCCGGACGTGCTCGATCCGGCGCTGCGCCGTCCGGGTCGGTTCGACCGCGAGATTACGGTGGATTATCCCGATGTGGTGGGGCGCGAGAAGATTCTCAACATTTACCTGCGCAAAGTCCGTGTGAGCAAGGATGTGGATGCCAAAGTGATCGCGCGCGGGACGCCCGGTTTTTCCGGCGCCGACCTCGCCAACCTTGTCAACGAGGCGGCGCTTCTGGCTGCGCGGCGCAATAAGGACGCCATAGACATGGCCGACCTTGAGGCGGCCAAAGACCGCGTGATGATGGGGCCGGAACGGCGCAGTCTCGTGCTGACCGAAGAGGAAAAACGCATGACGGCCTATCATGAGGCTGGCCATGCCCTGTGCGCGAAGTATCTGGAATACGCCGATCCGGTTCACAAGGTTTCGGTGATTCCGCGCGCCCGGTCGCTGGGAGTTACGTTTGCGCTGCCGGAGAAAGACCGCCGGACGCGCTCGAAGCGCTATTTGCAGGATTTGCTCGCGTGGGCCATGGGCGGGCGCGCCGCCGAGCAGGTGGTGTTCAATGACATTACCGACGGGGCGAGCGACGACATTCGCAAGGCCACGCACATTGCGCAGTTGATGGTTTGCGAGTTTGGCATGAGCGAGAAGCTCGGCCCGCGTGTCTTTGGCGAACAACACGGGCAGGTGTTTCTCGGGCGCGAACTGGGGCAGAGCCGCGACTACAGCGATGCCACGGCCACGTTGATTGACGCCGAGATCAAAGCGCTGATAGATGAGGCTTATGACCGCGCGCTTGCGATCGTTACGGCGCATCGGGACAGCCTCGATGCCATAGCGCAGGCGCTAATGGAACGCGAGACGCTGGACGGAGCGCAGCTGGACCTGATCCTGCAGGGCAAGCCGCTGTCGGAAATCTTTGCGGATGAGAAACCGAAACCGCCTTCGGGCGACGGGGACGACGGTAAGTCGAAGGAGACCAGCACGCGTCGAAAGCGCACGCCGCGCGAGGTTCCGCTTGAACGGCCCAAGGAATTGTTGACGTAAAAGGCAGAAGGCAGGCGGGCGGGGTTGCAGGTTATGGGTGCGACAGGCTGAGTGGGTGCGGTGTACAAAGGGTCTCGAAAGCATTTTTCGCGCTGGATTTTCCTTTCTTTTTGTTTTCTTTCTTTTTTCTTTTCCTTCTCAAAATCTGCCGCGACGGCAACCAAGCCTGAGGGGTCATCCTTTTCGCTTCTGGTTGTGTGGCCGCCCAACGGCGCACGAGTGGATGGCGAGCGGATTCGCGTTGGCGGAAAGACCGATCCTGCAGGACGCGTAACGGTCAACGGCCGGCCGCTGCGTGTGTTTCCTTCCGGGGCGTTTGCAGGGACATGCCCGCTAAATGTCGGCGCCAACACATTGACGTTTCGGGCAACAGTGGGCGAACAGTCTGCGGTGGCTGTGCGCAAAGTTACACGCTCCACACCGTTGCAAACGTTGCCTGCACAGCCTGTTCGATTTGATCCCAACTACGACGGGCAGCCGTCGGAAGACCTTGTGGTGCGGCCGGGCGATGTCATCCGCATCCGCGTCAAGGGCAGTCCCGGCTGCCGCGCCACTTTTCGGATCGGCAGTGGCGAGACGCAGTATCCTCTTTTTGCGGTGCGGCGTTATGGCTGCGACGGGTTTTACGAGGGCGCATACGAGGTCAAACCGAACGACCGGTTTGTTCAGGCGCGTGTGACGTGCTATTTGCGCGGTTCGGACGGTGCCAAAGACAAGTCGGCGGTGCAAATGCTGACACCGGGCCGGATTACGGTGAACGCCAACCCGTATCCGGAAGTTGGGCGGGCACGCGAGGATTACGTGCGGCTGCGCGCGGAACCGCGCAGCGGGGCACCGCTTCTGGCCGTGCGCGAAGGAACATTTCTGAATGTAGACGGCCGTGTGGGCAACATGTTGCGCGTGGCGCTGACGCCGCGGCTTCACGGCTATGTGGCGCGCGAGTCGGTGGTGATGACGGGCGAAGACGCGCCCTTGCAAAGGGGAGCGGTGGAGAATCTTGCCGTGATTGAAACGGAGACTGCCACGCTGGTTCGAATTCCCCTCGGTCTGCGCGTTCCATTGGCGCTGGATCAAGGGGCGGGCGGCGATTCGGTGGAACTCACGCTCTACGGCGTCGAAAACCGCCTCAACTGGATCACCGACCGGACGCAACGCGGTCTGGTCAATGTGATCGCAGCGCTGCCTTCCGACGATGCCACATGCCGCTTGGCGTTCGGACTTCGCGCGCCGCTGCTTGGCTATCGGGCGTGGTATGAGGGCGAGGTTCTTTGGCTTTCTTTTCGCTCGTGCAGCCGCCTGCGCAGGGTTGGCAATTCTGAATCTTCGGTTTTGGATTCTGGATTGGAAAGCGGGAAAGGCACGAAGACCGTCGCCAGTTCTTCCCAATCCGCCATCGGCAATGCGCCATCCACAACGGACACTTCTTCAATGCAAAATCCAAAATCCAAGAGCCAAAACCTCCCCTTGGACGGTATGGTTGTTCTTCTTGATCCGGGCCACGGCGGGGCGAGCAAGGGAACGTTGGGTTCGACGGGCGTGGAGGAGAAAACGATCAACCTGCAGATGGCGGAGAGTTTGCGGCGCCGGCTGGAGTCGCGCGGGGCGCGCGTTCGAATGACGCGGTCGGACGACCGCGAGGTGAGCCTTGCTGAGCGGGTGCGGATGGCGGAGCTGGATGCCGACCTTTTTGTGAGTATTCACAACAACTCTGTGGCGCTGGACGGCGATCCTCTGGCGGCCCGGGGAATGGGGGTTTTCTACTATCATCCGCACTCGCGGGCGGCGGCGCGTGCCATTTACGAAAGCCTTGCGCGCGTCGAGCCGCCGCTCACTCCTTACGGGCTGGTCAACGCGGACCTTTACGTAGTTAGGGAAGTTACCGCCGCCCCGTCGGTGTTGCTGGAATGCCTTTTTCTGTCGCATCCGGAGGACGAAATGCTCCTGCTCGACCCCGCGTATATCGAGCGGGCGATGGAGGCGGTGGCGGAGGGCATTTGCGCGTGGGGGCGGGGGTTGCCAACGGAGCGGTAGCCCAACCTCAGTGCCAATTAATGGATGGTTGGGTTCCATCTCGATCATTAATTCCGTTGAACACCTATGTAGTTCTAATGGTTTGGACGCCGTGAAAGCCGTCCCTCCACTGGAGGGGCGAATTTTCTTCCGACCGCCTTGAGTTCGGCCGCGAGGGAATTGGGCACCCCATGGTGCGGTTTGGAGTTGACAGTTTTTTATTGTGCAAATGCAGTGTGCTTGAAAAGGACCTTATGCTAGGGATTGTTTGTGTGCCGCTTTCCACACGAGTATGAAAAGACAAGGAGAACGCCATCATGCAGGTGCATAACGCAGATAACATAGGGGTGCAACAAATGGGACTAAGGTGCCGCGTGAGAGGGAGCGCGGAGCGTTCGCGGATTCGTTATCAAGGAAGTTCTCTATGTTGGATTGTGTTTGCTGCTGCGATTGCACTGTTCGCGGGATTGGCAAAGACGGCAGGCGGTGGCGGGGTGGCCGGCGAGTCGCAGCAAGCAAGTATTCCGGCGGGCGAACTGTCCGGCGGTTTTGTTGTGCGGCTCGGCTGCAATGATGCCGATGCGCTCGTCGCCCTGCGTTCGAGCGACAGCTATCTGGTTCAGGGATTGGATCCGTCGGGCGAAAATGTTCGGGCGGCACGCCAACGCATCCGCGAGCGCGGCCTCTATGGACCGATCACCGTGCGCGAATTTGACGGCGTTCATCTTCCGTACCAAGATAACATGGTCAATCTTCTCATTGCCGATAATCCCTATTCTGTTTCGCGGGACGAGATTATGCGCGTGCTGTGTCCCAACGG
>JAOAGV010000068.1 GCA_026415575.1 Candidatus Sumerlaeia bacterium
AATCTAGCCCAGGGCAACGCCCTGGGAAACGTTTCGGGCCCCCGGTTTTAAAGCCCTGTAAGGGCGCTCGATCAGCGCCCTCGGCCAACGATCGAGCATCTTTTCAGAGCCGGAAAAAACCGCCCGCAGACCGAAATTCCAATTCCCTTGTCCATCTGCCCCTGTGCATATCGCTTTGGTTTTAGCCAAAGGCCACGTTAGATACACATCAGGAAACATACAACACATTAGATTCGGGCAGGGATGAACAATCTTGTTGCCATCTATCGTTTTGTCAGCGTAAATCAGGCTGCAAATTAACGGCACAAGGAGGCAAACAATGTTTTCCCGAACAGACCATCCTCAAACGCGGACGGGCTTCGTGGTTTTGGCCGCAGCGGTAGTACTGCTTTGCGCGCCCTCAGTTGACAGTGCACATGCCGCCGCCGGGAAAGCCCGCCCCAAAAAAGCGCCAGACACCCTTCCTGTTCGTGGTATCCACCTCAGCGCTCCGGCAAAAAGAGACTTGCAGGTTGCGCTCGACTTCATCCGCAACGCCCTGCCCAAGGAGGGCGTCAACACGCTTATCCTCGAGTTCAACTATGAGTTCGACTATCAGTCGCGGCCGGAGTTTGCCAACCCCAGGGCGCTCAACAAGGCCGACGTGGAGCAAATCGCCGCAGCCTGCCGCGCCAACAACATCGAACTAATCCCCCAGATCAACTGCCTCGGCCACCAGTCCTGGTCGAAAAACACCGGCAAGTTGCTCCGGCTGCATCCGGAGTTCGACGAGACGCCGGGGAAATATCCCGAAAACAAGGATATCTATTGCCGCAGCTATTGTCCGCTCCATCCCGATGTGCACAAAGTCCTTTTCGATCTGATGGACGAACTGGCGTCGGCCTGCAGCGCAAAGTCCTTCCACGTCGGCATGGACGAGGTGTTCATCCTCGCCGACCCCGATTGTCCGCGCTGCAAGGGCAAGGACCCGGCCGACCTGTTCGCGGGCGAGGTCAAACTGCTCCGCGATCATTTGCAGTCGCGCGGCTGCCGCATGTGGATGTGGGGCGACCGCTTTCTCGACGCCAAAACCACAGGGCTTGGCCGCTGGGAAGCCGCCGACAATGGAACGGCGCCGGCCATTGACCGTGTGCCCAAAGATATCGTGATTTGCGACTGGCACTATGAGAAGGCCCCGGATACCCCGCGCTACTTTGCCGGGAAAGGGTTCGATGTGGTGGCCTGTCCGTGGCGAAAGTCCAACGTAGCGCTCGACCAATTGGCCCTCATCCGGGCCATCCGCAGCGACGCAGACAAAGCGGTTGCTGCCCGCGCCTTGGGCATGGTGCAGACAACGTGGTGCGGCTTTGGGACGTTTGTCCAAGCCTATAATGCTGCGGCAGCCGGAGGTCAATCGCCCGCCAAGGGCAATGCTGCCGAGGCTGCGCAATGCTTCCGGACACTTTTTGCGGCGATCCGCCAACCGAACGCAAAATGAGGTCTTACTCGGTCTGTCGGGCAAGACGAAGAAGCGTGATCACAGCAGCGGCGGCCACAACCAACATACCAAGAAACAGCGCAAACGGTCCCCATTGCGGATGAATGGCAAGTTCGCCCAATTGAAAATGGGGAGCGAGCGCGGCGCGCCGGATTCCGTCGCGCGCAAACGCAATCAGAATCAGTCCGACGACATAAACCGCCGTGGGCACGACCAGCGCCGACAGGGTTGGCGACTTGCGCGCTTTGACGAACAGCACCAGAGAACCCGCCAGGCAGCCAATGGAAAGCACAGAAAACAGCGACACGAGGCTGCCATTGAACACCGCCTTCCGCTGCTCGGCCGGCAGCAGGACAACCAGCAAAATTCCCGCGGCCAACTGCAATCCAATGCACACCGGCGCGGCACGAAGCCCAATTTCGATTGCCGCACGGTCCGCCTCTTCATCGTAGGCGAGGCCCATCTTTCCCAAGAACAGGACAAACATGGCGCCAAGAGCAGCAAACCCAAAAACCGCGAATATCACCCGGCCGACCATCCCGCCGCCATGGAAAAAACCCGCACCATGCAACCGCCAGACCGACTCCCATGCCGACGGCGTTTGAAAAAGGGTCATATTGCCCGACAAAATCATCGCCAGCACCAGCAGCATCCCGGCAAGAATTGCAGGCAGCAACGGCCCCAATGCCCTGCCGGCAGACAGGCGCAACTTCGCCACATAAAAAAGATACGTCGTCCCAACGACCAGAGGAATAATCAGCAGCCACCACAGCGCCATCATCACGTTGGCGGCGTAAAAGAAATGGCCGTAGAGCACCTGCACAAACAACAGCGGCGCCACGCCTAAAGTTACACCCATGGAAAGCATGAAAGGCAAAAAACTGAGGATGGCCTGATTGAGCCGCGCCCGCGTCGCATCGCCGCGGCCTGTTACCGCGTTGTGCAAAACAATCAGCGTCCCGCCGAGCACCGCTCCGACAAACACCCAGTGAAGCGCTAGCGTGGCGTTCAGCAACACCAGAAGCAGCACCGGATGCGCGGGCAATCCCAGCATGTCCGGTGCGGGTATCAGCTGCAAATTCATAACTTCCCCCTCTGTGTCAGCGTGGCCATATAGGCGGTCAAGGCATCCTTTTCAGCATCGGTCCCCGGAAAGGGGGGCATCATCGGCCGGTGCTCATGCATTACGTCCAGATACGAACGGAGGTTCTCCCGCGTCCAGCCCCACACCAACGGCTGCACGGCATTGTATCCGACATGAATCTGGTGGCACGCGGCGCAAGCGGCTTTGAACACCGCATGCCCCTTTTCCTGCGGGGGCAGATCGGCGACCGTTTTCCCCGAAGGCAAGGCCCAAGGTTCCGCCGACAAGACGCCTTTCTCACGCAGCACGGCCTCGTTCGCCCGTTTGTCCAGCGCCTGTCCTTTCTCCGTCGTCACACCGGTCGAATACATGAACCCTTCGAGGACATAGGGCTTGCGCACGCCCTCGCGCACAAACTCGAAGCAGGCATACCCGACAAAAGCGAAAAAAATCAGAAGTGAAGCACCCAAGACCGACGGGTTCCATTCGCGCCGCACCATGGCCAGAATGGTTCCCAGCGCCAGCAGGCCGAAGCAGGCCATTCCCATTGCAAAAAACAGCGTCATCGCAATCGCGCCGCCCTGAATAAAGCGCTGCGATCGGTCGGGAATGACCGAAAACGCCCACGGCAGCAACACGAGGCATGCAAGCGCCGGAAGCATCATCTTGTACGCCAGCCGCGTGATTTTCTCGCGCACCGCCGCCGGCACCGTTCGCATCAACGCCATCAGCAGAAGCGCCACCGCGCCGGCCAGCGCCAGCGATACGGAAAAGCGCATCAGCGTGGTCGGCCAGAATGACGGGTTGAAAAACGCCTTCCAAAAACCATACGGAGCCAGAGGTTCCCAACTCCCCGGAGTCAACATGAACGACAGAATGCCGTTGATGAGAATCAGCGTGACCGTCGAGGTTGCGGCCAGAATCCAGCAAATGGCATTGTGCGCAAACGGCCGGATGCGGTCCCACGTATACACATATAAATAGATCGCCACAATATCCACGATGAACATCGTCCACTCGGCGGCCCAGCCCCATACGAACAAGTGGATCATGCTCGAAATTGCGCGCGGACTCACCACCGACGTGGCAAACCAGATTCCCACGCCGGTCATCGCGCCCAACACGTAGGGGACAAGCAAGACGGTGAATGCGTAAGTTTTCAGGAAAGCCCGCGTCGCGGCGTCGCCTTCACGGTTTGCGCGACGTTCGGCCAGCGCCAGCAGAAAACTAGCCCCTACCGAAAACTGCGCAATAAACACATGCGGGATTGCAATCGCTGCAATCAGCAAACTGCCGCCAAAAAACGGTAAATTAAAAATGGGGTATTCCACGTTTCCTCTCCTCAAGCCATCCGCCCGGATCACCCTGCTTTCCGAGCCTCATCGCAACCATCCACCATGGAGCCGCGCATGTCAAGCTTGCTGCACGGCGAAAAGTTACTGAAATACCTTCCGATATTTTCAATCTCATTACGTACGTAGCCTGTGGTGGCGAAGCCAGTGAATCCGAAAACAGCGCGGAGCAAATACGATTTTGCACGGGGAACATCTCCCGAAATCGCGAGAGGGGCGTTCGATCATGCTGTGGCCTTAGGGCCTATCCGAAAACGTAGCTTAGCCGTCTCGGCCAAGATTCTTGGGCGGCACGCCCAAGCCACGATCGCACGATTTTCGGATAGACTCTTATTGGGGCTGGAAGGGCGAAAAGAAAAAGGCTTGAGGCAAAAAAAGCTGAGGCAGGCCCAAGTCATTGCGCACAAATCCGCATCCGCTTTGGAATGCGGCAGCCATGCTGCCGCTTTCTTTTTCGCCACGATCCAACCCGCCAAGCGTGGGTTCTTTTCACAGTTCCGCCGCTTTATCTGACGACGAACCATTTCAGCAAAGCGGCAGCATATCTCCCGCAGTCCAAAGCGATTGTCGAGGTGGGGGAAAGTTTTTCCGGCACTCGGCAGCGGCCTTGCTTGCGCTCGCGGGAACCTTCTCCCGATTTCGGAAGATGCACCCTTCTACATGTTTTTGTTGTATTCTCTGAAATCGCTTTGAATCTACATACCTCTTGTGGTTTAAGGTTTCTTGCAGAAGCGGCAAACATAGACACAAAATATCCGCCTAAACAACGAACGACAAAAAGAAAGGAGTGCAAGGATGAACCCGCAAAAGGCTTTTATGCTCAGCACGATCATTGCATTTGCGGCATCAAGTGTTGCCGGCGCCGCACAGACGGCCGAGATCAAAGGAGAGAAAACTGCGATGACCTCAAAAGTGGAAAAACTGGATTGGGGTAAGACCAAAGAAGGCGAATCGGTGGACCTTTATGTTCTCACCAACGCCAACGGCGCTGTTGCCAAGATTATGACCTACGGCGCGATTCTGACGGAACTTCACATGCCCGACCGCAACGGCCAACTCGATGATGTTGTCCTCGGCCTGCCGTCGCTCGAGCGCTACCTTGGCAATCATCCGGCCCTCGGCTCGACCATCGGGCGCGTGACCAACCGCATCGGCGGGGCCCGATTCACACTCGACGGTGTCGAGTACAAACTGGCGGCCAACAGCGGCAGGAACTCCATCCATGGCGGCGTCAAGGGCTTCCATCGGGTGGTTTGGAAAGGCAAGCCCATTGAGAGTGCCGACGGACCGGCAGTCGCGATGTCGTATCTCAGCCGCGACGGCGAGGAAGGCTATCCCGGAAACCTGTCGGTCGTCGTGGTGTTCACATTGACCAACAAGAACGAATTCAAAATCGAATACACGGCCACTACCGACAAACCGACGCCGGTCAATCTGACCAATCACAGCTACTTCAATCTCGGCGGCCCGCGCTCCGGACCCATCCTCGACCACGAACTGATGATTGATGCCGATTCCTACCTTGTGACGGATGACGAGCTGATTCCCACGGGCGAGATTGCACCCGTCAAGGGTACGCCGCTGGATTTTACCACGCCGCATGCCATCGGCGCCCGAATTGGTCAGACCAAAAACGGCTACGATCATCACTATGTACTGAACAGTGGCGGCGGAAAACTTGCCCTCGGCGCCCGCGCCTATGATCCCAAATCCGGCCGCGTGATGGAAATGTGGACGACCGAGCCCGGCGTCCAATTATACACCGCCAACGGCTTCAACGGCAAGTTTATCGGCAACTATGGCGTCGCCTATCAAAAGCACCACGGCTTCTGTCTGGAGTGCCAGCATGCGCCCGACTCGGTCAACAAGCCGCAGTTTCCTTCGATTATTTTGCGCCCGGGCCAGACCTACCGGCAGACAACGGTGTATGCGTTTTCGGTGAGGCGATAGGGGAGAGGAGGGGACCAAGTGGACAAAGTGGAAAGAAAAAAGCGGGTGCCCGCTCCATCCATATTGTCCACTCCGTCCATCTTCTTTCTTACATTTCTAATTCCGCCGCATGGTCCTGCCAGCGGTCGGCGCGGAACCCGACGCCGTTGCGTGCCGCCAGCATGATTTCGCGCGGCTCGGCACACGGCTCCATCTCATTGAGCATACCCCAGCCGACATAGTCGGCGGCCACCGGATCGCTCGACACCAGAAGTTTGTTCAGGCCATACTTCATCCTGCCGCGTTCGGGGCCTTGCGAGTACATCGCATAGAGCGCATCCACCACGACAAGTTTTTCCTTTGCGCGAATGACGCGCGCCGCATTCAGCGCAGCGATCTTTTCGCCGATCTCCGTTCCATGCTGCCGGTAAGGATCGCGGATGCTGCCGTAGTGGTTCTTCATGGCGATTGTAGTGGTGGTGAACTTGGGCGGGCCGATGTGGCGCTTGAGCGCCGGAATATTGATCAGAATGTCGGTGTCGTTTTGCAAACCGTCCCAAAAGTGAAACGTGTATTCCTTTGTCTGACCGTTGCCGCAGTCGAGCCGGATTGTTTCGCGATGATTTGCATTGGGCATGTCGGTGCCGTCAGGCGCACCCAGTTGGGAATAGACAACGCCCGGCTCGCGGTTCTTGCCTCCGGCAAACGGCGTGCCGAAAATCGGCGGACGGTCGGCCTCGCCGAAATTCTTCGGGCAGTTTTCATAGACATGGATGTTTTCCGGCCGCACACCACCGTCGTCCACCAGCAGCCGCACTACGCCGTTAATCACACCCGGATGGCAGGGAAACAAGCCGCGCGTGCCTGCGAACTTGATCTTGATCCGCGCTGTCGCCGGTGTCTTTCCCGACGGGCACCAGCCTGCCACAATATCGGCCACACTGCGGCCCGGATGCATTTTTATCAGCGCCGCGCGCACCATCGCCCGGACAATGTCCGGATCCGCTGGCCGATAGCCGTTCTCGACCGGACAGACTCCCGGATGATGGACAACCCACACCCGCGCGGAGTCAGGAACACTGACGCCGGCAGCCACAGTTCGCGTGGCAGCCAATGCAGCCAGCCCGCCGGCCGTTCCAGCCATAAACCGCCGTCTCGAAATGCGACCGCCCATGCGGCACACCACTCTCTGTAGTCTGATGTGTTCCATTGCTACTTTTCCCCCAACTCGGATGAACTATCAGGATTTTCTGCTCCGTGTTGCCTTTGCGAACTTTTGTCCTCCCCTCTTTGCCGCCGATCCTATCGTGCAGCAATCACCGGGAACTCCGTGATTCGCAGGCGCGTGTTGCCGTACGGAATCAGTTCGAGGTCCACCGTCGGCTCGTTCGAGACAGCGGGGCTTTTGGGTGTGTCGCCCGCCGAGTTGTCCACCAGAGTCCATTCGGGTATCTGTCGCCCTTTGGCCCGCAGGACCACCGGCGGGGCGTCATTGGCAAAGGGTACTTTGCCAACCTTGCGCTGCTCGACGGCGAGGCTCTTTTCCGGGTTCTCGCGGTCCAGAATCAGGCCGTAGTTCCACGGCGTGGTGGGAAAGACCTCCCAGTCGGCCACTGGCAGTGTTTCGTGATACGATTTGATCTTCTCAAACCGCTCGCCGATTTTCAGCGAAAATACCAGCGGCCCGCGATAGATCGCTGCAGCGTCGTTCCAGCGTGTTTCGACGCGCAAACGCATGGGCAGGATCAGTTCGATCACATCGCCGCTTTTCCATTCGCGGTCGAGTTTCACATAAGTGCCCGCGGCGCAGTCTTGCGTCTGGCCGCCGATTTTCACAGTCGCGCCTTCCGCCCATGTTGGAATACGCAGGTGAAGCGGAAACTTTGCCGGCTTGCGCGCGAACACGAGGAATCGGAGGGTGCCGGCAAACGGATAGTCGGTTTCTTCGATAATCGTTACCTCGGCGCCGTCGGCCACTTTGGCCTTTACCTCGCTCGGCCCGTAAGCCACTGCCGCCAGTCCCTGATCGTGGGTGGCCATCCAGAGGTGGGCGACCAGTTTCGGCCAGCCTTGGTGCATATTCGCCGTGCAGCAGCCGTAATTGGGTTCGAGACCGTAGATGTTGGACTGGGGACCGTTGGTGCGCCAGTTGCGCTTGGCTACGGTGCAGAGAACCTGATTGGCCTGCTGGTCGTATTGATGGGCCCAGAAGTCGGGTGTGCAGGTGCCGGGCAGAGCATTATAGGCGAGCATTTCGAGGCGGTCGGAGAAAGCGGGGTCGCCGAACATGCCAATGAGGTTTTCGAGCGAGAACATATATTCGACCACCCCGCAGAGTTCCGTGCCCTGCGTGGGCTTTCGGCCCGACAGATGCTCGTCGCCGGCAAACCGTCCGGCCACTTGTCCATGGTGCTTGTCGAGATTCTCGAAAGCCTTGTAGACAGCCTCTTTGTGCGGGTCCTCGTGGCATTGCATATAGCACAGACCGGGATATTTGATCGCCATCGAGATGTTGACGACGTGGCTGGGGTGTGCCGGCTTGTATCCCTTTTCGAGCACTTCGGCGGGGAAGGGGAAGTTCAAGAAATAGTCCACCCAGCGGAAGCTGTTTTTTCGGATGGAGTCGGCGACCTTGATGATGTTGCGGTCGCCGGTGCGATTGTAGAGCCAGAAGGCCGAAACGACATTTTCGCCCGCGCGCACACCGCGCCAGTCCTTGTCGGGCCAGTCGGGTGGGTTGTCGAGCAGGTAGCGGAAATAGTTTTTCAGGATACTGAGGGCGCGTTCATCGCCTGTCGCTTCATAATATTGCGTGAGCACCTTCATGGCCACGGCCAGCGGCCAGCGGTCCTTGTTTTTCGCCGGCCCGAACCAGCCGTTCGGCTGACCGCTCGAGAGCATCCATTCCATCCACGGCCGAACCTTGTCCTTGAGGCGCGGGTCGTCCAGCACATAGGCGAGCGGAAGCAGGCCGTCGAGATAATAAGGCCCGCGTTCCCATGCTTCGCCGCCTTCGATGCCCCGCCATTCGGATTTGGCCAGAGACGGCCAGAACTCGTCGAGATGGCCGGTGAGACCGTGGGCCTGAATGACGAGCTGGTCGCGCAGCCAGCCGCGGGGCTTGACGCTGCCCAGCGGCAGCGGCACAAACGCCGACTGTGCCAGCGGCTCGCGGTTGACAACATAGTGTCTGTTTTCCGCGCGAAGCACACCGCCGGAAAGCAGAAGCGGCAGGACCAAGGCGGCCGTCAAGCCATACGAACGATACAGGGGAATCATTGATTCACCTCCGAGCAACTGTGGAGAAATTTGGCCCTCATGCAACAATCTGTACGAAGTATGGGCCGATTGCATTGCGATTCTCAACATCCTGTCGGAGACCCCTGCAATGTCCACTTGAGTGGGCGATTGGGACCGGAAAAACTTGCTGTCGCATGAACTGTGAACATTCTCCGACAGGTTCCTTGCGCGACAGGCGCGGTTCTACGCACCGCCCTTTTCCAACTCATACGGCCACATCAGGATGCTGCCGTCGAGGACATTGACCCGGTCGAAACCGGCGTGCTGCAGGACGAGCGCCGCTTCATAGGCGCGCAGCGCCGTTCCGCAATAGACCACGATCGGCTTGTCGCGCGGCAATTCGCCGTGCCGTTTGCGCAGCGCCCCCAGCGGAATGTGAATTGCACCGGCCAGACGGCTCTTCTCGAACTCGGCCGGCGTGCGAACATCGAGCAAGGTCAGCAGCTCGGCGCCATCCAAACGACGTTTCAATTCGACCGGCGAGACCCCCTTTAAGCGACCCTCAATTTTGTTCTTCACCACATTGGCCGCAGTGATCAAGTTGTCCATCGCCGGCGAATACGGCGGTGCATAGCACAAATCCAGCTTTGAAACCGTATCCACGGTCATCCCCGCCGTGATGGCGGTGGCGGCAACGTCGAGCCGCTTGGCCGCCTCGCCCGGCCCTATGGCCTGCAAGCCCAACAGCCGGCTCGTTCGCCGGTCGGCAACCATCTTGAGCATAAGCATCTTCTTGCCGGCATAATAGTCGGCGCGGTCCGGCCCCGGCACAAGCGCAGTGACCGCGTCGAAGCCACACTCGCAAGCCGTCCGCTCGGTCAGGCCTGTCAGCCCGACAGCGTAGTCGAACACCTTGCAAATCATGCTGTCGAGAACGCCGGGGAATTGTTCGCTGCCGCCGCAGAGATTGATCGCCGCCACACGCCCTTGTTTGTTGGCAGTGGAGCCTCGCGGCGCCCAACAGGGCCGTCCGGTAATCAGGTGGCGGCTTTCGGCGCAGTCGCCTGCCGCGTAAATATCCGGGTCGGAAGTGCGCAGATACTCATCCGTCCGAATCGCCCCTGTCGGCCCGATCTCCAGTCCGGCTTGAGCAGCCAGCCGGGCTTCGGGCCTTATTCCCACGGCGATGAGAACGGCATCGGCAGCAATGCGTTCGCCATTGGCCAACACGACCGATTCGACTTTTTCCGCGCCCTCGATGGAGGCCACGGTGGCGCCGGTGAGAACGCAAACGCCTTTGTCGGCCATGTGTTTCTGCACATGGAAGGCCATCTCCCAATCGAGAGGGGTTAGAATCTGCGGAAGCATTTCGACCACTGTCACGTTGCAGCCGACGGCGACAAACGCTTCAGCGGCTTCGGCGCCGATCAGCCCACCGCCGACAATCACGACGTTCTCAATGTCGGCATCGGCCGTGGCCTGCTTGATCGCTTCTGCGTCGGCGATGTCCTTGAGGCCGAAAACATTGCGCAAGCCGGCGCCCGGCAGCGGCGGCACTACGCGGCGCGCACCCGTGGCCAGCGCCAGTTTGTCATAGGCAATCCACGATTCGGTGCCGTCGGCCAACGAGCGCAGGCGGACGCGTTTGTTGGCGCGGTCAATTTCGACGGCTTCGGTGCGAGTCAGCACGCGGACGTTCTTGACATTCTGGAAAAACGCCGCATCGCGCACCACACCGACAGGAGTGGACATCAGGTCCTTTGCCTCCCGAATCATGTCCGAAATGTAGTAGGTCAATCCGCAGCCGGCATAGGACAGGTGCCCGCCTTTTTCGATCAGCGTCACCTCGGCCTCGGGCCGCAGGCGCGCGACCTTCGCAGCGATCTTGGGGCCGGCGGCCACGCCGCCAATGACGACAACACGAAAGGACGATGGCATAAAGTTCTTCCTTTTCTGGCGATGGTTTTCGGCGCCCTAAAAAAATGGGGCATCCAATTGATGCCCCACCAGTCATCACAATCTAAAGCCGATTTCAAGGGCCAAAGCGCACAATGTCACCGTCGCTGATGGTCCCATTGGTCGGGTCATAGACCGTTTCGCCCTCGTCGCATTTCACATTCGGGCCGTGACTGCGCATCATCCAGATCACCGGCCGGCGGTGGCCAAAGCAGGCATAATATTTCTCCATTGCAACGGGTTTTGGCTCGACTTCGTCGTTCACATAATGGAACGGATGGTCGGGCGGGATGCCTGCCATGGCCGGCTCGACCACCAAGGCCGGAAAGGGATCGGGCATTAGAGTCGTAACGTAGGCAACCGGCGTGGTCAACCGAACGGGAACAAAGTGGGCCTCTCCGTGGTCGGCCCAGTGCCCGTAGAGTGGATAGGCGTTCCAATCCACGGCATAGGCTTCTATGGCCGTGCCGAGACTTCGCATATCCGCCTGAGCGCGCGAGACTTTCGACCGCACCTGCGCTTCCAGAAAATTGGGAATGGCTATGGCGGCCAAAATCGCTATGATCGCAACCACGATCAGCAATTCGATCAATGTAAAGGCCGTTCCGCGCGGGAACGGGTTTGTATGTCGCATCGTTCCGCATCTCCTTGATTGCGATTCAATGCCGCAACGCCTTTGGGTTGGCGTGCGGACTGTAAAGCGATGAAGCAAAGCCTTTTGGGTGGACTGTGTGCAACGGTCCCTTCCCAAAACATGCTTTCTTTCCACCCCAAACATCGGGGTGGAACAAGTTATCCGGGAAGAACTTTTGCGGGGATCTTTTCAGGAAAAACTGGGCGGGCCTCGAAGCAGCGGCCAAGAATCAACTGACACCGAATGCGGGGGGTGATCGCCGGGCAAACACGAAGTCTCGATGAAAGGCACAGCAAGACCGGCCAATCCATTGGCGGACGGAATGCTGTGAACGACCGTCTGACAAAATACACAATGAAAATGGGATTCCGCCGAATCCGCATGGAGAAGGTCATGCGAGACAAATCCGGCGAAGGCCAATAGGCTCAGCCACAATCCGACTGAAGCGAGCCAGCCGCCAAAGCCGCCCAGTGCGGGCAACCGGCGGGGAGACCGCCCTTTACAATGTGACATCAACGGTCTCATCCTTTGTCTTTTCCCTCGCCCGAGATTTCTGCTTCCGAGGCCTTTGCCGCTTGTTGGGTCTGGCGGGCCCGCTCGACAAGCTCCGCCAATTGCACCATCTTGTCGGGCCTCGGGCGGTCCCACACTGCCGCCAGCGTCTCGCGAGCATAATGTGCGTCAAGAAATGTTTCCACGTCAAATACCGTCTTCCAACATCCAATGACATGCCGGCACGGAAGGCCTTCGTTCAGCGTGCGGCAGTATCGAAAAGGCACTTCGCCGCCGAGCATCCGGCACCGCCAGTGCAGTTGCTCGTCATATTGCACAAGATCGGACGGCGTCCCGCTCATGGCATATCTTTCCTGCTAATCCGGGGTGTGCCGGCCTCCAATAATTCCGCATCGGTGAACTGCCAGTAGCCGTCGGGCGAGCGGGCGAGGCGAAGGCGAACCCGCTCGATGGGATTGCTCAGCGACTGCTCGCCGCGCAGCCCGCGCACCTGCATGTTGGCCAGTTCACCCCGCCGCATGGTCCACACGATGGTGAACTCGACAATGGCCGCCGCGGTATCGCCGCTTACCTCAATCCGTATCCGCTTGATCTTGATGTCCAGCGCTGTCAGTTCATCGAAGGCGGCGGTCAGGAGTTGGATGGTTTTGGCGCGGTCACCCGTCTGGGTCGAGAAGAATTTGTCGCTGAAAAGCGGTTCAAGCCGCTCAATATCGCGCGCTTCCACAATCTTGGTCGCCCGAACGATTACGTGTTTGATTGTGCGCTTGGGAAATGGAATCAACGCCCAAACGGCCAAGCCCGCCAAAACGACCAAAAAGCCGATCAGATACGGACGCCGCCGCAATTCCATCCCGATGAAACGGGCAAATTCACGCGCCATAGAGATTTAATCCTGCAACTCAGCCAGCCGTTTTTGGTTCCGATTGCCGGCGCCAAGAATACCTTCTACATAGGGCAGACAGGCAATTTCCAGAAAAATGTCCTCAGCACCGAAAAAACCTATCTCGCTTTGGGTGCAAGCAAAAACCGTGATGGATGGGCGCCTTCAACGGCGTCCACATAATAATCCGGTCGGGGTGGAACCCGACCCTCCACCTTCCGTATGGCAAACGCGGTCGGGGTGGAACCCGACCCTCCAAATTGAAAAGGATGCCTTCCACGGCATCCAACCCATCCTTGTCGGCCGGAGGATGTCAATAAACTCCCTGCACGGACTACGAACAGGGTTTGCCAACACGTGTTTATTCGGATGGTTTTTCCGCTTTCCCGTACAGCGTGGTCGGCAACGTCTGAATCCAATGCTGAAGCCATCGAGGATAATAGCACACGCGGCGGCCAAGGGGCGAACGCTTCAGGAAAGCGCGTATCTCTTCCGGTGTGTAGGCTGCACGATACGAATTAATGAAGCCTTCCGGCAGTCTGCGCACCGCGGCCGGCCGGCAGAGCCGCTCAAACCAATCGGCGGCCACAACCATGGGCCATAGCACGCGCGGCAGGGCGCGGTTCAGATCCGAGATGATTATGTGCCCATCGCGTGTCAGCACCCGGTCCACCTCATTCAGCAGTGCCACGGGATCGTTGATATGATGCAACGTAGCGCCGGAAATCACCGCGTCGAACGTTGCATCATGAAACGGCAGGCACTGGCCGTCGGCAACGACAAACGACACGCGGCCATCCAACCCATCCTCGCGCAATCCGCGCCTCGCTACCGCGAGCATGACCGGTGATGCGTCCACGCCCACAAACCGCATGGCCGGAAAATGACCGGCCAAAAAGCGCACCACCCAGCCCGGACCGCAGCCGATATCCAACACCCGCCCGCCCGGCCTCACACCCAAAGCGCGCATTTTCGCCGCCATCCATCGTGCACCCGCCTTCGACGGCCATCGCGCAAAACGCCGGTAGTGTTCAACAAACAACGGCTCGACGATCGGCCCTTCTTCCAACATCTGTCGCGGCCGAACCGGCATGGCCTTGCAAACCCTCGATCTGAGTTCCCAACTATCGCAGCGATTTTTGCCGCTTTTCCAACTCGGCCTTGAGTGCCCGGAGCGCACGTTCTTGTTCGCGGTTGAGTATCCGCATCTGCCGGGGGTCGGCCACGGTCGGCTCGGGCCGATAGTTGGGTTGACGCGGCTGATAGCGGTTGATCACCACATACTGCGCATCGGCGTCGGGGGATTTCAGCACCAGTTTCTGGCCCTCGACCGTTGCCAGTTTGCGAAACTGAAACGTCCCCGAAACACCTTCCTCGCGTCGCAGCGTCCGGATCGGAAACTGAATGATGACGTCTTTGGGATCCACGGGGTGAAGTTCCGTGCCCACAATCACGGCGAACATCTTCGGCCCGACCAATACCGGCTTGTCCGTATGATTAATAACCGTGACCATGACAAGATTCGCGCTGGCCTCCGCATAGAGTTCAACCGTTTTGGGTTTGGCGAGACTGGCTGCTGATTGCGATTCCCGCAGAACCTGCTCGATGGCCCATTCGGGAGCGACCGATGCATGGCGGGCGCAAGCGGATAGAACGACCAGCGCTGTCAGAGCGGCACATCCCGAAATATAGGACAGCCGCCATGCGACGTTTTTTATAACCTCTGCTGCTTTTTGTCTTGGATGTTTCATTTTCCACTCCAACCTGTAGCTTTTCCGAAATGCACATTCAACCCTTCTGTATTGCAAGGGCTATCTTTTTTGCGGTGCGTTTTCAATGTTTTCTTATGATGCAAAAATCCTATATATGGTCGGCGCGGAAGCCGACCCTCCACCTATTTTTTTCTCCCTGCGCATCATTAAGTGGGGCTTCGGCTGAAAAACCTCGGTTGAGGCAAATGGGAAAAGTTCAACTTGAAGCAATCGCAACCAACTCCATAATCCTCAGATGGGTGAACTTCGTTGGATACACGAAACGAGATATCAAACAGTGATGAATCATACCTTGCTCAGTATCGTGTTGGCGGCCTCTGCATTGGCGGCCATCAAGACCGCGTGCCGCCCGATGATCTTCAGCCCAACAGCAACATCCCCGACAGCACCTGCTGACCTCTCGCCCGTTGCGATTGCCGCCTTCGACGGCGCACAAAAACTTCTTGTTCTCTGCTCCACCGGACGGCGGGCGGTCATTGTGGATCGTCGTGCCGCACGCTGCATCGGCTCTTTTGATTTGCCGGTCGAGGGCAACGGTCTGTGTGTTCGCGGCAACATGGCCTACATCACCACAAACGAGCCCGCCGGTCGGGTGCTCGTTGTGGACCTGTCAGCCGGCGGGGTTGTGCGCAACACGCTCCGCGCAGGCCATACGCCGATGTCGCCCGTGCTTAGTCCCGATGCCAGCACGCTCTATGTGGCCAACCGATTCGATTCCACCGTTTCGATTCTCCATCTCGCCGATTCCACCTCGCGTACCATCCCGGTGATTCGAGAACCGGTGGCGATGGCGCTAACACCCGACGGCCGGCTTCTGTTTGTCGCCAACCATTTGCCGTGCGTGCGGCCTTTTCTGGATGATGAAAATCCGTTTATCGGTGCCGAAGTCTCGGTCATTGACGCGCACGAGGCGCGGCTGATTGCCAACATCGAACTGCCCAACGGCAGTCAGGGGCTGCGCGGCATTGCAATTTCGCCCGACGGACGCCATGCCGCCGTGACCCACATCCTCAGCAACTACACCGTGCCGACGGCCCGAATCGAAGGCGGGGCAATCAACAAGAACGCCGTGTCGCTGCTCGATGTCCGCTCGCTCGAATGGATCGAAACGGTCATGCTTGATGATCCGCATTGCGGTGCGGCCAATCCATGGGCTGTGGCATTTGCCGACGCCCGCACACTGCTGGTCACCCACGCCGGCACGCACGAACTGAGCGTGGTAGATTTCCCCGCTTTGCTCGAACGGGTACGCCGGCGCGGCGGCGCCACGGGGCTTTATGATGAGAAAGACTTGGGGATGATGGCGAACATACGAAAACGCATCGCCCTGCCGGTCAACGGCCCGCGTGCCTTGCTGGCGCTCGACGGTGCCGCGTATATCGCAGGCTTTTTCTCAGACAATCTGGCCGCAGTGGACTTGCGTGCCTCTGAGCCGCGTGCCCATGAGATCGCTCTGCTTGACGGCGCGTCACCGGCGGCATTGCCGACCTCTACCGCGCGAATGGGCGAGCGCTATTTCAACGACGCCACGCTTTGTTTCGAGCACTGGCAAAGCTGCGCTTCCTGTCATCCCGACGGCCGCACCGATGCACTGTACTGGGATTTATTGAACGACGGCATAGGCAATACGAAAAACACAAAAAGCCTTCTGGGAGCCCCCTACACACCCCCGATGATGTGGCGCGGCGTCCGCGAGGATGCCGCAATCGCCGCGCGGGCGGGCATCGAGCACATTCAGTTTGCCGAGCCGCCGGACGCGGTGGTCGGGGCCATCGAAGCCTACCTGCGAAGCATGAAGGCCGTGCCAAGCCCCCGCTTGAATGCCCAACCCTTCGAGCCGCCGAAACCTTACGAACCCGGTTGCTTGTTGTGCCATTATCCGGGTGTTCCACGCGGGACATTGAGCGAGGCGGCCCGGCGCGGCAAAGCGCTGTTCGAGGGCAAGGCCGGCTGCGTCGAATGCCATCCGCATCCGTGGTTCACCAACCAGAAACAAGCGGATCCGGGCTTGGGTGCAGGGACGGCCTACGACGTGCCCTCGTTGATTGAAGTGTGGCGAACGGCGCCGTATCTGCACAGCGGCGATGCGACCACACTGCGGGAGGCGGTTGTGGATTTCAACGTGCTCGAAAAACGCGGCCGCACCAAAAACCTAAGCGACGACGAAATCGCGGATTTGCTGGAGTATCTGGAATCGCTATAGGCGCAGGCGCTCAGCGAACCTTTGAACTTGATTATGATGATTACCCGGAGAACCCATGGAGGGTCGGGTTCCACCCCGACCGGATTTTTGATTTTGACGGTGGAGGGTCGGGTTCCACCCCGACCGAATCCGGATGCCGTGGAAGGCATCCCTCCAATTAATTCACTCTTGGAGGGTCGGGTTCCACCCCGACCGCACCCGCTCCCCGCAGTTCTTCGATTACTTCGGCATGGGCAACACGACCCGAAGGGGCTCGCCTTTGTCGTCGGGCGACAGGCCCGACCGCGTCCAAAGGTCCGGTTTGTCGCGCCCCACGTTCACCGTATATTTCCCCGGCGCATACACGCGCGGTCGGAAGCGTGTGCCCGAAACTCGGAGCGTATAGAGAATCTCACCATTGGCCTCATTTACAACCTGAACCACCGGATCCGGCGCGCCGCTGAATACCAGCTCCGGCAGATACCCATAGACCTTCCGTCCGTCGTTGTCTTCCATCTTGAATCTTATCGGCCAGCCGGCATACTGGGCCGCATCGCCCTTTGACAGATCGGCGTAGCGCGGCCAGCACTCAAACACGGTCTCCCGCGTCTTTTTGTTGAACCGGATCAAGGCATAGCCGTCACCGAGCATGGCTTTTGGATCGCGTTGCCGTTCTTTCATCACCTTGATGTTGTCAAACTCCGGATTGGCATAAGCATACATGGTAATCTTGTTGTAAAGGCCGTCGAGATAGTCGCCCGTCCAAGGCAGCGGGCTTCCGGCAATCGGGTTGGCGCCCGGTTTTTCATCCTCGGGCCACCACCAGCGGCCGTAGTAGCTGTTGATGATCGCCGGATTGGTAAAGCCGAAGGGACCGTCGCGAAACTCATCAATCCCATGCTTGACCACCACGGTCAGGTGCTGGTCGCCGCACAGATGACAGGCCAGCGCGCGGCGAATCGCTTCCAGCGCTTTGCGCCGGCCGGTTTGCGGCCAACCGTTGCAGTCGAGGTCGGCAAGCAGGCGGTTTTCCTTCGAGCCGTGCAAATGAACGGCCCCGCAGAAAGCCGTTTGCGACAGCACACATTTCATCCACGCGCCCGTCCAGTCTTGTCCCCACGCATTCAGGAAGGCCAGTTGCCGGTCGCCCAGCAATTGCAGCCCGGGCAGGTCAATTTTCTTGGGATCGTAACCGGGCTCGCGGATATGATCAGGACGCGGTCCCATTTGGGGGATTTTCCCTTTCGGTCCGCTCTTGAATTTGCGGTCTTCGATGATGGCGAAGTCCACGCCCCCTACGCGAAGGCGCGTGAAGTACACCGGGATATTCTGCGCAATTGGCGCGGGATCGGGCGGGTCGGGCAAGTGCCAAGTCTGGCATCGCGTGAGCATGCGAATATACTCGGGCGGATAGTAGTAGCCGCCCGAATCGCCCGCCGGCGAATCGGCCACAATGCCGCCCTCTCCCCACAGGTTGCCCTGCCCGACGTCGTGATCGTCCGGGATGGTAACGACAGGGCGGTCCTTGATCACTTCGCGGAAGTGCTGCCCCCAGAGCAGCCACGCGGCGGTGTGTTCCGTATGGTCGTAGCTCTGGTCGCCGGCGAAAAACAGCAAATCCGGATTTTGCTTTTTGAGGTTCTGCACAATGGAGTCGCGGTCGCCGCGATCGGCGTTCGAGTCGCACGACAGCGAGCCCACAACAATCTCGTCCTTGTCCACAGGGTCTTTGCGGATCAGGCCCTCGAACATCGCCTGCTCGCAGTGGCGAACGCGATAGGGAACGTCCTTGGTGCCGTCCCACGGCTCAATACGAAAGTGCGCCGACCATCCGGGATAGAGGACAGGCGCTTTGGCCACCTCGCGCCATTTGCCGTCCTGCAGCAGCTCCAGCCGGACCTCACGCGGTTCGTCCTTTTTCAGCGGGAACAGCTGCGCCGACAACTTCAACACGCCGTGGTCGTGCGTATAGAGGGCGAAACCGACCACTTGGTCGCGGGGAACTTTGACAAACTTTGCCAGAAACGCATTGCTGTCCTTTTCCCAAATGTCCTCGCGACAGGCTAAGTCCAGTTGCTTCCCCCGCTCGCCGGGAAACGGCGACTCCGCCGCCCCTGCCGTCAACCCCATCGCGGCCAAAATCACAAAGATTCCGAATGAAATGCGCCCAAGTCTCATTGCTGCTTCCTCCAATGTGGGATTTGTCGAAACGCTTTATTTTACTGCGCGCCCCCACGCTGCCAAGCCTGTCGCGCGCATTCACGCATGGTTCTTGCTGAGTTCCAAAACCCGATGCAAGTCGTGTCGTGGCCGATTGGTGCGGCGCAATCAAGCTTTTTTAGCCCAAAGGCCAACGGCATCCGCGAAAACCACATGACCGCGCCTTGCAGAACAGAGCGCTTGAGTTCGGCTTGATTTTTCGGATTGTTCCCGTCAACTTTTGACCTGCTTGCGCGGCGGTATATGGGCTAAACTCTGTCAGGAGCAGTCGCATGAAATACGCAAATTCTCTTATCGGAACGCTTGGCCATATTGCAATACTGGCCTTGGCTATTTTCCATGTTGCCGCAGAGGAGGCGTCCGAACTTACTGCCGACGGCTGGACGGCTGCCTCCCAGCGCCCGGAAATTGCCCCGCGCTTCTTTGCCCATTCCCTGCCGACCAAAACGCTTCTGGGCATCGCGGGAAACGGCAATCCCGCCGCCAACGGCTGCTGGCGTAAAACCGTGCCTGTCGTTGCCGGCAAAACCTATCGCTTCTCGGTTCTCTATCAGGCGAAGAACGTCGAACTCGAACGCCGCAGCATTCTGACGCGCGTAGACTGGCTTGACTCCGGCGGCCGGCGCGTCGGCGTGCCCGACTATCCCGCCACGGTGTTCTCCGCGGTGGCCGCCAAATCGCAACCCGTCTGGGCGCGCATCGAGGGCTTGTGCACAGCACCGGAAAAAGCCGCGAAAGCCCATCTGGAGCTTGCCTATCGCTGGGATGCCGACGGAGAGGTACTCTGGGATGCCGTGGACTTTCAGGAAAGTCCGAGGCCGGTGCGCAAGGTGCGACTGGCGACGGTCTATTGCCGGCCGCGCAACTCCCCAAGCCCCGAAGCCAGCGTCGAAAAGTTCGCCGAGATGATTCGGAAAGCCGCCGAGCAAAAACCCGATTTTATCTGCCTCGGCGAGGGCATCACCGTCGTCGGCACGAACAAGAAATACGTTGAGGTTGCCGAACCCATTCCCGGCCCGACAACGCACAGACTGGCCGAGCTGGCCCGGCTGTCCCGCGCCTACATCGTAGCTGGAATATATGAACGCGATGGAACAACGGTCTATAACACAGCGGTCCTGATCGGGCGCGACGGCTCTCTGGTCGGCAAATATCGCAAGGCTGCCCTGCCGCGCGAGGAAATTGACGGCGGCCTCACCCCGGGCAGCGACTATCCGGTCTTCCAGACCGAATTTGGCAAAGTCGGGATCATAATCTGTTGGGATGTTTTCTTCCCAACCCCGGCGTGGAACCTGGCCTCGCAAGGTGCCGAGATTATTTTCCTGCCCATCTGGGGCGGCAATCAGGACCTGATCGAGGCCCGCGCCATCGAAAACCAAGTCTATTTGGTTGCCTGTGGCTACGATGCAAAGTCTGCCATTTACGATCGAACCGGTAAGCCGATAGCCGAGGCCAACGACGCCCAGCCGGTCGCTGTAGTCGAAGTGGACCTTGCTCAACCGACACTGTGGCCATGGCTGGGCGACTATCGCGCACGTATCCCGCGCGAGGCACCAAAAATGACCAACGATATACCGATTCCTTAGCTCGAAGTTCGTCCTGATCCGACGTGGAGGGTCGGGTTCCACCCCGACCGCACCACATTCCATCCCTACAGAATTACATTCAGGACATGGAGGGTCGGGTTCCACCCCGACCGCACCGCATTCCATCCCGCCCCAATCCGATTCGGCGCGTGGAGGGTCGGGTTCCACCCCGACCGCACCACATTCCATCCCGACTGAATTCAATTCAAAACGTGGAGGGTCGGGTTCCACCCCGACCGCATTCGGATGCCGTGGAAGGCGTCCCTCCATCTTATGCTCCCGATAATATCACCACAGATCTTGCAGCTTGACCATCCGGGACGCTTCCGGCGCCAACGCCGGCAGGAATTCAGCATAGGGCCGTTTGGAGACCGGATCGGTCAGGTGCGGGTCGAGTTCGAGGAGCGGAACCAGCACAAATGCGCGCGACGCCATGTGCGGATGCGGCACAATCAGGTCCGGCTCGCGGACAATGCAGCGATCATACAGCAAAAGGTCCACGTCTATCACGCGGGGGCCATAGCGCGGCCTGCCTCGCGGCCGGCCCATGTCCTGCTCGAGTCTTTGCGTGGCGCGAAGAAGAGCGAGCGGCTCCAACACCGTCGTGCCACACACCACGGCGTTGACGAACCACGGCTGATCGGCGATGGGACCCCACGGCGCTGTACGATAGAGCGAGGACTTGCGCAAAGGGGAAAGAAGGATTTGTCGGGAAACCAGTTCGGCAGCGGTGCGGCACAATTGAGAAATCGGGTCGCCCACATTGGCGCCGAGACCGAGGAAGACTTGGGGACGGACGGCGCCGATTGGGGACAGGGCGGGCGAAGTGGGCGACATGGACACCATGAACGAGGTGGAGGAGCAGGCCTATTCCTTCGTTTTTTCGCCGGCATTCAGCGCAAGATTTTCAATCAACGGCTCGCTGAGGTCCAAATAGCCTGCCAGCGTTTCGACCGGCCGGCCCTCGATCAGAAAAGCGACACTCTTGATCTGGCGCGAGTTCAAAATCAGCGTATTCACGATGCTGTAAATACAGAGGATTTCGGCATTGGGGCCGGCGTGGAGATTCTCACGCAATTCGGCCGAGAAATCAATAGTGGCCACGCCCTCGTGAAGGAACAGTGCCCGCGCCCGCACGCCCGGCGGTATCGGCGAACGCAGCTTGCCCGATCGCGGCCCGCGCAGCAACAGCTGCAACACCGCCGAGGTATGCTCATAGACCGAACGGGTTTGGCGGATTTCACTCAGTTCGGGCGAAAGGTGCGTGCCGTCAGCTGTGAACAGCAACCGCACGCGGTTTGAAGCTGCCGGCTCGTTCTGCTCTTCGGGCAGCCTGTCGCCCGCCGATTCCAGTCCCACGCCGGCCGGTTCTTTCCATGCAAAATGAGCCCACATCGCGCCAAGCCCCGCCAGCAAAACAAGCACTGACACTGCAATAACGCGCCCAAACGCGCGCGCCGGAGCGGCATTGGAGACGCCGTTGGGTTCAGTTTGAAGATGCGGTTTTTCTTGGGTCATGGGCGTTTTTAATTGTCAACCTGAACGACATGCACAAAGTGGACAGGCAGTCCGGTTCTCTTGCCTTCGCTCTTGTCTCTTGCTTCTAACCTCTCACCTTTAACTTCCCGCATTTTCGCGCCGAAAGGCAATCACTGCGCCCGCCAAGGCGCGCGCCAGACCCTCGCGAAAGCCGCTGTCGGCCAAACGTGCAATCTCCGGCGAGTGTTCGGGAAACGACCAGACCACCATGACGGCGCGGGCGGGACACCGTTTCAGCACATACAGGGGTGCGGGCAACACGCGGCGGTCGCGGAATCCCGGCAGCGCGGCAAAACCCGACGCAACGTTCTCAGCCAGTCGCCGGCTGTCGCGCTGAAAGGCCTGATAGCTGAGTGCGCGTGGAATCAACCCCGTTGCCGTTTTTGCCGCGCCCGTGCTCGCCGGCTCTTGCCAGTCCACCGACGAATCGGCATAATAAATCGTATAGCCCGGTTGAGTGCGCAGCGCAGATGTCTCAAACCGCAGAAGAATCGCCACATCGGGCGACTGGCGCGCAATCCACTCGAGGATGAGGTCCGGCGATGTCCGCTCGTCATGTTCGCTGAGCAACGCCGCTTCAATGGTCCCCTCGTCGCGCAGCAATGCCACGCAACGTTCCGCAATTTGCACCAGCGCGGGCCGTATCGCAGCCGCGACCTCCGGCGTCTCGCCCGTTCCCTCAATCCATGCCGGATCGAGCACGACGACCCACGAGTGCGCCGGCTCGATGGGTGGAAGCAGCGGCGCCGATGCGGCCGCCGGCATCGTCGTGGCGGGAGGTTCCGGTTCAGTGGCGGTGTCCGGCTGCGGCGGCTTCATGG
>JAOAGV010000069.1 GCA_026415575.1 Candidatus Sumerlaeia bacterium
CGACAAGCCCGGTCGGATATACCTTGGTCAGATGTTCGACCAGAAGTCTGGAAGAGTCCGAAACCGTCGGCCCGCTGTGGGGTGTAGGCTGGCTGAAAGGCCGGCCGCAGGCGTCGGAATCCGGTTGTGAATGTGGAAGAAGTTCAACACCCAAGGACCGCACTCCCTTTACCCTCAGGCGCGGCCGTCGGGCGGTTTAACCGTGCTGGTTGCCGTTGTGGGCACATCCTTGCCGGCCACGGCGGGCTCGGTTTCCATGATCTTGACTTTGACTTTGTCCTGAAGGGTTTCGTAGCCGAGGACCACCAGTTTGTCGCCCTCGCGCAACCCATCGAGGATTTCCACTTCGTCAGGGTTTTCGAGTCCGAGCTGGACGGTACGTTTTTCGGCGCGTTCTTCGTCGTTGACCACAAACACAATATCTTCGTTGTTTCGGCGCTGGATGATTTTCCGTTCGACGATCATGGTGTCGCGCCGCGTCCTGATGATGATATTGACGCGGGCAAACATGCCCGGCCGCAGCATGCCGCGCGGATTCGGTGCCGTAATGTCCACCTTGAAGGCGCGCGTGTCCATGCTCATAATCTGCGAGACATCAGCCACTTCGCCCTCGACCACCACTTCTTCATCCGCATACACGGTGGCTATGGCCTTTTGGCCCTTTTGTATTTTGCCGATGTCCTTGCTGGTCACATCGCAACGGATCAGGACATGTTCCATATCCACGACGCCGCAAATGGTGGTGCCCGTGCCGACCAAGCGGCCTTCCTGATCGGTGATGCGCACGGCGGAATTGGCGGCCGAAGCGTCGTTGCGGTTCTGCAACGCATCGCTGGCCACCAGATAGCCGCTCATGGGAGCGCGAACAATTTTGCGGTCGCGCTGCAAGAGCAAGCGGTCGAGCGATTTTTCCGCCCGCTGGACGCGGATGACGCTTTCCTCGTAGCGGATTTTGGCCGAGTCGGCGCTGAACTTGCGTTCCTCCCACGCTTTCCGGGCGATCTGCCCGTGTCGGAACATCTCGTCGGCGCGGGCAAAATCGGTCGCCGTGCGCTCGACCTGCGCTAGAGCCAAAGCGAGATCGTTGCGGGCCGAATCCAAATCCGCCTGAGCAATTTCAATCTCCCGCAGCGTTTCCTCCTCGTCCAACCGCGCCAGAATCTCGTTCTCCTTTACATAATCGCCTTCCCGCCAAGGCTTGACGAAGTGAATCCGTCCCGACTCCTCAGCCTTGACTGCCAAGGAGCGAACCGGCGCCACCGTGCCGACCGTGGCCACGTATTCATGCATGGTGGCGCGCAGAATGTTGCGAACAGCTACCGGCACGGCGTATTCGCGCCGCAGGGGATCGTCGGCCGTTGCCGTGGCGGTCGTACTGGTCGGCGAGGCCGCAGGCGAAGGAGACGAGTCCTTCCCGCATGCGGCCAATAAAACTGCCGCTGCTGTGAAAAGAGAAAAAGAAGTCAGAACCCTGATATGCAACCTCATGGGACTAACCTGAAATCCAAGACTGAGATCTTCTCTTTCCACCCTGCAAAAAACATTTAGCGACAGAATAAAGCCTTGTGCAAGCTCTAATGAAAGGGGACTTGCAAAAGAGTCCGATTCCACCATCGCATGGGCGTTTGCCCGATGAACATGATGGGGTTGCGAGCAGTTTTATTTCAAAAGGCGTGACCGTGACGCCCATGCTGCCGTCTATCGCAACTTGCTCTGAACCAAGACTGGCCTCGAAGCGCCTCCAAAAGCGTAGTACATCAGCCCTTCTGTGCTTTGCATGCATTATAATTCCCCCTCTCCCCATATAAGGGACTCACAATAGTGGAAAAAGGATTGTTTTGGTTGAAAGATCGCATTCCCCGACCTATCCATTCAGGTGCGCTTGGAGCACTGGAAAAAGAAGAAATCTTGAACGACCGGGAGGCATTGCCGTGAAGATTTACATTTCTTGCGATGCAGAAGGCGCGAGCGGCATTCATCGGATACCCGAGGAAATCCCCGAATATCGAACCATGATGACCCGCGATGTGAACGCAGCGGTCGCCGGCGCCCGCGCCGGCGGCGCCACCGAGATCCTTGTCTGGGATATGCATGACAGCGGCAAGACGCTGATTTATGAGGAATTGGACGCCGGCGCTGAGTATATGATGGGAGCCCCCTACGTCGAGCGGTTCCCCGGACTCGATGCCTCGTTCGCCGGTGTTTTTTTGGTCGGCTATCATGCCATGGCGGGCACGCCACGCGCCGTCTGCGATCACACGATGAGTTCCTCGATGTGGCAACACATCTGGGTCAACGGCGTGATGCTGGGCGAGGTTGGACTGGACGCGCTGTGGGCGGGGCGGTTCGGTGTCCCCGTGCTTCTGGTGACGGGCGACGACAAGGTGTGTGCCGAGGCGCGGGCGCTTCTGGGCGACATCGAGACGGCGCAAGTGAAGGAAGGCTGGGGGCGACATGCGGCGCGACTCCTTTCGCCTGCGGTGGCGCGGCAGTTGATCTTTGAGAAGGCCCGCGCCGCGATAGCCAAGGCCGGCCGGATCAAACCGTTCACAATGTCCCCGCCCTACGAGGTCAAACTCAAATACGCCAGCACGAGCCATCTGGACGGGATTCTGTGCGACGGCAAGCGCCGCGAGCGCCTCGACGGCCAGACAATTGTCTTCCGCAGCGACAATTTGGTCGAGGCTTTGTCGCGGCAAGTTTGAAAGGGCATTTCTTGCAATTGGAGCGACAGGCGTTGACTTCGCCGCTGCGCTTTGTGCTACGGGTGTTTCTCGCCGCGTTTTGTAAATTGCAGATCCATAAAAAGGAAAGATTCATGATTTATGCCCTCTCTGTCCGGCTCTGCGCTTTGATCTGTTTTGCTGCAATACAACCCCTTTTGGCCAATGCTTCCGAAAACCTTGCGTGGGGCAAACGCGTGGTGTTTTCCCCCGCGCCCAACTATGAATTGACCGCGCGCGGGAACACCGACGCAACCGATCTGACCGACGGAAAGCATTCCTCGCGGGTAGACCATCGCCTGTGGTTCGATACCGCTTGCGTGGGGTATTCTTATGCCGGTTTGGTGCAACTGGCCGTGGACTTGGGCGCGGTGCAGCCGGTGGACGAGGTGACAGTGCGGTTTCAGGGCGGCTCGCCGCAGGCTGGGGTCGCCTTGCCCGGCTGGGTGGATGTTTTGGCAAGCGAGGATGGCGATACTTACTACAAGGTAGCCTCGTATTCGAAGTGGCGTTCGGGCGATAAAGAACGATTCGGAATTCCACGAGACGAAGGCAAGGCATGGGTCCACACGCTGCGGTTCAGCGGGTTGCAGGCGCGCGCGCGGTGGGTAGGCCTGTCGTTCTACACGACGGCCCTGACCGTGCTGGATGAAATGGCGGTTCTGAAGGCCGACGGCGATGCATCGCGCCGGCCATTTGACGACACGCAGCGAAGCGATTTCTCCGTCGTCCGTCCCCGCATGTATTTCCACAAGCCGACGGTGTTTATCTCTACCAATATTCCCACGCCCAATCCCATCGGACTGATCTTGCCGCCGGGAAAACCACCCGTTTCCGGCGAAATCGAACTGGACTTGCCGGAAGGCTTGCAATTGCTGGGCGGGTGGATTGGTGGCACGGCAATGAAGGAAATCAACACGAATCCGGTCCGCGACAGCGAAGGAGTGTTCATGCGTGCGAACTTCTCCGTCAATTTCGGCCGTGCCAACAAAGACTGGGGGCGTATTTATCTCGGCGGAAACTGGCCGAACGGCAAGCGCGGGTTCCTGCGCTACCGGCTGCAGAGCGGCGGGACATGGTCGCCACGAATGAAGCAGCCGGTCGAGGCAATTGAAATCCCCGCCGTGCAGCCGCCCAAGCGCCTGATTGCCGGACTGGGCTGGTGGCCGTTGTCCGCCACCCTGTCTTGGCCGGACGGTCTGCGCGTTTTTCATCACTTGGGCCTGAACACATTGCCCTTGTTTGGCCGCTATCCTGAAATGAAAGCGGCGGACTCGTTGGCCTTTGTCGAGAAGGCGCGGGGCGAGGGTTTCAAGATCATGAACATAGACTCGCCGCTCCATGCCATGCTGGGCTCGCACAAGCGTGCCGGCGAGCTGTATTGCCAGTTCGGCGACGGCAAACAGGGCACTCAACTGTGTCCGAGTTATCGCGGCCCATTGTATCGCGCTGAACTCGAACGGCTGGCCGGACAAACCGCGGCGGTGAAAGCCGATTTCTTGAGCTGTGACATTGAACTATGGGGCTGGCGGGGGCCGCAGGATTCGCCCAAGTGCTCGCGCTGCAAAGCCGACTTTGCCCAAAGCGGGTGCAAGGACTGGGACGAGTGGTATTTGCTCAAGGGTGGGGAAATGTGGACAGACCTGTCGAACGCCGTGCGACGGGCAATGGCTGAAAAATGGCCCGACCGCCGCAATGTGCCTTTTGCCGGTATCGAAATCGGCGGCTATGACTTCCGTCCGGGCATAAACTATCAAAGCCTTTGGCCCTTCGACCGCCTCTATCCCGCGCATATGCAGAACTCGCAGGTTTCGACCTATACGCCGCTGGAGCCGTATCACGTGGGCCTTGTCGGCGACGAAGCGCGTGCCGACCGCGTCAAACTGCCCCGCAGCGACGTGATGCCTTGGATTACGCCGGGCGACGCCGGGACGTTTCCGGGCGAGATGTTCCGCTGGGCGCTTCTCGAATGTTTCGCCAACGGCTCCAAGGGCGTTCACTTCTGGAGCAGCCGCGTCTGGGACACCGAAGACTTGGCGGCCTACGCCGAGGCGCTTCGGATTGCCGGCCAAGTCGAGGACATCATTGTGGATGGCGAATTGCTCACGGGCACCACATCGCAGCCGCCCGTGAGGCTTTCGGGAATGCGAAAAGGAAACGAGGTATTCTTGCTGGCGGCCGATTATTTTTCCACAGCATCGGGGACGGTAACCGTGCAGTTGCCAAGCGGATTGTCGGGAATTGTCACAGACTTAAGAAGCGGCCGGCAGGCCGGACATGTTCGCGCGCCCGATTCGATATTCACGTTTGCGTTTGACGGGGAAAAAGCCAGAGCCTTCCGAATTCGGCCATAGATGATGATTGCAAGTCGCAGGGATGGGAAGGAACATGTGTTGGGCGCTGCCCGCGGCGCCTTTCCCTTGCCTACAACCCACAATCCCCACAGATCACTCCCACGACTCCGCCATGCGGACCACTTCTTCGGGTGGACGGCCGGCTAAAATTTCCATTACGCACCGTGCCGCGCGGCGCGAAGCGCCCGGCCGGCCCAGACTTCCCTTGACCTGCTCGAGTTGAAACTTGGTGTTGGCCAAACGTTCCGGGTCGCCCAGAATCTCCAAGGCCGCACGGCTGATATTAGCCCCCGTTGCCTCGTTTTGGACAAGTTCTGGGGCGACGCGTGTACCCGCCACAATGTTCACCAGACCGATCCACGGAATCTGTATAAACATTTTGGCCAGAATCCACGTGATAAACGACACCTTATAGACAATCACCATGGGTGTGAGGAGAATGGCCGTTTCGAGCGTCGAAGTCCCCGACTTGACAATGGCAAAGTCGAGCGCCGAGCGGACGTTATAGCGATACTGGTCCACGACGCGCACGGGCACGGGAAATCGCTCGATGTATTTGTTGAGCAACTCGTGGGAAACGGTCGAAGCCCTCGGGATGACGAACTGAAACTGGTTGGGCCGCGCGGCCATCATCCGCTCGCAGGCTTCAAGCATGACCGGAAGATGGCGGACAATTTCCGGTTTCCGGCTGCCGGGCAGCAATCCGATCAGTTTTTTCGCCGGATCAAAGCCAAACTTCTGAAACACCTCGTCGCGGTTCATGGTCAGACGCATGATGTCCAGCAAGGGATGGCCGACGTGAACCGCGTGCACGCCGGCTTTGCGATACATTTCCTCCTCGAACGGGAACAGCACCATCATCAGGTCCACGGTCTGGCGAATGCGGGAAATCCGCGTGGGATGCCAAGCCCAAATCTGCGGGCTGATGTAATAGATGACCGGGATGTTGAGGACGTGGGCCATGCTGGCCACACGGAGATTGAAGCCGGGATAGTCCACGAGGATGACGGCATCCGGGCGCTGTTCGCTGAGGAACTCTTGGACCTGTTCGAGGAGGCGGCGGATGAGGGTGATGTTCCGGATGACGGGCGTCACGCCGACGATGGCCAATCCTTTGACGATGTCTTTGAGAAGGATGACATCGGCGGCGGCCATTTGCGGGCCACCCAAGCCGCTGAAGCGCAGCGAGCCGTCAAGCCGCAGAAGGGATTTCACGAGATTGCTGGCATGAAGGTCGCCCGAATTCTCACCGGCGATCAGGAAAATATGCTTGGACGGCATGGCGCAACCGGGCCTTCGACGGTCAGATGTCCGGCCCTCAACTGCCGGATAGACGCATGGGTTGGTGTGGAACGGCCGCGTGGGGGTAAGCACGACCGTTCCCGCGAATCATCTCCGAGATGGTGACCGCCAGCGCCAGAGCGTCTTGGGCTTTTTCGCCGGTGATTTGGGGCGGCACCCCGTGGGTGACGCATTCGAGGAAATGCTCGAGTTCGGCCCGCAGAGGCTCATGCCACTTCAACCGCACGCGCTTGCGCACAATTTCGACCGGCGGCGTGCCGGGCGAAGGATTGGCCACTGGCTGCTTGCGGTAAATCTCCATCCCCGGCTTTACGTAATCCACCGAAATGTAGGTATCTTCCTGAAAGAAGCGGATTTTGCGGGTCTTTTTGGGCGTGATTCGACTGGCCGTCAAATTGGCGATGCAACCGTTCTCGAAGTGAATCCGGGCATTGGCAATGTCTTCCTTGTCGGTGAAGATTGCCACGCCGACGGCGTCAATGCTCTTGACGCGCGACTGCACAATTTCCAGCACGATGTCCAAGTCATGGATCATCAGGTCAAGGACAACGCCAACGTCCTGAACACGGGGGTCGTAGGGCCCCAGCCGGTGGGCCTCAATAAACACGGGATCGCGAACCACCTCGCGCAGGCGGACAATGGCTGCATTGAACCGCTCGACGTGGCCGACCTGTAGGACAAGATTCTTTTCGCGTGCGCGATCCACCAAATCGCGGGCTTCGGGCACGGTGGCCGTGATGGGTTTTTCGACCAGAACGTGAACGCCCGCATCGAGGAAGTCGCGGGCAATCCGGTGATGGGCCGTGGTTGGAACCGCGATGCTGACGGCATCCACCAATCCCAAAAGCTGCCGGTGATCACCAAAGGCGTGCGTCTCGTAGTTGCGGGCGATCTTGGCGGCCCGCGAGGCGTCCGTATCCACCACGCCCACCAAATGGGCGTTGGGCAGCTCATGGTATAAACGCGCGTGATGCTGGCCCAGCCGGCCCACGCCGACGACTCCCACACGTATGCTGTTCATCCGACAACTCCAAATCCGCCCGCAATGACGCGGCGGATATCGTCTTCACTTGGCGGCATAGGAATCGTTCGCCTCGATGTTGCGGACAAGGCAAAACCGAAAACACAAAATCGTGTACATTGCCACCGCAATCGAAAGCAAGTTTATGGACGGGTGACGATGGCGGCAAGGTTTTTTTTGGCGAACTCGTTTTTGGGGTCCACTTTCAGGATTTGCGTGCACACTTCGCGGGCCATCCGGCCGTTGCCCTGCTGGAAATACAACTCGGCCAATTGCTGCAACAGCGCGACATCGTTGGGGAAGGCCAGCGCCGCCGACTGGCAGAAGTCTGTTTGGCGCGCCAAAGCCGTCTCGCCCTCCAGCGCGACAATTTGCTTATAGACGGTCAGGGCTTTTCCAATGACATCACGATTGCGTTCCTGAACGAGCGCGGCTTCGTAGTTGCTCAGCGCTTTCTCCCAGTTCCAGTTGACGGCGGCCATTTCAGCGCGTGCCAGATAGGTTTTCACCGGCTCGAACCGGACCACCCGTTCGCCGCCCCCGAATGTGCGGGGAGCAAGAATGGTGCTGCAGGTAATGTTGCCCCACAACCGGCGGCACAGTTGCGTCGGGTCGGCGGTGGCAAAAATGTTGTTGTCCACCGAATAGGGCTGCGCGCCAATCTTCTCGATGTCCCTCTGCCGGTTGTTGAAGCGGCAGCGGTGAAGCGTTACGCCCTCGCCCAGAAGGCGCAAACCCGCGCCGTTGTCCAGAAACTCGCACCCGCGCAATTCCGCGCTGCCGCCGAGAATCGCCCCGTATTGGTTTTGCCGCATCACGACCTGATTCATGCTCAGCTGCCGCGCGCCCGCCGCCAAGATGCCGACTTGGTTGCCTCGCAGGGTGACGTGCTCCAGATGGCACTGGCCCGAAGTTACCTCCACCCCGCGGCGCGCTCCGGAAATAATGACATGAGCGGCGTGCAGTTCCGACCGTGCGTCGTTGAGATGAAATCCGCGCGAGGATTCCGTGCCGCTGATGATGATCGGATTGTCGGCACGGCCGATCGCCTCGACTTTTCCGCGCACAGTAATCTCCATCCCCGGCGGAATCTCAATCTGCGTTCCCGGCTCGATATACAGAAACGATCCGGGGGTCACGTCCACGTCCAACCGCACGCGGTACGGGCCGCCAAAAGCCGTCCAGCGAACATGGCCCTCGATTTTGCCGCCCACGCTAGTTGGTCCCGTGCCGGGCAGGTCCACGATCAACTCGGCGGACGACGAACTGGGGTTGCCGGCGCCGTCGAGCGCTTTGACAAAATAGACATAGCGGCCGGCGGAAACCGCCGTTCTATCTTCGCAATAGTTCGCAATCGGCCGGTCAATCACCCGCACGCCGCCTGTAGTCGCCTCGCTGCGATAGACCATGTAATGGGCAACCTCGCCGGTGGCCGGAGGGGTCCAGCGCAGGGTCACGCCGCTGGGGCGCGTCTCGAACGCCAGATCGGTCGGCGGGTCAGGCGGGGTGGTGTCAATGGCAAACGCCGAGCGCACATCGGCGACTTTGCGGCATTCGTGGCCGCCGGATACCAGAGTAACGGCGACGCGGCAATAGCTGGAATTGTCGCCCGGCTCGATCGTGTAAGCGCCGCGATAGACCCCTCCGGGTTGGGCGCCGGATTCTTCGAGGGCGATGGTTTTGCCGAGACTGCCAAGCGTTGCACTGACCAGACATCCGGGCGTTCCCTCGGCGACAATATCTATGCGGTCGCCGGCAGAAATCACCGGACGCGGCGATTGTACGGCCAGCCGGTGAATGGCCAGCGTGGTGCGGGGAGCGGGAGGCGCGACCGAAGGCAAACGGCGGGCAAGGCGCTGCATCAGCGCGTCGAACGCCCGGCAGAGCCGCAACATTTCGATTTGGCGGAGTTCGGCAGGCGTGGCCGTCGGGGCGGCGCGCTGCGGCAGTTCGATCTGTCGAACCCAGCCCGACGCCGTATCATTCCAAAGGACTTTCTGCGTGCGGGTGTCCATCAACCAGACTTGGATGCGAATGTAGAAAATACGGCCGAGACCAAAAGAAACGGGCTGCACGGACAGGACCCGACCGATGGCAACGGCATCGGCGCCGAAAATACGCCCGGCGGCCGAAGCGTCAATACCGCCGTTGGGGCCACGCTGGGCCAGTGCCGCCAGATTTTCGCGGTCGCTGACTTTGCGGTCAATCTCGGCAAGGTTTAGGAGTTCAAATCCGCGATCGGCCAGAGCGTAATAGAGCGCATCGCGGGCTATGCCGGCGGCCAAGGGCTCGGCGCTGGCGTTGTGAAATGGAAGCACGGCAACCGTGCGGGGCGAGGCGGCGCGAATGGCTTCGGAATGGAGAACGGCATTCTGTCGGGTCATCACAGCACAACCGCCGGTCCAACTGAGAATGGCGATGCCGACCAGTGCGCGACATGCGGCTTTCATGGCTTCACCTTGCTTTTCGAGGTGGCATTGCTGACTGCGAACCACGGCCTACACGAACAAAAGACACCGCACGGACTGCCGCATTGTCAAGCAGAAGTCCATTGAACTGCCCGTCGCTGGAGTTTGCGAAAGGCAACGATTCCCGGCATTGAATAAGCGTAGCGTCCATGTTTTTCCCATAATTGCCTGATACTCTTGTATTGAGGGCGCCGTGGAAGGCGGCCCTCCACATTTTATCCTTCGTGGAGGGTCGGGTTCCACCCCGACCGCATCATGCCGACCGCATCCCCCAACCGCACCCCTCCAACCACATTATCGCGACGGAACCACGCCGACCGTTCGTATTTATATTCGGTCGCCGTGGAAGGCGGCCCTCCACATTTTATCCTTCATGGAGGGTCGGGTTCCACCCCGACCGCATCATGCCGACTGCATCCCCCCAACCACATTACCCCGACTGGATCATACCGGCCGTTCTATTTTTTTGGATTTTTACTTATATTCGCACGCCGTGGATGGCACCCATCCAAATGACGTTCCTTTATCGTCGCTTCACCGGATGGCAAAATGGCAAAACAACTTGCGTCTTTCGTAATTGCGAACGCGTCGCGTCAAGTTCAGCCGTTCACGGTTGCGGCTGTGCCTCCTTAAGGCGTTGCAGGAGTTCCTCGGGCACGGCTGCACCGAGGGCCTGTGCGCGCCGGACGTCATCCCACGCCTTGTCGTATTCCTTGCGATAAAAGTAGGCCACTGCCCGATTGCTATAAGCCTTTGCGTAGTTCGGGTTCAATTCAAGGGCCTTCGAAAAATCGGCGATGGCGAGGTCATAGCGGTCGGAGTGAATATACAGTCCCCCGCGGTTGTTGTAGGCTTCGAGCGCCGCCGGATCAAGTTCAATGGCCTTGGAATAGTCGGCAAGGGCTCTCGCAGCATCGCCGAGAAAGCCGTAGGCATTGCCGCGGTTGATATAGGCATCGCTGTAGCCGGGATCGAGTGAAAGAGCGCGCTCGCAGTCTCGGATGGCGTCGCGATAGCGGCCGAGAGCGTTATAGAGGTTGGCGCGGTTGCTGTAGTAACCGGGCTGGTAGGGATCGGCAGCGATGGCCTTCGAGAAATGGAGCAGGGCTTCGTCGAGACGGCCGAGTTGGGCGAGCAGAAGGCCGCGGTTGTTGTAGCCGTCGGGCAGTTCCGGGCGCAGTTCGATGGCGCGCGCGTAATCGGCCAGCGCGCGGTCGGCGTCGCCCAAATCGCGGAAGAGATTACCGCGATTCATAATGGCCTCGATGTCGGCGGGTTTTAGTTCTATGGCCCGGGTGTAGTTTTCGAGGGCTTTCTGGCGATCGCCGCGTGCATTCCAGATGTCCCCCATCTGAAGATACGCATGCGATTCGTTGGGGTTGAGAGCCAAGGCGCTCTGCAAATCGGCCAGAGCCTCTTCCCACGCACGTTGGGCCTGATAAGCGCCGGCGCGGTTTAGATAAGCGCGGGGGTTTTGGGGACGCTTGCGCACGGCATCATCCCAGATCGAAAGGACGGAGCGATAGTCCTGGTTGCGGCGAAAGGTCAGCGCGCCGAGAGCCAGCGCGGCTGCGGCCAGAGAGATGGCGGCGAGGAGTCGCGCGCGACGTTGGCGCAGCGCAACATCGGCAATTGTGCGGTGAAGAAAATGCTGTCCTGCAGCGCTGAGGACAAACACTGCGAGAGCCACAACGGCGGCGGTCGGCAAATACGCCCGCTTTTCGGCCAGCGTTTGCGTGGCCACCGGTACAACCGACGAGGTTGGCGCCAGAACCACAAAATACCAGGTTCCCAGATAGCCGGCCCAAGGCCAGCGCGTATAGGCAGCGGCCGTCAGGGCGATCAGCACCGCAAGGATAAGCGCATAGGGAAGGATTTCAGCGGGCGACCGCGCGATCCACGTCCCGTAGTCCACCACTTGGCCGTGCGGCCACAACGCCAGTTGCAGATAGCGGCAGATGCCCCAGAACTGTGTGCGGGCATACTCCCATGCCGTGACGCCTGCGCCGAAGCCGGCCGTTCCGCCCCGGCTGCCGCCGCTTTGCATCATCAGCCCGGCCAGCAACACCCACGTCGCTGCAAGCGCTGCATAGAGCCGCCAGCGCCGTTGCGCCAACTCCTTCCACGATTGTGCCACAAACACGCGGTCGTATAGGAGAATCATCACCGGCGCTGTTGCCATAGCCTCCTTCGAGGCCATGCCCAGAAGACAGCTCCCCCATGCGGCGGCAAACCACCTCGTGCCGCGTTCAGCCGTATAGCCGCGAATGCAGGCATACAGCGCCGCCAGATAAAACATCGAATAGAGCAATTCCGTGCGCTGCACCACATAGGTCACTGCTTCGGTGGTCAGCGGATGAAGTCCCCAGAGCAGCGCGACGGCCGCCGCATAATCAGTTGCGTGAAGGCTGAAGCGGTCGCCGAAGGCAGGCAGGAGCAACGTGCGCCGCACGATGCCCAGCAAGAGCAGCGCATTGACAATGTGCACAGCCAGATTAAACAAATGATAGCCGATCTCTTCCTCGCCGTGCAAAGCCCAATTGACCGCCAAAGTCAGGTTGACCAGAGGCCGGCCTTGAACNGGAATGCCGCCGCCCGGCGGTCGCAGCACGCGGTCCAGCCGCCACAAGCGCCGAATGCTCGGGTTCTGCGAGATAGAGGAGTTGTCATCGAAAATGAAGGGACACCACAGACTGTTGCTGTAAGCGAGTGCTACGGCAAGGGCCACGGCGACGGCGGCGATGCGGAGGCGAAAATCGCGCACACCGGACGGCGGCTCCGGCGCCGTCGGCCTGTCGGCTTCCGACGGAGAAGTTTTCTTCTTAGGTTGGTGGTCTCGCTGGCGCCTTTTCGTCATTCCTCACAATCCCAAAGCGCAAACCGCGCGCGACAAACCTTGGTCCCTTTCATGGCGTGGTCCGGTTTGCCGGAGCTTTGGCCAGACGCTCAAGCAGCCGCGCCGGCGGCGTCGTTCCCAAGTCCTTCGCGCGCGCAACATCCGCCCGCGCCTTGGCATAGTCTTCCAGATAATAATAGGCCAGTGCGCGGTTGCAGTAGGCGTTGGCATATTCCGGCCGGAGCGCAATCGCCTTGTCGAGGTCTTCAAGCGCACGATCGTAAGCCCCTCGTTGAATATGCAGTCCGCCGCGGTTGTTATACGCCTCGGCCAGATTGGGTTTCAACTCGACGGCCTTCGAGTAATCGGCCATGGCCTGCTCGGCATTTCCCAACTGGCCGTAGGCATTGCCACGCGTGAGATAAACGTCGCCGGCATCGGGGTCGAGCTCAATGGCGCGGTTGCAGTCCGCAATGGCCTGCGGATAGCGTCCCTGCAAATTCCAAACACTGGCGCGGTTGGCGTAGTACGAAGCGATCAGAGGGTTGACGGCGATGGCCTTGGTGAAGTCGTCCACAGCTTGAGCGAGGTTGCCGAGCCGGGCATGGAGCAGGCCGCGGTTGTTATAGGCATCCGTCAGATCGGGCATCAGTTCAATGGCTTTGGAATACTGTTCGATCGCCTGATGAAGGTCGCCGCGGTCGCGCAGAATGTTGCCGCGGTTGAGATACGGCCGCGCATAGGTCGGATCCAGTTCGATCGCTTTGTCAAAATCCGCCAAGGCGCGGCTGGTATCGCCGCGGGCGGCGTACGCCTCGCCCCGCTTAAGATAGACGTAAGGGTCGTTTGGGGCGAGTTCTACCGCCTTGTCACAATCGGCAATGGCCTGATCCCAAGCCTTGATTTTCTGGCAGGCGTAAGCGCGGTTGAGATAGGCCCGCGGATTGTCCGGCCGCTTGCGGATGACATCGTCCCACAACGCGATTTCCGAGCGATAGTCTCGGTTTCGGGCATGCGTCATGGCGCCGAGAATCACCGCAAGACAGGCGACCGCGCCAACGCTGAGCCAGCGGGCGCTGCCCCGCCGCACAGCTTCGTCGGCTATCCGGCGCTCCAGAAACCGCCGAGTCCCTTCGCCCGCAATGATCACTGCCAAGGTTACAACTGCCGTCAGCGGCAGATACATTCGTTTCTCGGCGATGGTTTGTGTCAGCAATGGGACAATCGAGGAACTGGGTGCAAGAATGACAAAAAACCATGTACCCAGATAGCCCGCCCACGGCCATCGGAACCAAGCCGCGACAGTCGCGGCCATCAACGCAACAACCACCAGTGCATACGGAACAATCTCGCCCGGTGTTCTGGCTGTCCAAGTTCCGTAATCCACCACAAGGCCGACGGGCCAGAAGGCCAGCCGCAAGTAGCGGCAGACCGCCCAGAGCTGTGTTCGTGCGTATTCCCACCACGTCATGCCGAAACCGAAACCGGCCGCGCCGCCGCGCGCTCCGGAGGCCAATACCAAAATTGCGCCCAGCAAAATCCAAGTCGCCGCCAGTCCGATATAAAGCCCGCGCCGGTGTTGATAAATCTCGCGCCATGAACTTGCTGCAAACACGCGATCATACAAAAGGACCATCAGCGGTGCCGTGACCATTGCCTCCTTGCTTCCCATGCCCAACGCACACGCGGCGATTGCGGCGGAAAACCACAGCCTGCTTCGCGATGAGACAAGGCCCCGAATGCAGCAATACAGGGTCAACAAGTAGAACATGGAAAACAGCGATTCGGTGCGCTGAACAATATACGTAACCGCCTCCGTATTGAGCGGATGCACGCCCCACAGCAGCGCTGCGGCCGCTGCATAGCCAATGGCCGATTCGCGAAACCGCCCGCCGAACTTTGGCAGGAGCAGCGTGCGGCGGACAATGCCAAACAGCGCGAGGGCGCTGACGAGATGAATCACAAGGTTGAAAAGGTGGTAGCCAAACACCCGACTGCCGCCCAACGCCCAGTTGACCGCCAACGTCAGGTTGACGACGGGCCGGTTCTGGACAGCCTCGCCCGCCCTTGGCGGCGACAGCACACGGTCCAGCCGCCATAGTTGCCGGATCGTAGGATTCCCTGTGATCGAAGGCGTATCGTCGAATACAAACGTTCCGGCAAAACTGTTGGCGTATGCCAAAACGATGGCCAGCGCAATCACGGTGCCGTAAAGCAGGGGAGCAGGGTCGGCGGGAAAAAAGCGGCGAAGCGAAAATGCCTCGCGCCGCGCAGGCGGCCGCACCCCGCCCCGCTTTTCCTTCTTCTCCCGTTTCTTTGCCTTGCTCATCAGCCTTGCTTGGGCAACCTCCGTGGCGAACTGCCAGCACAAGAAAAACTGGAAGAACAACCTGCGGTTGTCAATTCACGAATCACGCCGGAGAAACTGGGCCTCAATTCCACGCTTTGATCGCGATTGGGCGGGATGCGTACTGCGGCGTCGCAGCACCCTTGGAGAAAAAAAGCGGGATGGCCGCCCGAGCGCCATGTGTGCGGCAGGTGGGACGTTTCAATTAATCGGGGGCGATGGAGTGGACGGTGCGGGCGGAGTGGACTGATACTTTTCTTTCCACAACGCCTCGTCGTACGGGGCGCGGCGTTTCGGACAGTTCTTCATCGGACACAGCCGACAACTTTCAAATCCCGACTCGGTGGGGAAGAGAATTCCTGAGACCGACTTGATGGGCGACATGATGCAGCTGTCGAGAAGTTCGACGCCGATGGCGCTGCGCGTATCACCGACGAGGCGGAACAGATCGGGCTGGGCTGAGGTCGGCCAGTCCTCAAGAGAGCCCGGATTCATCATCCCCAGCGGTCCCGGGCGATAGCGGGCGTCAAGATGCTTTTGCAGCGCCTCGACGGCCGCAGAGAGCGCAGCTTCCTTGACCGCATCGGCGAGGAACCGGCGCAGCGTGCCCTCGATGGTTTGCGACCACGCCTCGATTTCCACGCCGCACGTGGCAACAAAGGCAAATACACGGTTGACAGGCTTAAGATTGACGGCCAGCACGCGGCTGGTGAACGGTATGCCCTCAATGACCACCGTGTTGTCGGTGCAGGACTGGACCTGCGCCAGACGATAGACGGCTTTGGGGCGGGCGATGGGGGGCGCTTCGGCGACGAGGTGGGCCAGTTCCTCGGCCGGTGGCGAGTCGGGCTTCAAACGGAGATCGCGGCAGAGGGCCGTAAAGTCGGGACGAAAAGGAATGTTGTGCAGAATTTCTGTGATCATATGGGAAACGCCTGATTGCCTTCCACGACGGCGGCTTTGGCTTTTCCGGCCACAAACTGGCCGGTGCTGCCATACCATATGTTGCCTGCGATTGCTCCGCCGCCGCAGTTTTTTGGGTCTATCCCAGCCGATGCGCGCCGCGCATGGCCGTCGCTTCCACCTCGAACAGCAAATTGTCGCGGCACACATCCGCCAGTACCGTTACGTGGGGCCAACTCAAGGCGGGTTTCATGCTGCGATAAACGCGCTCAACTTCCGGCGTCTTGCAATACACAATTGCCTGCACGACGTCCGCCTCGCCGCAGTTCATGTCCCGCAGCACCGCCCGCACGTGCTCCAGCGTGTCCTCGATCTGGGCGCGCGGATCGCCCACATGTTCCGTGGCGCCTTTGGCGTCAATGGCGGCGGTTCCAGAAACATAAACTGTTTCGCCGCCGGGAGTAAGGGCACAGGCAGCGCGTGAAAAAGCTGAGCCATACTTGAGGGCAAAATCCTGATCGCCGGCAGCCTGATAATGCCGAATTTCAGCGTCCTCGCCGACAATTGCCACAACATCGAGTCCACACTTGGGCCGGCCGGCCAGACTGACGCCGATGCCGGTGCTTGCCGGCGGGCAGCTGCGTTCCGTCCGGCCGTCGAGTATCCCGCATTCACTGAAGAAGCGATTGCGCACCTCGTTGAACCTGCCATACCAAGAAAGAATATCGTCGAGCCAGACCCACGTGCGGGCGACCGAACGCATATCCCCGCCGATTTGTCTCAGGGCGGCCGCAGCGCGCTCGAAGACGGCACGAGCCTGCGATTCGGCGTCGCCGGCTTCGGGTGCGGAAATACCCGACAACGCCACGTAGGTGCGGTCGCCGAAGTCCACCGTCCGCCCAAAGACCGGCCCCGGCGCACGAAATGGCGCCGGCGGTTTCTCACTGCAAACCGCGTGAATAAGAACCCCTGCAAACTCGCCCGTGGCGCCGACAGGCACGGCCAGCCGGGTTGGTGGGATCCCGTCGTCCAGCGGGCCGTAGGCGCCGCGGCGGATGGGGCCGACATTGTCGAGGACAGCGTCGGCGGCAAAGATGCGTTCCTGAAGAATTCGCGCGCCGGTACTTTGCAGGGCCTGCGCGCAGGCGGCGAAAACCTGTTGGGCTTTCTCTGGCCATCTGTGGCCATCATCAGGAAGAGCTGTAATGTAGATTTCGGGATGGGGGCCTGACGCGGTGCGAAAGATTTGAATGGGCATGACGGCTCCTGCTGCGGGGTTAGATAAATGCGCTTTTACAATAGAGGAAACGCATTATGCTGTCAACCTTCTGCTCACCCTGCTTTAAACTATTTATCTAAAGATCCAGCCAATTTGCGACGTTCTCATCCTACTTCCAACCTCTTGCTCCTGATCTCTTTGGCTGTGGCCAAAAGCAACGTGAGCAATTCGAGTTCTTTAAGCCTGAAGGGGCGAACTAATCTAGCCAAAGGCAACGCCTTGGGAAATGGTTCCGCCTCCAAGTTCTAAAGCCCTGAAAGGACGCGCTAACGACGGCGGCGGCCAACGCTAGAGCGCCCTTTCAGGGCTTGCCACCCTCGATTGCGATTTTTCCCAGGGCGTTGCCCTGGGCTAAAATAAGATGGCCCTTTCAGGGCCAGTGATATTTGTGTATCCAATACAGCCTTTCCTTGGGCCAAAATAGATGGCCCTTTCAGGGCCAGTGATATTTGTGTATGCGATACGGCGTTTCCTTGGGCTAAAATAGATAGCCCAGATGGCCCTTTCAGGGCCGGAAAAAACCGCGCGCAGACTGAAATCGCAATTCCCCTGTACATAGGCCCTGTGCGCATTGTCCATATGCCCTTGTGCGCATAGCTTTTGTTGTGGCCAAAGGCCACGCTAATGCTTCTCCGCCAACGACTGAATTCTGCGACACACGAACCAGACTCAATCGGCCTTCCATGCGCCCAAGTTCGGGACGGTAGCAACCTTGGACGCCAGATTGAGCTTTTTATACATTTCGATTGCCCAATTGTAAGTGTCAGGAGCTTTGCCGACAAACACAAGATTGGCCGGACACACCAAGCCCGCCGCCACGGGAATATCGGCGATGCGCAATGCCCCCAGCAACTCGGTCGCCACACCGGTGCCGTCCTTTGCGCTCGGCAAATCCAGCGATGCCGGCGGATTGGATAAAACAAGAGCGCTGACTTTGCCGTCCAGCAGCGCCGCATAGGCCGCCACAACCGCCATTTCGCCGTCGCCGCCGATGCCAACCCGTTTCGGGTCCACTTCGGGCAAGCTGCGGGCCAATTCAAGCGCCCGCAATGCGTCATAGACGCGCAACGAAGCAATGGTGCGGCCGATAATCGCCGAGGCCCGGCGCAGATGCCATTGCTGGTCTTCGCCCCACGAGGTTTCCCAAACGCCGCGCGTATTGACAATCAACCGCGCCCACTTGGAATCGAGCCGGCCAACGGCGCTTTCAGCC